>CAYPUT010000186.1:0-6195 GCA_964413945.1 uncultured Spirochaetaceae bacterium
GCCTGGGCAGGGGCACCGGAGCGGGCGAAGGCACCACTGCCGGGGTCGGGGCCGGTACGGGAATGGGGTCCGGCGGCAGCAGTCGGCCGTCGCTCTCTTGGACCCACCACATGGCCCCTGCGAGCATCGCCACGCCCAGAAGGAAGGCCCCGCCGTTCCCCCGGCGGGTGGGTTTTGCCTGAACGTTGGGCCCTCCTGCCCGCGTCGGGGGCCGGGCCGCGGGCCGGAGCGGCGCAGTCGCACACGGCGAGGTCGGCGTCGGGGCCGGCCACGGCTGTTCCGGCGCCCGAAGCTCTTCCCCCTCCACCCCCACAATCCGGGACGCCAGGAAGGTGCGTTCCTCTCCGCGTAGATGGCAGTATGCCCGGAGGTAGCTGTCGCCGTCGCGTCGGCCGGTCCTATGGAGTAGCGTAATCTGCCGTGAGCTTTCCGCCCCCGCGGCATCCCGGTACCGGATGGTGATGGTCTCCCCCGGCTGGAGCGCTGTAGCCTGCATCATGCCCATCAACAAGCAGTTTCGGTGCCAAGCCGGGGATGGCCGCCGGGCGCCCTCCGGCGGGTCCTAACCGGCTCCACTAAGGGCGACGCATCCGGCTGCCAGCTGCCTTGCGTAACCGCAGTTGCGAAACCGGCGTTACCATCGGCGCTTGCCCTCCCACTTTTGGCGCCCGCTTTGGGCGCCCCGGGGCGTTCCTGCCGGTTGGCCTGCCGATTGCATTATATGTCTCGTGGATTTGGTAAAAGGCGACCCCGGAAGCTATAGTCAGAGTGTTATGGCGCAAGCAACGACCATCCTTTTGAGCTTCGTCGGCAATCGCGATCCCCATATCGAGGAAAGCGACCAATACGGGCCGGTCCTTTCGCTGTTGGAGGCACGGCAGTTTGGTCGGGTAATTCTCTTTTGCACCGGTCCCGACTACGTCGAGCGCGCCCGGAGCGTGGAGACGATTGCCCGGCGAGATCTGGAGTTCGACCGCTTCAGTTTCGTCGACGTCGAGCTTGAATCCCCCGTCGACTACGAGGAGATCTACGAGCAGTTGGCCGCCCGGGTAGAGGACATCAAGGCGCGGGAAGCACACCGGAACGTCGAGTTCTTCGTCCTCTTGGATCCCGGGACGCCGCAGATGCAAACTGCCTGGTTTCTTCTGGTGCGAAGCGGTGCCCTAAACGCCACGCTCCTGCAGGGGGTTCCCGCCCGCTTTGCCGCCGGGAGCTACCGGGTCAAGGAGGTCGACTTTCAGAACACCCGGCTGCCGGTAGTCACCCTCCCGGAGCCGGCCCGGGCCGGAGAGCCTGCAGCCGCCTCCCTTCGGCATAGGGCGCCTGCGGCGGCCAAGGCCGGCCCAGCCGAGACCGCTGGGCCTTGGCTTAGCCGGAAGGCCGAGCGCATCGTCGCAGCTTCGTCCGCAATCGAAGGGGTGCTGGAGGAGGCCGAAAACGTCGCAAGGTACGACGTGTCGGTTCTTCTAGAGGGAGAGACCGGAACCGGCAAGAATGTCATCGCCAAACGGATTCATCAAATCAGTCCCCGCAGCGGGCAAACCTTCGCGCCGGTAAACTGCTCGGCCATCACCGCCACCCTGGCGGAGGCAATGCTCTTCGGGCAGAAGAAGGGGGCCTACACCGACGCAAAGACGGACCGTCTGGGGGCCTTCCGCGCCGCAGATGGCGGCACCCTTTTCTTGGACGAGGTGGGAGATCTTCCGCTGGAGATCCAGCCCAAGCTTCTGCGGGTTTTGGAGGATGGAACAATGACGCCCCTGGGAGAGGATGCGGTGTACACCGTAGATGTCCGGGTAATCGCCGCCACTAATCACGATCTTGCCGCGATGGTGGAAGCCGGTAGCTTTCGCCACGATCTCTACCAGCGCCTCAAGCAGTCCCGCATTACCGTGCCGCCCTTAAAGGAGCGCAAGGACGATGTGCTCCCTCTGGTGGAGCTCTTCGTCGACGACTGGAACCGGAAGTATCACGAAGACAAGCGTTTCTCCGAGGATGCCCTTCTGGCGTTGGCCGAGTACTCCTGGCCGGGGAACGTCCGGGAGGTCAGCAACGTCGTGCAGGATTGCTTTGCCCGCTCCCGGGCCTCGGAGGTTGGCGTCGATCTTCTGCCGCAGGGCATAAGCCATACCACCGGCCCCGGGGCGAAAGCCTCGGACCAAGGCGGCCGGACTGGTAGCGTCTCCATCCCTCCGGAGGGAGTGAACATCCGGGAGATCCTAGGGCAGCTGGAACGGGACTACTACCTAAAGGCCCTGCGCCTTGCCGAAGGCAACCGTGAGCGGGCCGCTCAGCTGTTGGGAGTTACCGGCGCCGCCTTTCGGAAGGCGTGGAGGGAGCGGATACCACATTGAACACTCTTGCCGCCGTCTACTACCTCTATGCGCGGGAGTACAACCGCGCCGCGTACCACCTTACAAAGGCCCTTGAGGTGCAGCCGGGGAGCCTGATGGTCTGTTTCTACCGGGGCCTTGCGCGGTTTCTCGGGGGGCACCGGGAGATGGGCGAGAAGGAGATGCGGGAGTCCTACGGCCGTATGAGCGCATCTACCCAGGCGGCCGCGATACGCAACGTGGGCAGGGTGGTCCGGAACCAGGCGGCGCGCACCGTCGTCTTGCAGACGATACGCGAGGAGGCGACCGGGGATCAGCCGATCGTCCGGAGCGCCCGGTTGCTCCGGCGGCACATTGAAGACCGAACGGCTGAAACAGCTCTATCGACCGGGTCCTGAAGAGCGGCTACCGGCACCGTTATTCCTTTAAAAGCATCTCGGCGACGCCCCGGGGGCTCAGGATCGTGACCCCGGCGATTTTCCGACCGTATAGAGCGCCGAAGTGAGTGCGGTCTCCGGTTAGCAGGGTTTCGCATCTTAGAGAGACCGCCGAGGCGAGGACGGGGAGGTCCTTCTCCGGTAGGGGGATGCCGTCTAACGCATTGCCTGCCCCGGAGAAGTGGCTGTGGAGCTCCAGTGCCGTCCGTAGGGACTCGAGGTGCTCCCGGCGATCCGGATAGTGAAGAGCGAGGTTGCGATCCGCCTCGGCCCAGACGTAGGCGTCGGCAACCAGCCGATGCCCCGCTTTCACGAGGTCGTCGATCAGCCGGCGAATCGCCCCATCGGTCGCCGCGGCCGAAAAGAGGATATTCGCATCCAGGTAGACCCTCACAGGCTACGCGTTGTTCTCGTACCAGGTCTCCAACTCGTTCTCCGCCCCGCCGAACTCATCGAGGCGCTCTCGGGTGTAGGTCTCAACGGGGAGGGCGACGGCGGGCCGTAGGAGGACTCCTTCGGGGGTGGTCTCCGCGAGCAGAAGGTCTTCTCCTTGGATACCGAGAGCCTTTCGAAGCTTCGCCGGGAGCGTAATTGCGCCCCGCCGGCTAACCGAGAGTGTTGTCTTCATAACTAAAAAATACAGGAAAACAGAAATCCCGTAAAGCGGCAATACAGCGGCTACCTCATCGACCGGAAGTTCTTAACGAACTGCACCCGGTCGTAGGCCGCGGGGTTTCCGACGTTCTCCCGGCTGAGCGTGCCGCGGAAGTCGTCGAGGGTCTTGTAGTCCCGCTCCTGCATCCAGGCGGCGAGGCGCTCGTTTAGGTCGGTAACCACGCCGAGACCGTTTCGGTACAGGGTCGAGGCCACCTGCACGGCCTTCGCGCCGGCGAGGAGCTGCTTGATGACCCCGTCGCCGTCGTGGACACCGGTGGAGGCGGCGAGGTCGCAGTCGACCCTGCCGCTCATAATGGCGATCCATTTGAGAGACGTCGCGAGGTCCGCAGGAGTGCTCAGCACATTGGTCGGGACGATCTTGAGGTTCTCCACGTCGTAGTCGGGGTTGAAGAAGCGGTTAAAGAGCACCAGGCCCTTGATGCCGGTTTTCGAGATAGCCTGAAGCGTCTGGGCGAGAAGGGTAAAGTAGAAGCTGACCTTTACCGAGACCGGAATGCCAACCTCGTCGAGAACCCTGTTGATGATATCGAAATAGATCTTCTCGTACTCTGCGGCGCTTTCCGCCTGAAAGTCCGACGGTTGAAGAAAGATGTTCAGCTCCAGGGCGTCCGCCCCCTGTTCCTCGAGCTTGGCCGCGAAGTCGGTCCACTTCCGGGAGCCTATGCAATTGATTGAGGCGATAACCGGTATTCCAAGCTCCTTCTTAGCCCGGGCTATCAGCTCGAGGTAGTCGGGCACCGTGTGCGCGGGCTCGATCAGGTCGTCCATGTCCACCAAGTCGGGGAAGATAGGCCCGGGCCGCTGCATCGCCGTCTCGGTGCGCTCCATCTCCGCAAGGATTTCCTCCTCGAAGAGCGACCGCAGAACCACCGCCCCGGCCCCGGCCTCTTCGAGCTTCTTTAGATTCTCCAGCTTGTTCGTCAGCTCCGAGCTCGAGGCCACTACCGGTGAGCGGAGCTCCAGGCCCATGTATCGTGTTCGAATATCAGGTGTCATAGCGTTAACCCCCTGTCAGTAATAGCGGGTCGTCTGCGGGCGTGTCTACTACCCTGCTCCTTGCCCCGGCGGCGAAGATGGAAAAACGCAATCCCCGAAATTCGCGTGAAAAACGCTGGTGAGCTCGCGAAATTCGCGTTAAAAACACCATTTCTTGGCGTTCCAGATCGGAAGCGAGGTTTCCTACGACGAGCTCGCCGGGAAGGTCGGTATGGCCCGAGACACCGTGCAGCGCTACATCACCCTGCTCGAGGAGAGCTTTGTGCTGTTTCGGGTCTACGGCTTCAGCGGCAACCTGCGAAAGGAGGTAACCAAGAAGCCGAAGATCTACTTCTGGGACCTTCGGATTCGCAACGCCCTGATCAAACGATGGGAGCCCTTTGAGCTCCGGGACGATGTGGGTGCGCTCTGGGAGAACTTTCTTGCGGTCGAGCGGCGGACGGCGAATCTCTACCTGCAGCGTCCCTGCGAGCTGCGATTCTGGCGGCTCTACACCGGTGCCGAGATCGACCTGGTGGAGCTCTGCGGCGACAGACCGACCGGGTTCGAGATCAAGTGGAACCCGAAGCGGGCCGGGACCGCCCCGGGCAGCTGGACGGACACCTACCCCGGCGCCGGCTTTCAGACTATCGATCGCTCGAACTGGCTTGGTTTCGTCCGGCCGGAAGCTTAGCGGCCGTCTGGCACGCCGATTGCATTCTTTTTGGTATGTCATTGCAATTCACACATACGCTACGATTTCGCCGTTACACCTACGAGCTACTGCAGATAACCACCGAGGAGGGCTTGGCCGAATGCGTCGATATCTCGGAGGTCCGGACGTGACCGGGGAGCTGGGACCAAGCGGCGGCAGAGCCAACATCGGCGCGGAAATCGCCCCCCGGAACGGTCCACCCCGGCCGCCCCGGCATTTTCCGACTATCGACGGGTTCGACCTAAACGCGGGTCCCGACGGACTGGATGAGCCGCGGCTAATTCGCCGCTCGCGGATCCTGGGCAATATGCGCCAAGTGGTGCCTACCGAATGGCTCCCGGAGCTGTTCCGGGCCGAGAGCCTGACCTGGGACCTGAAAGACGAGATAAGCCGGGAGATCGGGCCCGGCATCCGGGGAGGGGAGGACCTGCCGCCGCTGTCGGACCGGCAGATCGAGGTGGTTCGCTTCCGCTACACCCGAACCGTCCACGAGGAGGCCTGGTCCTTCCGGGCAACCCAAGGCCGGCAGCGCATCTATTTCGATGTCGAGGACGAGTGCGGTCTGACCGCCGCGCCGGCGCTGGGCTCTAGTCGGGCTTGGCCCAGCCTGGGGAAGCTTATCTGGATCCTCGACCGCTCGGTGGTCGGCTCCGTCAAGGGTCTCTATTTCGGAGACCTTGCTCTTCGACTGGAGAACGAGGTACGAAAGCCCGAAGAGCTTCGGGACTTTATCCAAGTCTCCTCGTTCTTCTACCCGGCCATCGGAGAGTGGTACGAGGCGGCCTTCGAAGCCTGGTGCCGGGCGATAGCCGCCGGGGCGGACCTTGCCTGGCCCGTGGACAGCATCTCCTTGATGGCGGTGATGTGACCGACAACGGAGCCCTCGTGTGCCCGACGAACGCCGGGGGACCGTCTACGTCTGGACACGCTGGCGATGGTAATTATCCGGCGGCGGTGGGCGGGAGTAGGCGGTTGTACTCGTCGTGGGTGCCTATCCAGACCCACACGTAGTCATTCCCTTCTTTCATGGCCAGGGCTCTGACCGCGTCAGTCACTC
>CAYPUT010000187.1:0-6093 GCA_964413945.1 uncultured Spirochaetaceae bacterium
CCCGAAGGCGAGAATGGCGGTTCCGCTTAAGTCGATCCCTTTCCCGAGGGAAGACGTAAACGGTGCTTTATTTCGGCCGGTAACATCGACTATTTCCATTGTACATTCTCCGCGGTTTCACTCAATTGGGGCTTGTTAGCAAGGGTCCGGGCGACAATTGCTTCCCGGGTGGTGACCCCTCCCTCGGCGTCGAGCTGTTTAACCAAGGGGCTGAGGGCCCGGTAGGATTCGTGCATATCGCACCGCAGTTGGCGATCGAAGGTCTCAAAGTCTTCGGAGACAAAGGAGCGAAGCATCTGCTCGTGAAACTCGTGGGAGACGGCCAAATCTTCGAGGAGCTCGATGTGAATCGAAAGGTAGGGTCCGATCCTTGCCCAGAGCCCGCTGATAATTCCCATGAGGACCGGCATCTTGCCGTAGGAGTAGAGGGTAAAGTGGAACTGCTGGTTGCACCGGATGTACTCCTTCGGGTTGCCGAGGGACTCCCGCATGCAGTTCAGAACGGCCTTGAGGTGGGTGGGGGCTTCTTCCGGCCGGAAGCGGAAGGCACGTTCGGCTAGATACGGTTCGATCAGGTTGCGAATACGGTAGGTTTCGGTGAACTCTTCCGGCGAAAGGGTGGCAACCCGGTAGTCCCGATTGCTTCTCTGGACGACGACCCCTTCCGAAGAGAGTTGGAACAGAGCCTCTCGCACCGGAACGATGCTGACGCCGAACTGCGCGGACAAGCTCTTGAGTGTGAGACTCTGTCCCGGAAAGATGTCCCCGGAGATAATCTCGGCGCGCAACGCCTCGTAGACGTGCTCCCGGAGCGTTTTGCGGCTGACGGCCTTACTTTCCATCTCAATACCCCGATTATGGAGAGGTTCCGATTGACAGTCAATATGTTATAATTTATAAATTATAACCACATGTCATACAAAACTTAGGAGGTATGAATCATGAGACTAAAAACAGTATTTGTAGCGGTCGTGGCCCTTCTTGTCGTGATGGGCACGGCGTGGGCCGGTGGAGACCAAGAAGGCGCAGGAGAGGGCGTAACCGAGCCGGTAACCTTACGGTTGGCCCACGTCTATGCACCCGATACGGTCTGGGACCGCGGTTCCCACGTCGCGGCGGACCGCGTCCGGGAGCTTACCGACGGCTTGATCAATATCGAGGTGTTTCCCGCGTCCCAGCTGGGATCGGAAGAGGCGATTACCGAAGCGGTTATCTTCGGTTCCATCGATATGGTGCTTTCCGGAGCGGGCCAGATCGGCAACCTCTTCAAGCCGATTCTGATCGCCGAGATGCCCTACACCTTTAGGGACCTCGACCACGTATCGCTCTTCGCAGAAAGCGAAATCGGACAAGAAATGTTCGCCGACCTCGAAAACGAGTTCAACATCAAGGTCATCGGGCCGACATCCTTCGGTGTCCGTCACGTTCTCTCGGTCGACAAGCCGGTTCACAGCCCAGCGGACCTCGACGGCTTTACCTTGAGAGTCCCGGAGCAGCAGGTTACGATCGCCTACGGCCGAGCCATGGGAGCCAACCCAACCCCGATCGCCTACGCCGAGGCCTACATGGCGCTCCAACAGGGCGTCGCCGACGGTCTGGAAAACCCGCTCTCGGCCTTCGAAGGGATGCGGTTCTACGAGGTCGCGAGCTACGTCAACCTGACCTCCCACGTAACGAACCTGCTCTTCTTCTTGATGAACGGTCCGGTATTCGAGCAGCTCAACGCCGAGCAGCAAGAAGCCATAATGGAAGGCTTCGCCGAAGGGTCCCAGTATATCATCGATGGGCTCAAGGCGGAGGACGCGCGACTCTTGGATTTCTTCCGGGGGGAAGGGCTAGAAATCATCCAGCCGGACGTGCAAGCTTTCCAGGAAGCGACCGCTCAGATGCCCGTAGAGTTCAGCCATTGGTGGATTCGGTACGGAGAAGATCTGCATAGCCGGATTCAGAATCTGGAATAGTTGCTCATTCTACTGATACACGGTATCTAATTCGCTGCGGGGGAGCCGGTTCCGGCTCCTCCGCGTCAATTACGGGAGAGGTAGTCAGCATGAAACTGAGTTCGATAAGCCGTTTCCACGATTTCTTCGAGGAAGCCCTACCGACGGTTTGCTTTTTCGCCATTTTTCTGACGATGTGCGTCGGTGTCCTCTACCGTTACGTCTTTCGCCTCTCCTTTGCTTGGAACGTCGAGTTTTCCCTTTGGAGCTTCGTCTGGCTTACCTTCGTCGGAAGTGCGAAGGTGCGCAGGACGAATTCCCACATCAAGATCGATATCGTATACGGCGTTCTCGAACGGAGAATGTCGCCGACGGTGCGAATGATCTCCTGGCTCTTCAAAGAGCTCGTCATCGTGGGTTTTCTCGTGCTCTTGGTGTCTTTAAGCTACGAGCTCGCGCTACGCTCCTGGGCGTTCCGGTCTCAGGCGATGCAGTGGCGCCAGAGCTACCTCTACATATCGGTCGCCGTCGGCGCCGTATTGTTCTTGCTGCGTGAAATTCCGGATGCCGTCCGGACCTTTCGCCGCGGCTTCGACGAGCCGCTCACACAGCTGGAGTTTTCCAGTGACATCGTTCACGAGTAGCGTGAACTTCGGAATGAATACTCACTTGTCTAAATTTCTTCGGAGGCGTGGATGCTGATACTCATGATAGTGGCCCTGCTGGTGTTGCTGTTTACCGGAGTTCCGGTCGCCGTGGCGATTGGGCTTCCCTCTCTTGTCTACGTGATGCTGACCGAAACCATCCCGGACTTTACCGCGATCCAGCGGATGGTCGCCGGGGCGAACGCCTACGCCCTCCTGGCCATCCCCTTCTTTATATTTGCCGGAAACCTGATGAACGAGAGCGGTGTTACGAACCGCATTTTCGGCTTCGCGAACAAGCTCGTCGGCCACGTCCGGGGCGGCTTGGGGCACGTCAACGTCGTCGCGAGTATTATCTTCGCCGGCATGTCCGGAGCCGCTATAGCCGACGCCGGTGGCCTCGGGGCGATCGAGATCAAGGCCATGCGGGAGGCCGACTACCCCGATAGCATGACGATCGGGGTTACCGCGGCGTCTTCGACCATCGGTCCGATTATCCCGCCGAGCATGGTCGCGGTTATCTACGCCGTCGTCGCGAATACGTCGATCGGGCGCCTCTTCGCCGCCGGGATTGTCCCGGGGCTGATCATGGGGCTGAGCCTGATGCTCTTGATCTGGGCGAGGGCCGGAAAGCACAAGGTGCCCACATCGCCACGGTCGTCGTTCAAAGAAATCGCCGTATCTTTCGGATGGACCTTCTGGGCGCTCCTTACGCCGGGCATTATCCTCGGAGGAATCTTCTTCGGGGCCTTTACCCCTACCGAGGCGGCCGCCATCGCGTCTCTGTATGCGATTCTTCTCGGTTTCGTCATCTACCGCGACATGGACTTCGCCGGCTTCGTTCGGGCGGTGCGCTCGACGGTCCAAACGACGGTCCAGATTATGTTTATCGTCGCCTCAGCTACCCTCTTTGCCTGGATTCTGGCCCGGGAACAGGTGCCCCAGATGGTGGCGGCTTTTATGCTGAACCGCATCGACAACTACTACGTAATCTTCTTCGCCATCAACATTCTGTTGATCCTCGTCGGCGCCTTCATGGAAACCGTCGCGTCGATCAACATTCTGGTGCCCGTATTCCTGCCGATTATGGCGGCCCTCGGAATAGACCCGGTCCACTTCGGGGTTGTCATGATGATCAATCTGATGATCGGTGTCCTGACACCCCCCTTTGGGAGCGTGCTCTTCGTCTTGAGTAGCGTCGCCGAGCTGCCGGTCGAACGGGTGGCAAAGTACACCTTTATGTACCTCTTTCCCCTCGCGATCGTCTTGATTCTGCTCGTGCTCTTCCCGGCGATATCGCTCTGGCTGCCGAACCTGATCTTCGGGGCCGGCGGCGTATAGGCGCGGCCCGGGCTCGCCGGCCCCGGTCCGGCCGGCCCCAAGCGGTTATGCTCCGACCCGGGCCTGAACAAACTCCACAAGCTGTTCCGGTGCGAGCCCAAAGGCTTCGATAAGCTCTCCGTAATCCCCCGAATGAACGAACTGCGGCTTGTCCTCCCGCGTGCTGGTGTTCAGGGCGAAGATCTGCTTGGTAGCGACCGATTCCCGGGAGCGCATCACGAGCTTTCGAAACTCGGTGTAGAGGAATCCGTTGTTCTGCTCCGGAAAGAAGATCGGCTTGCCGGTGTCGTGGAGCTCGAGGAGGAGCCCGTCGTCGACGCTCGGCATGTCGACCACCGCGACCTCGATTCCCGCAGTCTCGAGGGACGCTGCCGCGGCGAGGCATTCGTGAACCTGCCGTCCTGCGGTAACAAAGTAGGCCGGCGAATCCTTCGATCCGGAGAGGAAGTATCCCTTGCCGTAGTCGAAGGCAAAACCGGGGTCGTAGAGAACCGGGGACCCGGCGCGCATAATCCGGGCGTAGACTAACCCGCGGTTACCCTCCATCACCCATCGCATAAAGCCGACGAACTGGTTGGGGCAGGAAAAGTCGACGATCTTGAGGTGGCCGATTCCGGAAAAGATAAGGTTGTCGTCGTTCCCCATGTGGGTCGCGCCGTTGGTCTTGGTGTCGAAGTTCGCGGCACTGGCAAGGAAGACCAGGTCGAGACCGTGCCCCTCGGCGAGCCATCCCTTCGGGTCGGCTATCGCCTCGAGGCGCTCCTGGTGACCGATGGCGATCCGGCGCATCACGTTGAAGTTAAAGAAGGGGCAGAAGGTGCTGACCCAGGTGTTGTAGCCGAGGGAGGCGAAGGCCTCCCCGAGGCACATCATGTTCGCTTCGGCGACACCGGCGTTTAGCGCCTTTGCCACGTCGACGAAGCCGACCCCGGCCTGCAGTCCGCTTGTGGAAGAGAGGTCCGCGTCGATCGAGACTACCTTCCCGCTCCGGGCAAAGTGCTTCATGCCTTCGGTAATAACATCGCTAATCGAAACGGTTCCGGCCCCCTTCTCCGAGTAGGGGAGGGCTTCCTTTTCGAAGGGAACCGCCTTGTCACGGGGCGCGGTCCGCTTCCAGGCGGGCTTTTTCGGTGTCGCTTCGACCAAGAGGCGCCCGGAGGAGTCGGCTGAGACCGAAAGGTTCATCTGCTCGCCTAAAGCCTTCGCATAGTCTAGGAGGTCGACCCCGGACCGGCTCTTCTGCTCGCCGAGAAAGGCCTCGAGCTTGCCGACCCACAAGGCTCGGTTCTTTTCTTGCTCCTGGATCTCCTGGGCAGAAATCTCGTCCGGCATGGTCACCTTGTGGCTGACCATAAACGACGACCTTCCGCCGTATCCCTTCGTCGTTTCGGAAACGATGGCAGTCGGGCGGCCGTCCCGGGGGCCGTACTTGAACCGCTCGAGGGCCTCGATCATCGGTTGGTACCGCGTGCCGTCGACCGTCTCGACCCGCCAGCCGAAGGAGGCGAGTTGGTCGGTGATCCGTCCCGACGAATAGTGAAGCATCCGGGGGTTGTCCAGCTGACCGTGGTTATGGTCGACGATGGCGCAGATATTCTGAAGGTGCTGCGAGCCGGCGTACATTATCCCCTCCCAGGCGTTGCCCTCTTGGAGCTCTCCGTCGCCGGTAACCGTGTAGACGTCGTAGTCGAAGTCGTTTCGCCCGGCGAGGGCAAAGCCGACGGCGACTGAAAGCCCCTGACCCATCGGCCCGGTGGAGATGTGCGTCCCCGGGAGAATCGGTCCCGGATGACCGTTTAGGATGCTCTTGAAGGAACGCGAGTTCTCGAGGATTTCTTGTCCGAAGAAACCGATGTCCGCGTGGATGGCTGCGACGGCGGCGACGGCGTGTCCCTTACTCAAGACAAAGTAGTCCTGGTCCTTGGAGGCGAGGTCTTCGGCGTCGTATCGGAGGATGCCGCCGTAGTAGAGGCTTACCAGGGGGACGACGGAGGAGAAGGCTCCGCCGACGTGAACCGCCTTGTCGACCGCGGTCCGGGCCTGATGGATAATGGCCCGCCGGGTTTGGGCGTCCTTGATGGAGAGCAAGAGGTTTCGAACCCGCTGCTGTGCGAATTGGGTTTTCCCTGCAAAATCGGTGGTGTCTTTAGCGCTCAAGATAGTGTCCT
>CAYPUT010000188.1:0-6029 GCA_964413945.1 uncultured Spirochaetaceae bacterium
CGTCGCCGGCAACCACGACCTTTCCGACGGTGGCCTCGGAGTCGCCCTCGCGGAATCCGCCATCGGTGGGCGTCTCGGCGCCCGGGTCACGCTCCCGGCGGGCACCGGCACCTCGCCGACCCCTGCGGAGGCCCTCTTCTGCGAGGCACCGGCGCGCTTCCTCGTATCCGTACATCCAGATAAGGTCGACCGTTTCGAGAATCTCCTCGACGGCTCCGGTATAACCCTTCTCGGGGATGTCGTCGCCGAGCCCGAGCTCCGGATAGCCTTCGCCGACAGACCCAAAACACCCCCGGTAATCGTCACCCTCGATGATCTCCTCGAGGCCTGGGAGTCCACCGGCTTCGGGCGCCCGGAGCCCGCTCCGGTCTCAAACCCCGGCAGAGATACCAGCCCCGGCCCCGGCGGCGCCCGGGCCGCCGAACCCGGCCCCGGCCGAGACCGCCTGCCTCCCGAGGCGCCAAGCCGCCCCGTGGCGGTTTTGACCGGCTTCGGAATCAACGCCGACGCCGAGCTGGCCGAAGCCTTCCGGAGTGTCGGCGCAACCGTGGTCTGCCTCCACCTGGAAACCCTCTTCGCCGACCCCGACCGGCTGGAGGGCCTCGGTATTCTCGCCTTTCCCGGTGGCTTCTCCTATGGTGACCATCTCGGGAGCGGCCGGGCCCTTTCCTTTCTCCTCTCCCGGCGCCTCGGCGACCGGCTTCGTCGTTTCGTCGACGACGGCGGGTTGATAATCGGTATCTGCAACGGCTTTCAGGTGCTGACCAAGCTCGGGCTTCTCCCGGGGCCCGGCGGCGGTGCCCTCATCTACAACGACACCGGCGTCTTCGAGGACTCCTGGGTTCGCATCGCCCCGGAGGCTGGGAGCGCCTCACCCTGGCTCGAGGGCCTCGAACCGATGGACGTCCCAGTGCGACACGGGGAAGGCCGGTTCTACACCTCCGCGGATACCCTCCGGAAGCTAGAAGAGTCGGGGCAGGTGGCCTTTCGCTACCAGGGGCGCAACCCAAACGGCTCTCTCGGGGACATAGCCGGGATTACCGACTCGACGGGACGCGTCTTGGGCCTAATGCCCCATCCGGAAGCCTTTCTCCGCCGGGAGAACCATCCCCTCTGGCACTCCGGGGAGGCCCCGGCGCCCCCCTTGCGCCTCTTCGCCAACGGACTCCGGGCAGCCCCAAGGTTCGGACCACCGATCAAAATTGAAAGTCGGGCCAAGAATCCGTAGACTATAGCTACCGATGAATAACGGCATGCTGGTAGAAGCAGAAATTTGGACGGTTGCCCGGACCGACAAGGGAAACGCGGTGCTCGTAAAGCCGGTAGGCTCCGAGCGGGCGGTCCCCATCTTTATCGGGCAGTTGGAAGCGCAGTCTATCCTCATAGGGCTCGGGAACGTTCCGATGCCGAGGCCCCTGACCCACGATCTTTTTATCTCCGTCATGGAGAAGATCAACATAGTCGTGGAGCGGGTGGAGATAACCGACCTCAAGGATGGGACCTTCTACGCCCGGATTCAGCTAAAGCACGGGATGAAGAAGATAAACATAGACTCCCGGCCCTCCGACGCCCTCGGTATCGCCGCCCGGCTTCGGTGTCCCCTCTTTATCTCCGAAGCAATCGTCGACGAGGCGGGGGTCGCCATCAACCTGATTACCGAGGAAGAGCCTGCCACCGAGGAGAGCGTCGAAACCGTCGAAGGGGCTCCGACCTCCAAGAAGGAGCTCTTGCAGCAGAAGCTGCAGAAGGCGATCGACGAAGAAGACTACGAAGAGGCCGCGCGAATCCGCGACCAGATGAAAGAGCTTTGAGCCTTACCGAAAACATCACATCGCGACGCCGGGCCGGTGTCGCCGTACCCCTCTGGTCGCTGCGCCTCGACGACGACGGCGGAACCGGGGAGTTCCGCCACCTCGTTCGGTTCGGTGACTGGTGCGCAAGGGTGGGGCTCGACCTTATCCAACTCCTTCCGATCCACGACTCGGGGACCAACACCAGCCCCTACAGCGCGGTCAGCGCCTTCGCCCTCAACCCGATCTATCTCGACCTTTCGGGCCTTCCGGGGTCCGAGGAGATCGCTGAAGACATCGGCGCCCTCCGCCGCCGGTACGGATCCCGGGAGACCCTTGCCTACGGCGAGATCCGGGCCGAAAAGCTCGAGCTCGCCCGGAGGCTCTTCGACGCCGCGGTCGGGACCGAGCCGGCGGGCCTTGACGCCTGGATGGCTACCCGGCCCTGGATCCGCCCTTACGCCGCCTACGTCGTCCTGAAGGAGCGCAACGGTATGCGGCCCTGGTGGCAGTGGAGCGACGACGCAGAGCCGAGCTCCTCGCTCATCGACGGTATTTGGGATGACGAGGTAACCGGTGCTACGTGCCGCTTCTTGGCGTGGCTCCAGTACCACCTCCAGCGGCAGCTCGACGCCGTGGTCGCGGCTCTCAAAGAGCGAGAAATCCACCTAAAGGGAGACGTCCCGATTCTGATGAGCCGGGACAGCGCAGACGTCTGGTGGGAACGCCGGGTCTTCGACCTTACCTACCAGGCCGGGGCACCCCCCGACATGTTCAGCGAAGACGGGCAGAACTGGGGCTTCCCGGTCTACAACTGGGATCTCCTCGAGGAAGAAGACTACAAGTGGTGGCGGGACCGGCTATCCCAGGCGGAGCGTTGGTTCGACGCGATCCGGATAGACCACGTCTTGGGTTTCTTCCGTATCTGGGCGATACCCGACGACGACTTTTCCGCCCAACGGGGCCACTACCGCCCGGCCAAATACCTATCCCGGGACGACTTCGTCCAAGCCGGAGTCGGCGCCGAGCGCGTCGAGTGGCTCGCAGAGCCCCACGTAACCGGAATCGACCTCCGGGAGCTCCTCGGAGACTCCATCGCCACCGTCGTCGACGCCCTCTTTCTCCGGCTTCCGGACGAGGAGCTCTACCGCTTTCGACCGGATATCCAGGGCGAAACCGCAATCGCCTGGATGGCCCCCGAAGGGCCGGTCCGGGATACGCTTCTCCGTTGGTTCCGGGACCGGGCCCTCATCGACCTCGGCGGAGACCTCTACGCCCCGGCCTGGTTCGCCGACCAGTGCACCCGCCTCTCCGCCCTCTCGGAGGAGGAGCGGGGACGCCTCTTCGGCCTCTTCGACCAGGCCGACCGGGAATCGAGCGCCATCTGGCGCCGGGCGGGGTACGAGCGCCTCCGCGCCCTGGCTTCGGAGAAGGACTTCCTCGCCTGCGCCGAGGACCTCGGCGCGGTCCCCCCGGTGGTCCCCGAGGTCCTCAAAGAGCTTTCGATTCTCGGGCTGCGCATTCCCCGGTGGACCCGCCTCTGGGACCAGCCGGGAGAGCCCTTTAAGGCTCCGGAGGAGTACGAGCGCCTAACCGTCTGCACCCCCTCGGTCCACGACACCTCGACGCTGCGAGGCTGGTGGGAAGAGGAGAAAGACCGGGCCGCCTTCTGGGGTACCTTCGGCCTCGACTACACCATGCCCGACTCCCTCGGTGCCGCGGACGTCGAGGCGGTCCTTACCGCGGTCTACTCCCGGGTTGCCTCGATACTCTGCATCTCCCAGCTCCAGGACTACCTCGCGATGGACCCGGCTCTCGCTCCTCCGTCGGTCGACGCAGAACGCATCAACTGGCCCGGAACGACCTCGGAGCGCAACTGGGTCTACCGGATGGCCGACTCGATCGAGCACCTCGCCCGGAACGAGGGCCTTGCCGCGGCAATCCGCCGGGTCACCGTTCGTTGACCAACCCCCACGCCCCGAATACGATAGCCCAAGATGTCGACGGCCCTACTTATCGCCGGTTTCTCCGAACAGCTCGTCCGCGCCTGCGTCTCCGAAGGACAGCGCAAGGGCTTTGATATTCTCGCGGCCCTCCCGGTCAGTTCCTCTCTCGCCGAATTTGCCGATCCCGCCGTCACCGTCATAACCTGGACCCCCCGGTCCGCCATCTCGGCAAAGTCCCTCATCCTCAAGGCGTACAACCGCTCCCAGAACCTCTCCGAGGCGCTTCTCATAGTCGAGATCCCCAAGGTATCCCGGGCCTTCCACGAGGCCTCCTATTCGGATCTCGACCAGATGATCGACACCTACGTAAAAGGGCCGGTCTTCTTGGCCCGGGAGCTTCTCGGCACCTTCGTCGAGCGGGGGAGGGGAGGGCTCTCGGTCGTCATTCGCTGTTCCGGCTACGAAGCCTCCCCGATGGCTCGGTCCCTCCAGACCGCCCTCGAAAGCCTCTTCGATTCCATCCTGAACCTCTACCAGCGGGAGTCCGTCGTTCTCCGGGGCTTTCTCGCCGGCCCCGAGGAGGAGGCGGAGATAGCCCGGCAGGTTCTCGAAGGGATCGCGTCTTTCGACCGCAAACCCCAGAAAAAGTTCCGCCGCCTCGGGGGGAAGTCCGGGCTCTTTCCCGGCCGGAAGTAGTCTTCGAGATTACGCGGTATTAACAGGCTTGTTGACACCCCCTCTCGATTGACCGCCTCCGGCGTGCTGGTCTAAGGTTGCGCCCATGAAACTATGGCTGCGCTTTCTTCTCGGCGCGATAATCGGTGTCGTTCTCGGCCTCTACCTCCCGGAATCCGGCGGGGATACGGCTCGCCTCTTCTCCGGTTTGTCGACCATCGTCATCAACCTCGGCCGCTACCTCCTGGTGCCCCTGGTCATCTTCGGCGGCGCCTCCGGAACCTACGAGCTCCGGCAAACGCGCCGGGTCGCCACGGCTCACTTGCGGGCCCTCTTCTTCGTTCTCGCCGCGACCGCCGCCGCCATCATCCTCGGGACACTCAGCGTCTTGGTTATCTCCCCGAGCCGTATACCGCCGATCTTCCAGGAGGCCGTCGGCCGGGAGTTCCCCTCGGTCTTCGATTTGGCCTTGCGGACCTTTCCCCGGAACCTCTTCCGGATCTTCTCCTCCGAGGGCTCCTTTCTCCTGCCCTTCTGGGTCCTGGGTCTTCTCCTGGGTCTCGGCATGTCGGGGGACGACGACGAGAAGAGCCCGGTCTTCGCCTTTATCGACGCGGTCTGCCGGATCTTTTACCGTATCAACAAGCTTGTTGTCGACTACCTCGCGGTCGGCCTGATCGCCCTCGGTGCCGCGTCGCTCCTGCAAATCCGGGACGTCGCGGACCTGGGAATCTACTCCCAGCTCCTCGTTACCCTGGTCTTTAACGCGACTCTGGTCATCTTCGGGATTCTCCCCCTCATCCTCTACTTCTTCGGCGGCCGGGAGAACCCCTACGTATGGCTCTTCGGGATGACGGCCCCGGCCCTCGCCGGGGGGATATCCGGGGACAGCTACTTCGCCCTCCCGACCCTTATCCGGGCGGTCAGCGAAAACGGCGGTATCCGGCGCCGGGTCGCCGGGAGCATTCTGCCCCTCGCCGCGACCATCGGCCGGGGAGGAAGCGCCATGGTCTCGGCGGCGGCCTTCGTCGTCGTCCTGCGCTCCTACACGGCCTTAGAGATCACCTTCCTTCAGGTGCTCTGGATTCTCGGGGTCTCCTTCGTCCTCTCCTTCCTCCTCGGGGCGGTTCCCGGGACCGCGGTGCCCGTCGCCCTCGCCGCCATGAGCTCCGCCTACGGCCAGGGGATGGAAGAGGTCTACCTGATTCTCCAGCCGATCTTTCTGATCCTAATCAGCCTCGGGACCCTTCTGGACACGGTGCTGGTCGCCTTCGTGGTTCAGATGGTTGGCCTCTACGAGCGGGGCCGCCGCCGGGTGGATATCGAGGAGTTCGCCTAGGGGCGGCGCTAGGAGTGAATCCGCACCGCGATGTGCGGAAATATCATCAGCTCGTCCCAGAACGCCACGTCGTACTCGTCCCAGAGGTTGTGTATCGGCACGAAGATTCGCAACGAGAAGCCTAAAGAGACGTCGTCGGTAAGGCGGTAGAAGAGCTTGGACTGAAGCTCCGGGTAGAAGAAGCGCCCCGAGGAGTAGAAGTAGCTCGAAAGCTCCCCGGTGTCCGACCCCTCTACAGGTCGGACCGGGAACCGCAAGAGAAAGCTCGGAGAGGCGCCT
>CAYPUT010000189.1:0-6002 GCA_964413945.1 uncultured Spirochaetaceae bacterium
CCAGACGATGGATGAGCCCCGGCGGATTATGGACGCCGCGATCGCGGAGGTTCGTCAACTCTCCAAGGCCGAGGGGCACCTATTGACCGACGAGGATGTCGACCGGTGGCACGAGGTAATGGCCGGACTCGACGCCCAAGGTAAGACCTCGATGCTCCAGGATGTCGAGGCAAAGCGGAAAACCGAAGTCGAAATGTTCGCCGGCGTAGTCTGTAGCCTCGGGGAACGGCACGGTATTCCCACCCCGACGAACGCCCTCCTCCTCGAGCTGCTACACTACCACGAACGGATCTACGGCGCTCTCTAAGGCTCCGGATTTCCGCCGCGGTTACCTGCGGGACATCTCCAAGGGCTCGAGGCGCAAGACCGAGTCGTGGTCGATGGTGTCTTGCACCGAGTAGTCCGGCGCCGAGGCGATGGTAATGGCCCGCTCGGCGGATTGGTAGTCCGGGTGCTCGACGACGATGCGCGCCAATTGGTTCGCCTCCGACTCGTCCCCCCGGCGATGCCGGGGCCAGAAACTGTAGTAGCCCCGGGTAGCGAGGGACGTCTTGAAAGGGTTGGGCCACCCCGGCTCGGCGGGCTCCGCCACCTCTCCGTCGAGATAGAGGGTAACTGTCGCGTTGGCCACCGCCCGGTGGTCCTCGGCGTCGACGACCTTCCCGACAATCTGCGGAAAGTTAAGGACCGGCAGGATTTCCCCCCGGGGATCCAGGAGGTTCCGGCCGTTGTCCGCCGAGGGCTTCCGCCGGTTCTCGACCATCTCTATTCCCCGGTTTACCAGAACCAAGAGCCGGACCATCGTCGCAACGTCCCGGCGCTCGTCCGACGGGTCCTCTTCCTCGCTGACTAAACGCGTAAAGCCGCGCTCGCTCATAATGTAGCGGGGAGGAAGGCGGTTGAGGACGAAGGCCGCGATATCGTTTATCGCAACCTCGTCCTCTAAAAGCTCCGGGCGGTTCTCCAGGGCAATAGCGATAGCCTGGAGAACCAGGTCTTCTTGGTAGTTCTTGAGCTTCATGCCACCTTCGATTCTACCGCGATTCCGGACAAAACCCCATATCGTTCTTCACCGGCTATCCCGGTTCGAAGGCGGTCCAGGAAAACCAGAAATGCTGCACCGCCGGCACCGGCGTCAAGGCGGTTCCTTCGAGAGGGCCGTCGACGGCAACGCCGTTCGCCGACCACGCGCTCTCCGTCTCGGTGTCTACTATCCGGCCTCCCCGAGCCTCGAAGGTAAGGCTCCTGCTGCCGGCCTCGGCCCGAAAGGCGTTCGCGGTCCCGACCGCCCGGCCTTCGGCGACGAGGGTGTGGTCGAGAGGGGAGGCAACCTCGGCGTCCCAGAGGACAACCACCGGCTCCCCACCGACCTCCGCCTGGTCAAAGCCCTGCTCTTCGAGCGCCGGATAGGGAAAGGCCCGTTGCTCTCCGCCGATCTCGACCATGATAACCCGGGCCATCGGGTCGAAAGCGTCGTCCACCTCTGGCCCGCGGTAGAGAAAGGGCCGCTCGGCGGTGTCGTACCGGAGGTAGGGGTTGCGCCCGTAGTCCCGGGAATAGCCGGTTACCCGGGAGAGAATCTGAGCCTCGGGGTACCGGGCGACGGCGTCCTCCCAGGACAAGAGAAGAAGGGGAAGGATCTCCAACCGCTCCCCGGCGTGCTCACCGACGACTCCGACGCCGGTAGCCTGTTGCCACCAGCTTTCGGTCTGCCGGTCGTACATCAGCATGTTGCTAAATCGCAAGCGCCCGGAAACACCGAAGTCGAAGATCTCGCCGTCGTGACGACGGTCGAAGGCCACCCCGGTGTTGCAGAGTGGACAGTAGGTAACGGCGACGGGACGTCCCCCAACGGTGTCGTTGACGATCTCGTGCCACATTAGAATCTGAATAGGGTAGATCCGGGTCTCTTCTTCAGAGGAAAAGACCAGAACCGACTCCCGGGGTCCGAGCCACTCCTCCGCCTCGGAGATGGAGACAAACCGGGGATCGTCGATAGCCGGAATGCCGTCCTTCTGCGGCCCCCCGGAGAGCACCTCGTCGAAGGAGATGGTCGCCCGGGAAAAATCGGTGGAGAACTCTCGGGCGGCGCCTCCCGGAGGGGTTTGGTCTTGATACTGCGGCAAGAGCTCCCGGGAGAGGCCCGTCGTCGCATTGCCGCCGGCTCGATCGGTCGAGGAAGGCGCCCTCTGGTCGCCGTTCCCCGACTCGCCGCTTCCACCGGCCTCGACACCGATCGGTCCGGCCATTGTGACGGCGCAGAGCGCCAGAATCATACGCACAGAATTTGGAAACAACATCTTCATCCTCCTATATAGGGAGTTGCTAATTAAACCATACTACCATTCCGCTCAGTTTTCTAACTATTTCGATCATATTCCGTCTAAGGTCCGAAAATCCTTTCGATCGTCGCCCGAAGGCTCTCATAGTGGGTTCCGGGCCAGTAGTGGCGACCGCAGCCCGCGCAACGGGCTACGGACTCGAACCGGCCCCGAATACCCGGAGGTAGTTCCGCCTCGACCTCTTCGGCGCTTACCGTTTCCAGCGGCGTGTTACACACCGAGCAGCGAGAAAAGGGCTCTAACCGGGCCGAGAGGTCGAAGCGACGGATAACCTCCCGGGCCTGTTCCTCCGGGTCGGTGGAGCGGACGAAATAGCCGTGGGTCACCGCCTTCCGCTTAAGAATTCCGTGGTCCCTGGTCAGAATAATGCGGCCTTCGTCGAGGGCTATCCGAACGATCTCCGGGTCGTCGTAGTCCCGACGGTAGAGGGTGTCGAAGCCGAGGAGTCGAAGCAACCGGGCGAGGTGCCCAAGGTGAACGTCGAGAACGAAGGCGGTCCGTCGCAAGGGCCGACTCCGAACCCGGCTTACACCCTGGATGTCGAGGCTCTCGAAGACCGGGTAGATGGAAATGCGGTCCCCGTCTTGAACCTGATACGCAAAGTCGACGGGCTCACTATTCGCGAGCACCAGATCCACTTCGGTGTGGGGAACGCCGAAGGACTCAATGAGATCCTTTACCCCCGGGTTACCGATAAGCTCGCATTCGAGGGTTCGAAACCGCTGTCCCTCGGTTAGAAACTCGTTAAGCTCTTGATAGAAACGAATGTGAGCCCTATACATAAGGTTAACTTACATGCGGATAGCCTTTGCGTGCACCGGCGAGGGGTTCGGGCACGTTGCCAGAACCGTTGCTTTGACATCGGCCCTAAAAAATCGTTACGAGGTGGAGATTTTCTGCCCGAAACACCTTCACGGCTTTGTAAAGAGCCATGTGTCGGACGTTCCGGTTCACTCGATCCCCTACTTCGCCTTCGCGAAACGCAACGACCGTATCCACTACGTCCGGACCGTCAAGCGGAACCTCTCCTTGATCGTAAACTTCCGGCGGCTCATCCACCAGACCATGAGACAGCTTCGCCGCGTCGCGCCGGACGCCGTGGTTTCGGATTACGATCCCTTTTGCTCCTACGCCGGGCGGTTTCTCGGCATCCCGGTGCTTCAGATAAATCACCCCTCCGTCGTCCTTCGGCAACCGGCGCTCCAACCCCACGCCCTTATCTACAAGGTCGGCGCCCGATTCCTTATGGCGGTCTACGATCGGCTCCTCGTCTGTTCCTTCTACCGCGGGGAAGTCGGTCCTATTATTCGGCGGGAAATACTCGAGGCCGAGGTCTCCCGGGGGGACTACTTCGTCCTCTATCTAAAACCGTCCTACCGCCGAATCGTCACAAAGAAGCTCCGCCGGATGGGGATCCGCAACTACCAGATCTTCCCGGATCCGGAGAGAGACTTCGTCAAGGCCCTGGCGGGGTGTCGGGCGTGTATTTCCAGCGCGGGGCATCAATTCATGACCGAAGCGATGGTCCTCGGAAAGCCGCTCTTCGTCATTCCGCAAAAGGGACAGTACGAGCAGCAACTCAACGCCCGGATGCTCAAACGAAGCGGTCGGGGCACCTGGAGCCCGATGCGCTTCGTCGAAAGAAATCTCCGTCGCTTTATCCAAGAGCTGGACTCCTACCCCAAGCCTCCGGCCCTGATATCTCCCCGCTTCGTCATCAAGGATGACACCCCGAGGGCGCTCCGCCGAATAGAGCTGTTCGTCCAGAGCCGAGCTACCCGCAACCACGGCTCCAAACAGAGTACCGAGAAGTCTCGAGGGTGAGCGCTTTGCCGGATTCCGTTACTTCCCGGTTATGGAACGGGCCTTGGCGACGATCTTGGAGGCGACTTCGTGGGGCTCCATATTTTCCGTGTCTATAACGAGGTCGACGAAGTCGTAGTTGTTGTTGTCTATGCCGTAGAGCTTCAGATAGCGCTCCCGATCGCGCTGGTCCCGGACGGTAGTCTCTTCGAGGACCTCCTCAAAGCTCCCCCCTTCCCGTTCCCGGATACGCCGGGCCCGAACGTCCAAGGGTGCCGTCAGATAGACGTTCAGGTCCGCCTCCTCGAGAAGCCAGACCGCCAGCCGGGATCCGAGAACGCAGTCCCCTTCCCGGGCGAGATCGAGCTGCTTCTTATCGAGGTAGCGATCCCATTTAAAGTCGGTCTCCGCGGCCTTCTGAAGCTCCTCGAAACTCATGTCGTGCTCTTTGGCCAGGTTGCGGAAGGTGTAGTTGACCAGACGCAAACCGAGCCGGTCGGCGACCATTCGGCTGACCGTGGAGTTGCCGCATCCGCTTTTTCCGGAGATTGCTATTTTCACGCTACTCTACGTTTCGCAGCTGTTCACGAACTTTTTCAATTCTATCCTTTACCTCGACGACAAGTGCGCCGATTTCCGTCAGTACGTTCTTGGAACCGATCGTGTTAATTTCCCGGTTCAACTCCTGACTGAGGAAGTCCAACTTTTTACCAATACTACCACGTTGTCCCGAAATCGTCCGGAAAGCGTCAAGGTGGGCTTCCATGCGGACCAATTCTTCGCTGATGGTAGCCTTGGTCAGCTGCACGGCGGTCTCGGCGTAGACCCGCGACAGGTCCGCCTCTTCACCGAGAAGATCCATAAATCGCTCTTTGAGATTGCCCTGAATCTGGGCCTCGATGGAAGGAGCGTATCCGGATAACTGCTCCCGGGCAGCCCGAATAGCCTCGATGTTTTCCATGATGTCCCGGTAGGTCGCCTCTCCCTCCCGAATCCGGGAGGCGTCGAACGTCTCGAGCCCGGCCTCCAAGGCCCGCCGAAGCGTCTCTTCGATCGCCTCCCCGGCCTGCGGGCGCTCCACCGAGACCACGCCGTCGAGGCGCAGCAGGTGGTCCAACCTGACCTCCGCCGAAATACCGGCGGCGTGCGCCAGCTCCCGGAGTCCCTCAGCCACGGCGTTTACGGTGGCAGGACTAAAGTTGATGTTTGGGGTGTCGTTTGCGTCGTGGTACCGGACGTATACGTCGACGCGCCCCCGCTCCACCACCGCGGACACCTCTTCCCGGACCATCGATTCAAAACCGCCCAAGGCGCTCGGCAGGTTCATGTTTACGTCCAAGTAGCGGTTGTTGTACCCCTTTATCTCTACCGAGAGGGACAGGCCGTCGGCGGCGTGCTCTCCGTGACCGTATCCCGTCATGCTCTTCACCTGGTGTGCACCGCCTTCTTCGAGAAATACGACAGGAGCTCCCTTCCGAGGACCCAGTTGTTCCCGGCCCCGAGGGTTACGAAGAGATCCCCGGGCCGCAAGAGCTCTTTGCAAAGAGGAAGGGCGTCGAGAACCTCTTCGAAGTAGTGAACCTGGGGATGATACGCCCCGACCGCCGCCGCGAGGTCTTCCCCGGAAACAGAACCGGAATACTCCTCCCGGGCCGAGGCGTAGATCTTGTGGAGAATGACTACGTCGGCGGCGGCGAAGGCTTGGGCGAAGTCGCCCAAGAGGGCGGCGGTCCGGGAATAGGTGTGGGACATAAAGTCGACGATGAGACGCTCTGCGCCGTAGAACTCCCGATAGGTCTCCAGGGTTCTCCGGATAGCCGTCGGATGGTGCCCGTAGTCGTCGACGAATTGGATACC
>CAYPUT010000190.1:0-5999 GCA_964413945.1 uncultured Spirochaetaceae bacterium
ACGAGCTCGTCGGCCGGCTCTCGGCGAAGGAGAGGCGGGCGATGGCGGGGAGGATCAACTGACGGAGAGGAAACCACCTATGAGAGGCCAGAAACTCGACCCCGTAACCTGGGAAGATGTGCAGCAGGCGAAGGCGGCGGGGAGCACAAATGATGCGAGTAGCATCCGACCTCCTACGGATCTACTTTTGCCCCTTCAAAATTCAAAGCGGCTCCGGCCGCTTCTGCACGCCCGAGTTCAAAATGACCTTTCTCTGGTGCTCGATGTAGAACTGGTACTTGTCCGCCCGATAGAGCGCCCGGGATAATTCGAAGGGCGCGCCGGCGGTATCGAAAACGACCCCTTCCCACAGAATAAGAGGCTCGCCGACGGCGACCAACAAGGTGCTCGCCTCCTCCTTGCGCGCCTTAACCACCTGCAACGTGTGCCTCGCCCGATGCGGCTCTAGCCCGTACTCCCTGACTATTTCGGAAAGCGCGCGGTCCCCCGTCGGGCGCTCTAAGAGGTCCGGCATCAACGACAGCGGGAAATAGGAGGTTCGTATGGCGATCGGTTCATCGTCGGCATACCGGACGCCAACGACTTCGATGAGCTGAGATTCCGGTGGCAGTTGAAGCTGGCGACACATCTCCTCCGTGGCGGTAGTGAGCTTCTTGCTAAGCTCCTCCACGTGAGGGCTCCGGCCGGAAGCTCGTGCGGTTTCTGCAAAGGGAATGTAGTCAGTGAGATCCTCAACAAACCTTTCAGGGGACACAAACGTTCCCTTGCCCTGGTGGCGATATAGGTAACCGGCAAAGACGAGCTCGTCGAGGGCGCGCCGTACAGTCGGGCGGCTCACGTTGTACTTTGCTGCAAGCGCCGTTTCGGAGGAGATCTTCTGGCCCTCGTTTAGCTCCGCAGCTCGTATCTGACGGAGAATGTCTTGCTTTATCTGAAAGTAGTAGGGAATTACCGGGGTATTGTCTATTCTCATCTCATCTGAGTTCTTTGCTTTCTTTCCCGCCGGTCGGAACCAAAACTTGACAACTACGAAACCTGTGCAACAATTGAAGGCGAACTTGTTAATACAAGTTGATAAGTTTAGCCTGCCTTATTGTATTGGATGAAGGGATGCAAAGCAAGCGAGGTAACTCACCGCGTCTAATCTCAAGGCAAGGCGGCACCAAGGAGTGGTAGAGAATATCATGAACTTCGTATTCATCATAACCGACACGCAGAACAAGTCGCTCGTCGGGGCCTACGGCAACCCAAAGGTTGATACTCCCAACCTCGATCGCCTTGCGGCCGACGGTATAAAATTCGACAGAGCCTACACTTCGTGCCCCGTTTGCACTCCCGCTCGTGGCGCGATATTTTCCGGGCTTCACCCACAGATAAACGGTGCGTACTGCAACAATGTGGCTCCGCATAATCAGACTGCCCTCATGGGCACAATTCTTTCTCACTACGGTTATCGGGCAGGATACACGGGTAAGTGGCACTTGGACGGAACGGCCTATTTTGGCGACGGTATTCCCGGCGGCGGATTCGAGCCCGACTGGTGGTACGACGGTAAGCGTTACGCCGAGGACATCGGCCCGGAGATGTTTGCGGCTTATCGTAGTGCTAAGACCTTAGGCCAGTTACGGCAAGCGGGATTTACCGTCGACGACATGTGGGGCCATCGGGTTGCCGACCGCGCGGTCCGGTTTCTCGAGCAGGCAGGAAACGACCCATTCTTTCTCGCGGTGGCCTTCGACGAGCCACACAGTCCCTTTTTCGCACCGCCGGAGTACTGGGAAAAATTCGACGGTTCGGAAATCCCCGAGCCCGGCAACTACTTCGCGGCGGCGGAAGCTAAGCCGGACATACTGCGTCTCCAGAGGGAACAGAACATAGAGCGTATGGGGGGACGAGTACCCGAATGGAAAAATTTCGTCGCAGAACGCCACCGGTGGCTCGGTTGCAACAGCTACATCGATCGCGAGATCGGGCGTGTCATCAATGCCGTGGACAGGCTTCATGGAGAGGATACCATCATTATTTATACCGTCGACCACGGCGACCAATTCGGCGCCCACGGCCTGATCGGCAAAGGCCCGATGATGTACGAGGAGACGTGCTGCGTGCCCTTCATCGCCCGGCTACCCGGCGGCGCCGGTGGCCGCGTATGCGATTCGGTGATCAGCCACGTCGATATACTACCGACTCTCCTCGACTACGTCGGAGCCGATCGGCCCGAAGTCCTCAACGGTACCAGCCTCCGGCCGATCTTCGAAGACTCGTTACCGAGGGTACGCGACGTTGCTCTGGTCAACTTCAATCGTTTCGCGATAAACCTGGCGAAGTACGGCGAGTTCTATCCGGTGCGGTGTGCCGTCGACCATAGGTACAAGCTAATTATCAACCTCTTCGAGACGGACGAGTTCTATGACTTGGCGAAGGATCCCTGGGAACGCGCAAACATCATCGACGATCCGTCGACGACCGCTGACCGTGATCGGCTTCATGATTGGCTTCTAGACGAGATGGACCGAATTCGGGACCCATTTCGATCCTTCCGATGGGGAGACAGGCCATGGCGGAGCGTACGGCAGCCCCGTTACTGGAATGAGGTGCGCAGCAATAGACCGGGCGGCTTTCCCTTTCAGGCGGCGAGCATCGATTCATGACAGGCCGGCGAAAACCGCGGGCCGGCGCATTTTATACTTGACAGCTTAGATATCCGTGCGATAATTGTGCTTGTAAACTTGTAAAGACAAGTTGGTGATGAGGCACTCGACCTAACGAATTCGTCGGTCGGGTCGGTCGTAAAGGAGGATTACAATGCGAAGATCATCTATTAGTCGTATCTCCATTATTCTGGTAGTGCTAATGCTGCTGGGCGCTTTTCAACTATTCGCCGCAGGGCAGGAGGAGAGTCAGGAGAGTGCCGGGCAGGCAGAGAGCCAAGCCACAGAAGAGGAAGAGTGGCCTACCGGCCCGATAACCATTGTCGTTGGGGCGAATCCCGGTGGTTCGAGCGACACATCTGCACGAGCCCTCGCGAATGCAGCAAGCCAGTATTTGAACAACGTACCGATTACCATCGTCAATCGACCCGGTGCCGTCGGCATCGTCGGGGCCCAGTACGCTCTTACGCAACCGGACGACGGCACTACGTTATACCACAACTGGGGGAACGTACATTTTACCTTTGCCCGACACGTTCGGGAGTTCCCGTTCAACCCGATGGAAGAGTTTAGGGCCGTATCAGGGGTCGTGAGTCTCTCGGTCGCTCTGGTCGTCCCTATCGATTCACCCTTCGACACGGTTGAGGAACTGGTGGAATACGCAAAGGAAAATCCGAACGAGCTGACCTATACCACCGCCGGGCGCGGTGGCGCCCACTGGCTCGTCGCGATCGACTTTATCCGCAAGGCCGACATCGAGCTGCGGCCCATAGCCAACGAGCAAGGCGGGGCCGAGGCACGGAACATGGTGGCCGGCGGCGTTGTCGATGTGTCCTTTATGGCGACCTTCCTCGGTGCGGCGATGGAGGGCGAGCGGGTTAAGACTTTGGCCGTTGCCTTTCCGGAGCGTGATCCACTTATGCCGAACGTACGGACATTCGAGGAGATCGGCTATCCGGTTGTAATGGCAGCTCCGACCCAGCTTTTGGCCACCCACGCATCGGTCCCGGATTGGAAAGTCGAGCGTCTGAGCGACGCTCTCCAGAGCGCTATGGAAGACCAGGCCTTCCTTGAAGCGGTCAGTGCTCGTGGTTTGGTCCCTATCCCTTGGGATTACCAGGAAGCGCAGGCTCACGCCGATCGCATGGATAAGGAGTTCGCCGAGCTGGCCGTGGAGCTGGACTTGGCCGAATAGATTACGGCCACTGTGGTAGAACGATAGATCAACGGGGGCGGTATCGTTTTTGGTACCGCCTTCCTTCTTAATTCGGAGAGGAGGCTATTACGAAGCACCACGACGCGCGCAATACCATTGTTGCCTCTGTAGTATTGGTATTCGGACTACTCTTGCTCTTTGTGCTGATTCCAGCCGGGGTGGGAGAGAGTCCCTACGGTGAGATGGACGAACGGGTAGGGCCGGCGTACTTCCCATCGGTGATCGCGGTTGGGATTATCGTTGCCGGGGTGCTCTTGATCCTGATCTCTCTATCCGGTCGCGAGCCCACGGAAGTCGAGACCGGCCTACCTCCCGGGGTAATCCAGGGTATCGGCCTGATTGCTGCTTACTTCCTTCTTTTCTACCTGGTCGGGTACCGAATCGCCACCGTGCTTAGCCTTGCCGGTTTCTTCTGGATCTTCGGGGAGCGTAAACCGATCATCCTGGCGATCGTGCCCTTGGTTATAGCTTTTGGGTTCAAGTGGATATTCGAGGGAATCTTCAACATACGGCTTCACGAGGGGTTACTGTTTTGATTGGCAAATCCGGAGATACCATCGTATGAGCCAGCTAGTCGGCCTTATGGGCGCCTTCGGCAGTATCCTGGGTCAACCGGACGTGCTGTTGCTTGTCCTTGGTGGAGCTGCCCTGGGCCTGATTCTCGGAGCGACGCCGGGGCTCACGGGGATGGTGGGAATCGCCCTGATGATCCCCTTCTCCTACTACATCTCCCCACTTGCCGCGATCGGGATGCTCTATGCTCTCCACAAGACGGCGATCTACGGGGGCTCCATCACTGCTATCTTGATCAACACTCCGGGAACCGCCGCCGCGGCGTGTACACAGCTCGACGGATACCCGCTAACCCAACAGGGAAAAAGCGGGAAAGCTCTCCGGACGGCGGTAGTCGCATCGGCCATCGCAGACACCGGCAGCGAGCTTGTGCTGGTCTTTGCGACGTTTCACCTCGCCCAGCTCATGTGGGTCTTCGGCCCGGTCCAGTTGACCGCGGTCTTGTTCTTTGCCCTAACCTTGATCGCCGGCGTCACAGGAAGGTCGGTAATAAAGGGGCTTGTATCGGCAATGATCGGGATGCTCATAGCAACCGTCGGATTAGACCCCAGTACCGCGGGCGAACGCTTCGTATTCGGAAACTTCGAGTTGATGGATGGCCTTGGCCTGGTGCCTGTACTGGTTGGCTTGTTCGTTGTCTCCGAGGTGCTGGTTCAGCTCGAAAGAACGAGCGGTACCGAAACGGCCCAGCTTCTTGCGCCGCCGCCGAAGCATCCTGACGACACAAGGCTCACCAGGCGGGAGTTTGTCGGTATTCTGCCGACCGTCGGAATGTCGTATGTTATCGGGCAGATCATCGGGATTATCCCCGGGCTTGGGGCCGCCGTGGCGCCCTGGGTCGCCTACGGCCAGGCCAGGAGTTTTTCCCGAAAGCCGGAGGAGTTCGGAAAGGGATCCTTGAATGGCATTGCCGCCGCGGAAGCGGCAAACAATGCCACGAGCGGAGCCAATCTAATTCCCCTCCTAACCCTCGGAATACCCGGTAGCACGGCCGTTGCCGTTATCATGTCAGTCTTTATCCTCCACGGCGTCGAGTTTGGACCCCGCATTTTTCAAAACAATGCCGAGCTGGTCTACGGCATCTTCGCCGTTGGATTTATCGCCATCGCGTTCTACTTTCTGGTGGGGTACTTCCTGGCGCGGCAGGTCGGGTGGCTCATCACCAAAATACCAGTTCGGATTGTGTACCCGCTGGTGGTGGCGACCACGGTGATCGGCGCATACGCTTTGCGTTCGAGTGTGTTTGATGTCGGGGTGCTCTTCGTTTTCGGACTTGTGGGGTACGTACTGCGGAAGACCAAGTTCCCGCTCCCGCCATTGGTCATTGCGTTTATCGTTGGCGCGCGGTTTGAGCGGGCTTTTCGGACTTCTCTTCAATTGTCGGAGAACAACGCCTGGATATTCCTTGCCGACCCCGTGTCTCGGGTAATAGTAATCCTAACCGTCGCATTGCTCGCCTGGAACCTCTGGCGGGAACTGCGTACTTCTAAGAAGGATGTTACTAATGGCTAAAGAAAAACGCGACAAGCGAAAGAATGTACTTCTGGTATGCTTCGACC
>CAYPUT010000191.1:0-5967 GCA_964413945.1 uncultured Spirochaetaceae bacterium
CGGGGTATATCACTCAACGCCCTCGTGCGCGACGCGCTGCGGCGGGAGATTGAGCGGGAGGAGCAGGATGCCACCGGTGTACTCCTCGATTTGATAGCGTCCACCGGAGGTCGGTCCCGCGGGTGGCGGTGGAACCGGGATGAGCTCTACGACCGGTAAATCGTTTATAGACACCAACGTCTTGGTGTATGCCGGTGACGACGATACGCCGGCCAAACAGCATATTGCCCGGAGGCTCATCGCGGAGCAGAGTGGGAGGGCGGTCGTCTCGACGCAAGTGCTCCAGGAGTACTTCGTCGCGGCGACGCAAAAGCTCGGTGTCGCGCCCCTCGATGCAAAAGAGGTTATCAACGCCGCAGGGACCGCCTTTGAGACGATCGTCGTCACACCGGAGATCATCAATCGCGCGGTGGATGGCTCTGTGCTCTGGCAGGTGTCATTTTGGGACGCCCTCATTCTCGCCTCTGCCGAGGATGCAGCGTGTGCGGTGGTCTTCTCCGAGGATCTCAACTCCGGACAACGCTACGGCGGGGTGCGCGTCGAGAATCCCTTCGCCGGCGTATAGTCAGCTTCTTTGTGGTCTTACCCCGAGGCGTGCTTCCGGGTGCTTATGCCGAACGGCGTGTAGAGAGGGCAGGTGCTTACGACACTGGTAAGCAGGAAGATGACTCCCAGGCCGCCCAGAATCCAAAACCAGCCCCCTAGAGCGATGGCTGCGATCACGAAACCAATACCAAGCACCGTGCGAATAATTCGGTCCGCGGACCCCATGTTCTTTGTCATGTCTTCCTCCTCGAAAGAGTATCTGATAGGAGGAACAATAGTCGAAAAACCGACGACTCTGTGTGACTTAGTCACGCCCGGCAGAAAGATTTTTTAAGGCTTCAACACTATTCAGATGGATGATGCCACGGGATAGCGAGAGAATACCCTGCCGTTCCCACTCCTTCAGGAGCCGGCTAACGACTTCCCGAGAGCTACCTAACTGAACCGCCAACGCCTGATGGGTCTGCCGAACGGCCGGCGGGGCCCCTCCGCCGCCTGGTTCCGCATTCTGTAGGAGAATACCTGCGAGTCGGAGATCGAGCTTCCGAAACACCACCTCCTCTATGAGCGCAATGAGTCCCGAGAGCCGCCGATGGTACGTCGCAAAAACAAAGTCGCGCCATGCGGGATTGGCGCCGATAAGCTCTCTCAAGACGGCGGCGGGGATCAACACGAGAGTGCTTTTTCTGTTGGTCACGGCCTCCGCCGGAAAACTTACATGATTCAGAATACTCAAGGTGGACAGAATACAGGATTCACCGTCCTCGACGCGGTAGAGGGTAATCGCCCGGCCCGACTCGCCATGCTTGTTAAGCACGAGCTCACCGTCTATCAGCATCGGTAGATGTGTGCATTCATCACCGTCTCGGTAGAGAACTTCATCCGCTTCGACCACACGAACCTGCGCGAATTGCCGGATCAAGTCGTTGCTCTTTCGCTCGATTCCCAAGGCCGGAAAGCGTCTCGTGAACTCCGTCCAATCATTCTCGCTCAACATATGGATATCTCCACCCCCGGATAGAGAGGATACCCGACACGCGAAAAGAGGTCAGCCGAGGATCGACACCGCCGGGCTCGCGCAAACTCATAGGGCACACTATTGACATGTAATCAATAGTGATATATTATTTATAGTAACCGGAGACCTTGATGAAGAGGAAAGAAACCGACTGTCCCCCGTGCCGTCGGGGAGAAGATGCGAGAGTACACGGACTGATCCAGGCGATGTTGCTCCTCGGGGTGGGAGAGCAACCGCGGCACGGCTACGAATTGGCGAAGGTTCTCTCGAAAGAGCTTCCCGAGGGGATGGTGCCCGATGTGGCGGTTATCTACCGGATACTGCGAAAGTTCGAACAGGAAGGTTTTGTGGCCTCCCGCCTTACCCCCGGCGAGGGGGGCCCGGCGCGAAAAGTATACTCCCTCACCGCCGGCGGCGAGGACTATCTGGCCGAGTGGGAGGAGACCGTTCGCACGCGAGTAAGGGCCCTACAACTCTTCCTAAAGAAATATGAACAGCTCAGCCGGCGGCTGTACACGGAGGAAAAAGAATGAACGCTGCGACCGTCACGGCGAATGTATTGGCTCTCGCCGCGTTGCTCTGGGCGACTCTTAAGAACCGCGAAAAAACGAAACAGGCCCTGCGTATCGCGGTCCGCTCCTTCGTCGGGCTAGTGCCGATGGTCTTTATCATCATCATTCTCGTTGGGCTGCTCCTCGGATTCGTGACTCCCGAGATCATCCGGAATCTGCTCGGAGAGGAGAGCGGGTTTCTCGGCGTACTCACCGCGGCTCTACTCGGCGCGGTAATGCACATCCCCTCCCTTATAGCCTTTCCCCTCGCCGCGTCACTCGTGGAGGGAGGAGCGGCGGTCGGGACGGTAGCCGGCTTTATCGCCAGCCTTACCATGATCGGGGTCGTTACCTTCCCGGTCGAGGTTCGTGAATTGGGTTATAAAATGACGATTTTGCGCAACGGCTTCGGGTTTCTCTTCGCCCTGGCCATCGCACTGGTTATGGGAGCTTTGCTATGAACGAAAAGAGACTGGTAAGCCGAGAGAGCATAATCGGATTGATAGGAACTGCGTTGATCGCCGTCATCCTCATCTGGCTGTTTCCGGATAATCGGGCCCGGGTAGTCGATACGTCGCTTCGCTTCTTCTACGAGATGATATCGATCCTTCCGGCCATAGTGGTTCTTATCGGTCTGTTCGCCGTCTTTGTTCCGAAACAGATGGTGGCCGACTATCTGGGACACGCATCCGGAGTCAAAGGATTTCTCCTGGCGATACTCCTGGGTGCTCTTCCCACGGGGCCCCTCTATGTGGCCTTTCCCCTCGCCGCGGCGATGCTGGGAAAGGGGGCGAGGGTGGCCACCATAATAGTCTTTCTTACGGCCTGGGCCTGTATAAAACTGCCCCAGGAGATGGTGGAGCTGCAGTTCATGGGGTGGGAGTTCACCCTGCTTCGATTCGGTCTTACGGTAGTTGCCGCCGTACTCATGGGATTACTGACCGAACGGGTGATGCGCACCGCCGACGGTGTATAGAAGAGGTGTGAAAAATGAAGATAGTAAATCTGTATTCCATGACTGCTCATCCATTGGAGGAAGAACCTTGGCTTCATGGTGCGAGTATGCTAATACGTTAATATGCGCGCTACAATCGATCTACCGGACGCGGTATTCCGAAGAGCCAAGGCGGTCTCATCTCTGCGGGGGACGACGCTCAAGGATTTCATCACCCAGGCGGTCGAGCATGAGCTGGCCGGAAGTTCGATCAGGCTTGAGTCACGCCGGGTCGAGTTCCCGCTGGTCCGTTCGAAACGGCCAGGGTCGATCCGCGTGACTCCGGATCGCGTCGCGTCGGTCCTGAAGTGCGAAGACATCGACGTTTCTTCCTGACGTAAACGTCCCACCGGTGGGCTGCGTGTTGTCACCTTCGACGGTGCCTTCGCGTCGCTTTCGGAAGCTCAGTCTGTGGTGCTTGGCCCCTCATGATTCTTAGGGGACGCCGGAATCGAAGACCAAGTGGCGTAAGACAAGGTCACTCCCCAAGATAGAGCGCAAGTGCCTCGTCGATCCGATCCATGATACGCTCTGATCGCTCGGCTTGACCGCTTCAAGATTCGAGAGCAGATCTTCCTCTATTTTGATGGTACTTGCCCTCATACCGGCATGTCTACTTCGTCATCAGGGGATGTTCAAGCGAGGAGGCTTCTAACGTCACACGGCAACGAGCGTCTTCTTGGAAGACGGCCACCCCGCCACTGCGGGAGCCGTACACTCGATCACCCTTTTCGGTAGCGTGGTGGCGATGCCCCCGGGTCGGGTAAAGAAGGGGCGCCCGGTTGGTGCCGGACGCCCAGGAGGAGAGGGGTAGTCTAGTTGGGCAAGATGACCCGGTCGATTACGTGAACGACGCCGTTGGTCGCGAGCAGGTCGGTTGCAACGACGGTGGACTCGCCGTCGAGGACGACCATTCCATTCGTTACCGTGACGTTAATCGCCTGACCCTGCAGTGTGGGCGCTTCGGTCACGTTGACGACATCCCCGGAGAACACCTGACCGGGAACCACGTGATAGGTAAGGATGCTGGTCAGCGTGGGGATATCGTTCAAAAGCGCTTCCACTGTGCCGGCCGGAAGCTGTGCAAACGCCTCATCGGTGGGAGCAAAGACCGTAAAGGCGCCTTCGCCCCGGAGGGTTTCGACCAATCCGGCCGCATCGAGGGCCGCCACCAAGGTGGTAAAATTGCCGGCTTCGACGGCGATATCAACGATGTCCCGACTGGGCGGCAGAAGTACACTATCGATTACATGGATGACACCGTTGGAACCGACGACATCAGTTTGGATGACGTTCGCCTGATTGATAGCAACGCCGTCCGCGACCGAAACGACGACGGGCTGTCCCTGTACGGTGGTGGCACTCGTCAAGTTGACGACGTCTGAAGCCATCACCGACCCGGAAACCACGTGATAGGTGAGTATATTGGCCAATGCCGCGGGATCCGCCAGCAGACCTTCGACGGTACCGGCCGGGAGGGCATCGAACGCCTCGTCGGTCGGCGCAAAGACCGTGAAGGGGCCGTCGCCACTCAGCGTTTCCACGAGTCCGGCAGCCTCCAACGCCGTTACGAGAGTAGAGAAGCGGCCGTCTGCCACCGCGAGATCTACGATCGTTTGCTCTTCGCTTGCCATCTCCATGGGCACAGACTCCGGGGTTCCCCGGCCGAACAGAGCGGTCGCCATCGTTACCATCATCAGAACAAATAATGCTTTTCGCATCGTAACCTCCTTGTGCTGTGTTTCAGCTACACCGGAAGATAGCTCATCGCATGGCGTCCGTCTATGTTTTGAATAACTATTGTTCATGTTTTTACGGCATTTGCCACGAAAAAGCCGCAAGTGTTGCGTCATCGTCTAGTCAATGTTAAATTATGGCGAGACGATGATGTACCCGATTCGTATTGCTGCACAACGTACCGGCCTATCTCCGGCGACCCTGCGCGTATGGGAGCGCCGCTATCCTACGATCGCACCGGGGCGAGGCGACAACGGCCGTCGCCTGTACAGCGAGAGCGAGTTGGCGCGTCTTTCTTCCCTCTCAGCGCTTGTCCGGGGAGGCTTTAGGATCGGGGAGGTCGTGGAACTAAACGATGCGCAGCTCGAGCGAGCGCTCGCCGAGCTTTCGAAGTCCTCGGCGGTGCCTCCGGAGAAGGGGCCAGGTTCAATCGAAGCGCCTCTTAACCCCGGGGACACGGAGCCGGTGGCTCTTGTTGCCCGGGCGGTGAATGCCGCACTCGCCATCGATACCGCAACACTCGAAGCCGTCATCGAAGAGGCGATTCGTCTTCACGGGCAGCTTGATGTTGTCGACACGGTGGTATTTCCGGTGACGACCCGACTCGCCCGGATGGCAGAGTCCGGAGAAGCCCGGCCCATTCACCAAGCCTTGGCCGAGGCGGCACTCGAGCGCGTGCTCTCCCGGCAATCGGCTACGTTTTGGGGCAGGGGCCCACAGCAGGCTTCGGAGAGACCGCTTCTCGCCCTGGCGGCTCCCAAGGGGCAGAAGGCCGGCGTCGGTTTGCTCGCGTCGATGTCTCATATCTTTGCCGCCGGTTGGCAGCCTCTGATGCTCGGGACCGACGTCCCCGTGGCAGACCTTGTGCCGGCGGTTCATGCAAGCGGTGCCCGGGGAGTGCTCTTGGCCTGGATTAGCGACGGCCCGGACGATGGGCTGGCCGCAGACCTATCGGGACTAAGGAAGCGGCTTCCCGCCGAGGTGCCCCTGCTTTTCGGAGGTCGGATACCAGCCTCTCTCACCGAGTCCCTCGTGTCTGCGGGGCTACGTCACGTCTCGGACATGAATAAACTACGCGGCATGCTCAGAAAGATTGCCGCCTAGGGCAACGGGTTTGCGGA
>CAYPUT010000192.1:0-5903 GCA_964413945.1 uncultured Spirochaetaceae bacterium
TCCACCCGGACGACGGGACAGTTGTCGAAGTACTGCGAGAAGACCTCGGCGTTGATTGTCGCCGAGGAAACCACCACGCGGAAATCCGGCCGAAGCTCGATGATCCGCTTGAGAAGGCCGAGGACGAAGTCGATGTTGAGGCTTCTCTCATGGGCCTCGTCGACGACGATGGTCGAGTAGGCCGAGAGGATGTAGTCCGCCTTGAGCTCCTGGAGCAGGATGCCGTCGGTCATGATCTTGATGCGAGTTTCGGCTGAGGTGTGGTCCTCAAAGCGCATCTTGTAGCCGACGTACTCCCCCAAGGGTGTCTCGAGCTGTTCCGCGACAAAGGACGAGACCGACACCGCGGCGATTCTCCGGGGTTGGGTAACGCCGATCACTCCCCGGGCGCCGTACCCCGCCTCGTCGAGAATAATCGGCAGCTGGGTGGTCTTCCCGGAACCGGTAGGACTCTCGACGACGACGACCCGATGGGATTCGAGGGCGGAGAGAATCCGCTCGCGTTGGGCGTAAACCGGGAGCCGGCGTTGGCGCTCCCGGAGGCTTCCGACGCCGCCGGGGTGGCCGCCGACGCCGTTTGGAGGAGTCATTCCCGAGCCGTCCGTTTTGCCACCTCCGCCGCCGCCTGTTCGACGGTAATGTCCTCGATGTTTCTCCTTTCGGAAAAGATCCGAAGGTGGACCCGTCCGGCGGCGGCCGTCTCGGCGTCGCAGAGGATTCCGAAGGGAATGCCCTTCGAATCGGCGTAGCCGTACTGCTGGGGGAGCTTCTTCGCCTCCGGGTACACTTCGGCGCCGAGCCCCAAGCTTCGGACCACTTCCGAAAGGGCGTGATAGTGGGGAATAAGGCTCTCATCGAGACAGAGAATCAGAAGCTCCGGGGCCGCCCCCCCGAGACCAGAGACTCCAAGCTCCTCGAGGGCCGCCAAGAGACGGTCCAGGCCGATCGAAGAGCCGACACCCGGGAGGTGCTCCTTGGTGTAGAGGCCCGCAAGGTCGTTGTACCGCCCGCCGGAGCAGACCGATCCGATCCCCGGGAGCTTATCCAGGAAGGTCTCGAAGACGACACCGGTGTAGTAGTCGAGACCCCGGGTAATCGCCGGGTCCAGCTCCAATCGACCCTCGATCCCCACCTTTTCCGCGGCGGCGTAAATCTCCCCGAGGCGCGAGAGCGCCGGCTCCGCCGGCCCGAGATGCTCTTTAAGCGCGACAAAGGTCTCCTGCCGGCTTCCGGCGCTCCGACAGAAGGACAAGAGCGACTCTGCCGATTTCTCGTCGGTCAGCTCGGCAAGCGCGCCCTTGGTTGTCTCCTCGCCGACCTTAGGGAGCTTGTCGAGGGTCCGTAGCACTTCGGCTTCCTCTCCGGAGTGGTCGAGCTTGGCGAGAAAGGCCCGGAGCAGCCCCCGATGGGAGACGTGTATGGTGAAATCCGGTATTGAAAGCGCTTCGAGGGCGCGGACCATCAGCAAGAGGATCTCGAAATCGGCGCTCGCGTTATCGACGCCGACGACGTCGAAGTCGCATTGGACGAATTCCCGGTACCGGCCCCGCTGCGTGTTCTCCCCCCGGAAGACCTTGTCGATGTGATACCGGCGGAACGGCAGATAGAGCTCCGGGCGATGCTGCGCCACAAAACGCGCGAAGGGCACCGTAAGGTCGAATCGCATCGCGACGTCCCGGCCTCCGTGGTCTTCGAAGCGGTATACCTGTTTATCCGTATCTCCCCCGCCTTTGCCGAGGAGCACCTCGGTGTACTCGAGAACCGGGGTGTCGATGGGTACGAAACCGTGACGGGAAAATACCTCTTCCAAGAGGGCCCTGACGCGCTTTCGGCTGCTCTCCCGGTCCGGGAGGAAGTCTCGAAAGCCTTTGAGCACTCGAGGTTCGATGGTTCCGGACATATGCTATTGCTCCTTTGCTGCGGTGCGTTGGGAAAGAACTTCGACGGCGTTCTGCCATTTGTAGGCGGATATCTTCCGGCTTGCCGGGAAGAAGACATACAGCTGTCCCCCATAATACAGCTCTAAGTGTCGCGTCAGCTGCACGTTGAGACCCCGAATCTCCGACAGCGGGATCTCGAGGGGGTCCGCCCCCGGCGCGTCGTCGGCTCCGGTGTTAAGGGCAAAGGTGAGCCGGTCCGGGAGAAGCCGGAGGGTCCCTCGGCCGAGGCGCGTGAGGCGGCTGCTTCGGTAGCCCCGGGAGACATCGATATCGACGTCCTCGAGAATCGGCGTTGCATCCGTCAGGTAGCCGTCGGCGCGCTCATCGATCAGACCCGGGAGCTTCCTTAATTGCCAGCGGTGCCAATCCCGGATTGTCGAGAAGGCCGGCTCTTCCTTCGACCTCAGAAAGCCGGTCTCGGTGTACTCGACGGCGTAGCCGCAGCGGCGACACCGGTAGTGGAAATCCCGGGACACCAGGGTACCGAGACCCCGGCACCCGGGGCAGACGAAGAGCGTGTGCTCTAAGTCTTCGGCAATCCGCCCGCCGCGGTAGCGGATCATCCGGGACGACTGGTAGGCGTAGTCGTCGTGGGCCAGCGCCTCGGTTAGGCGCTCGTAGATCTGATCCACCGAGAAGCTCCGGGCCTCTTCGGCGGTGAGCGCCAACTCGAAGCGAACCGTCAGCTCGCCCCGGCGCGGCTTGTAGGACCATCGGGGGTGGGAAAAGTAGCCTCCGAGGAAGATCGGCGTTACCACCGGCGCCTTCATTAGCCGAACGAGCTTTGCGGTCGAGTAGAGAAGCGGCAGGGTGGTTCCGTCCCAGGTGCGCTGCCCCTCACCGAAGATCCCGACGACGCCCCCGGACTCCCGCACCGAGAGAATAAACCGGATTGCCTCGAAGTCGGTCACCGCCTTCGCCTTTGGAATGGCCCCGACCATCCCGAGGAGGTTCCGGAGAATCCGGGACCGGAAGTTGGCGTCCGCGGCGACCCAGTGGATGGCCTGGGGAACGAAGATGCTGATCATAAAGGGGTCCCAGTAGCCGACGTGATTAGGAAGCACCAGGTAGGGAGGGCGCAACCGGGCAACCAACCCATGGTTCTCGGCCTTCATATTGAAGCGGAGCTTCAAATAGGCGCCCAAGAACAGGCGAAGAAGTCGTATGAAGAGTGAGTAGGCGCGAATTCCGCGTTTGGCTGCCATGAACGGTGGCCTATGATGGTACCGGGGAAATGTTGACTACTTCAAGTAATAGGGTTACAACTACCGCATTTCTCGCCGTAGTACCGGGAGGGCACAGTGAACTTTTCCTGGCATGTATTCATCGACCTCGGGCTTATCTCATCGGGATTGATCTTGGCTACTCTTATCCGTGCGAAGGTGCGGTTCTTCCAGAAGTACCTCATCCCGAATGCGCTTACCGCGGGTTTCTTGCTTCTCCCCCTCTATAATTTCGTTCTTCCCCACATCGGCATCGATTCGATGGGTCTCGGAGAGTTGGCGTACCATCTCTTGAGCATCTCCTTCGTGGCGATGGCCCTTCGTCAGGCCCCCCCGGCCCACGAGAAGAAGGGACAGGGCTTCTTTCCAACCAGCATCGCCATAATCTCTCAATTTGCGGTTCAGATTATCATCGGACTCGTCGGGACCTTCATTCTGATTCGTACCGTTATGCCGGATCTCTACGAGCCCTTCGGGTACCTGTTGCCCCTCGGGTTCGTCCAGGGCCCCGGCCAGGCCTTCGCGATCGGGCAGAGTTGGGAAGCCTCCGGGATCGTCGGGGCCGGAAGCGTCGGTTTGACCTTCGCGGCCCTCGGGTTCATCGTCTCCTGCTTCGGTGGGGTATTCCTTATCAACTACGGTATCCGGCGGCGTTGGATCGGAAAGCAGTTCCGGGAGGCCCTCCAGAACCAGGGGATCAAGACCGGGGTCTATCCCCCGGATGCACCGAAGAAGCTCGGTTCCACGCTGACCACCGAGACCGAGGCCATCGACTCGATGACCTTCAACACCGCGATCGTGTTGGTCTCATACTTTTTCGCGTACCTCTTCTTGCGGTTTCTCACCTACACGCTGTCCATGCTCGGGCCTCTCGGGGCGGAATTCGCGACCAATCTCTGGGGTGTAAGCTTTATCTTCGCCGCCCTTTCGGGGCTTCTGGTAAAGCAGGTTCTCAAGACACTCAAGGTCCACTACGTTCTGGATAACAATACCCTCAACCGCATCTCCGGGCTGTCGGTCGACGTCATGGTAACGAGCGCCATCGCGGCGATTTCCCTCGTAGTGGTAACCCGCTACTGGTTACCCATTCTGGTTCTCTCCCTCGCCGCCACCGTCATGCTCTTTCTGATTGTTCCCTGGTTCTGTTCCCGCCTTTTCGAAGACCATCAGTTCCACAGGATGATGCTGATTTTCGGGGTCTCCTCCGGAACACTCTCGACCGGCTTGGCGCTGCTTCGGGTTATTGACCCGGAGTTCGAGACCCCGGTGGCCCGGGATTATACCTACGCCTCGGGGATCACCTTTCTCCTGGTAATACCCCTCATTCTCTCGATAAGCTTTCCCCTGCGTACCTACGCGACCGGAAACATGACGTATTTCTGGGTCGCCTTGGGTATTAGCGTCGCGTATCTTATCTTTGTGTTTGTGAGCTATCTTCTGATCGCGAAAAAGCGGGCCTTCGCGAAGGCGTCGGAGGTTTGGCTCCATACCGAATAGGGATTTCGGCATCTTATGGTAGAACCCCGCGGAACAAAGCTCGTCAACCCCTACGCCACCCGGGAAGGCTACGAGGGGTACAACTGTTTCGGGTGCGCCCCGCGGAATCAGTTCGGATTGCGGATGCAATTCTACTCCGACGGACGTTCGGTTTGGAGCACCTGGGAGCCCGAAGAACGCTTCCAAGGCTTTCACGGCATTCTTCACGGGGGTATCCAAGCCACTCTGATGGACGAAGTGGCGAGTTGGGTCGTCTCCGTCGTTCTGGGAACCTCCGGCTTTACCAAGACCATGCAGGTGGACTACCTCGAAAACGTACTTGTCGACGGCCCCCGTTTGGTCATCCGGGGGGAGGTCGGGCGGGAATCCAAGAAGGAGGCGACCCTCGACGTCGAGCTCTACCAGGGCGAGAGTCTCAAGGCCCGGGCCGTTTGCTGCTACGCCATCTTCTCTGAGGCCGTCGCTCGAAAGAAGCTCCACTACCCGGGGCGCGACGCCTTCTTTCCTTAGGTAGCCGTGCCGGACCTATACTCCCGTATCTACGACGCTGCGATGATCCCCCTGGAGTCTCTCCACCTCGTCGAGCTGCGCCGGTGGTTGCTCCCCCAGGCATCCGGCACGGTCCTGGAAGTAGGCGCCGGAACCGGAGCGGCCCTGGCGTACTACGATTACCGGCTTGTTCACACCCTTACCCTCATCGATCAAGAGGTCCGTCCCCTTCTGGATCGCCGGGCGGCCGAGCTATCGACTCCGACGGAGGTCCGGGAGCTGTCGGTGGAATCGCTGCCCTTCGAAAACGGTCGATTCGATACCACCGTGTCGAACCTGGTCTTCTGCAGCGTCGAGAATCCGCTTCGGGGTCTCCAAGAGCTCTTCCGGGTACTGAAACCGGGGGGGCGCCACCTGTTTATGGAACACGTGCGCCCCGGAGACCGCTTCCGTGGACCTCTCTTCGATTCGTTGACTCCCGCCTGGCGTCGGATAGCCGGGGGATGCCACCTAAACCGGGATACGGTGGGCACCATTCGGGCCGCCGGACTCTCCATCCGGGCTCTCCGGGACACCGCCGGGGGGGTCTTCGTCGCCGGCATCGCCGAGAAGGATTAGGTCTGGGCGGCGCTGCTCCGGGACAAGAGCACCACCCCGGCGACCACGACGATCAACCCGAGCCACTGGAGAGGCCCGAGGATCTCTCCGTAGACGACGACCCCGCCGACAACCGGCGCCGCCATAAAGGCGACCG
>CAYPUT010000193.1:0-5831 GCA_964413945.1 uncultured Spirochaetaceae bacterium
TCAGGAACGTCGCTTCATAACCCGGCTGGATGAGGCCAGCCCGAACCTATCTCCAGAATAGTTGCGCTCCCATTGACCCGTTGCTGAATCTCTCGAACGAAGCCGTCGAAGAGAAGCTGTCGCTCGGGTCGGGCATCCTGTTGCGCCGCAAACCGACGGTTGTGATCCTCGTCGAAGAAGTCGTGACTCGTTGGGACGTCGTAGGGTTGTTGCACGTGTTCCTCCTTGGTTTGTGTCCATGGGTTAGGGGCGATAGAGCTTCACTCCGGTTAACTTCTCCCGGAGAATCCGGGATACCGTGTCGGTCACGGCGACCATTGCCAGGATGAGAATTACAATAAAGGCGACCTGGTCCCAGGCCATTATCCGAAGGCGATCGTGGAGTGCTACACCGATGCCTCCTGCGCCTACCACTCCGAGAACCGTCGCAGACCGAACGTTGGATTCGAAGAAATAGAGGGCGTTAGAAAGAAAGATGGGGAGGATCTGCGGCATAAAGCCGTAACGCATCACTTGGATCGCGTTAGCTCCGGTCGCTCGGGTCCCGTCGATTTGAGTAGGCTCGACGCCCTCGGCTGCCTCGGCGAACAGCTTCCCCAAAACGAAGGTATGAGAGATGGCCAAAGCGAGCACTCCGGCAAAGGGTCCGAGACCGACGGCATGGACGCAGATTAGACCCCACACCAGATTGTCGATCCCGCGGCAAAAGTCGAGGACTCGCCGAACGGCGAAGTGGACCAGAGGGTTTCCAACGATGTTTCGAGCGCCGATGAAACCAAAGGGCAATGCGCAGATAAATCCGAACAGTGTTCCCAGGAAAGCCATCGACAAGGTTTCCAGAATTCCCCTCACGTAGTCCGGTATCGCGCCGCCGCTTACCGGAGGAAGCATGAAGGTGAAGATCCAGAACACTTCCTTGGTCCCCATCCAGAGTTTCGCCGGCCAGAATTCGACGCGCCATGCGAGAGCACCGAAGGCAAGAAGTCCCGCAACCATCAGAACGGCGCGCCGACATCGGAGCGTTCCGGAGACTTCGACGATACGCCGTGCCATAGCGTCGTGGTCAATTGCACTCATAAGGCTTTCGTCTCCCGTAGAACGATCCGACGGAGTTGCTCACTCGAGAGGTCCAGTGTCACCACGAGAGCGATAATCATCAGGAGTATCGCGCTGATCTCTTTGTACTGAAACTGACGAATAGCAAAGATGAGCTCGACGCCGATCCCCCCCGCTCCGACCAAGCCGATAACCGTCGAGACTCGGACGTTCCCCTCTAGTCTGAGAAAACTGTAGCTCAAGAAATTCGGTATCACCTGCGGCACGACCCCGTAGCGCATCACCTGAAACCAGTTGGCGCCGCTAGCTCGAGCGCCTTCGAGTTGCCCCGGGTCGATGTTCTCGTTGACCTCGCTAAACAGTTTGCCCTGACTTCCGACCGTATGGACTGCGATAGCCAAGACTCCCGGGAGGGGACCTATACCGAAGGCGAAGACGAAGCCGAGAGCGTAGACAAGCTCGGGTATGGAGCGAGCGACTTCCATCAAGCGTCGAGTCACAACGTACGCGGCAGGATGGGGACTCAAGTTCCGAGCGGCAAGGAAGCTTAGGAGAAAGGCGACCGAGGTGCCGAGGATCGTGGCAAAGAGTGCTATCCAAAACGTATCGACCAGTCGGGCGAGCCAGATCCCGCCCCGGGAGTACCATGCGGCAAGGTCTCGACCCAACGTCGGCATAGCCAGCTCCGGAAACGTTGCTGCAAAGTAGTTAAGAATTCCCGGCAACACTCGAAGGAGCTTTCCCGGATCGATCTCAGCGACCGTGCTTGCGGCCATGAGGATAAGGAGAAATAGCGCCAACCCGGAGACGGATGAAATCCGTCGCCGGCGCTGGGCTGTCTTCCATTCGGAGTCGAAACGTAGTAAGGTCAGCTCCCTCCCCTCCGCCGCTCTTCGAGTTGCTGAAGCCGCATTCCGATGATGCCGGTGTACATCTCGTGATTGGAGACGGCGAATCCGGGAGAGTTGGCATCGAGCGCTGCCATCGCCTCGGGATTCTTATCCGGAAGATCCAGAAACGCTTGGACCAAGGCGTCCTTGAGCTCCTGCGGGAGACTCTCTCGGACAATCCAGGGACTTGACGGTAGGAGGGGCGACTTCCAGATAATGCGAATCGCGTCTTGGTCGATCATCCCCTTGCCCGCCATTTGAGCCAGAACGTTTGCGTTGTCAGCTACGTACCACGCGGCACCGGCGTCCCAGTTGTCTCGGAGAATACCCATGACCGTGGTTTCGTCGCTTCCGGCAAAGGTAACCTGGGAGAAGAAGTCGTCCGGGTTCTTGCCCTCTTGCCGCATATAGTAGCTCGGAGCCAGGTAGGACGATGTCGAATTGGGATCGCCGAAGGCCATCCGGGTTCCACGAAGGTCGTCGAGAGACTCGTAGGGTTTGTCGGCTCGTACGAAGACGATGGAGTGGTAACCCTGGAGACCGTTCTCACCTTGCACCAGGACGAGGGGCTCGACGTCCTCGTCTAATACTTCATACGCCAGCGCATAGCCGGCGGGGCCGACGGTTGCTCCGTGGACCGTCCCCGCTTTCATCCCCTCGATCGACGATGCGTAGTCCGAAGTCGAACGCAGAACGACCTTGACACCGAGTTCCTGCGAGAGATAGTCCATTAAGGGACCGTATCGCTTTATTTTGTCGGCATCGCTTTCGCTATGACCGACTCCAAACACCAGCTCAGGATACTCGGATCGCCAGCCGGTCGGTTCCTCCGTCTGGCCACTTTCCTGCACCCCCCCGGCAAAGCCGAAGGCCGCAATTGCGAGCAGCAGTGCCGCTACCGCCAAATCATGCTTTCGCATAGTCTCCTCCTCGAATAGGTTGTTTCCGTGTGCGACCGGTTTGCACGTGGGAAGGAGTACTACGGAAGTGTTTCATGTTTATCAGAGTGAGTTTAGAAGTGAGTCATTGTGCGCCCAGAGAAGCAGAACCAGTCGGCGCTAAGGCCTACCTGTGTTCCAGGTAGCTTAACGCCGCCAAGAGTGCATCACCGGCTACGACGAGGTCCGGCCGTAGGCCGACTCCGTCTACACTCTTGCCACCCGGGGTAAACCAGATGGCGGTCGTCAGATGGACCGCGAACCGGTCTCCTATCGTCAACCAACTTTGGGTCGTACCTTTCCCGTAGGTGCGCGTCCCGAATACCGGAACCTGGCGCTGTTCTTGGAGCGTAGCGGCCACTATTTCCGCTAAAGAGGCCGTGTTTTCGTTAACGAGGACCACAACGGGATAGGCGATCAGCCGCGCCCGGGGAATCGCGTTATTGTAGACGACCTGTTCCCATCCTTCGTCACCGAAGAGGGAGCGAAACCGGACCAACTCGTCCCCCGGCATAAAGAAGTCTCCCAGAGTACGAATCCCGCGATTATCGCCGCCTCCGTTGTCGCGAAGATCGAGTACAATTCCCTCCACGGATGGAGATGCCCAGATCTCCCGAATCGCGGCCGTCCACTCGTTTTCGGTCGTTTCGCCGAGATAGGCATGGACCGAGAGCCACGCCCAATTCCCCTCCGGCGCGTCTTGCCAGCGCCCGAAGCGGCGCCTACCGATTCGGAGCGTAACCGTCCGCACCTCGTACTGCTCCGGTTCCAGGGTAAGCTCCCGGGGATCCTCTTCCGGAGACTGAACAACGAGCCGAACGGGAGTCCGGCCGGCCGAAGCGAGCAGGGGTGCAAGCTCCCAGGGCGTCATGCCTGCAGCGTTGATGCCGTCTACTCGGAGCAGATGGTCCCCGACCCGGACACCCCGGTTCTCCGCCGGAGAATCCGGCAAGACGGCGGCGACCCTGAGACGACCGTATGAGTCGCTGTCGAGAATCAATCCGACATCCCCGGTCCGGGCGCTGTCGCTCCCGCCCAGCCGCCGCGCGTCGGTCAGGTCCACGACCGCGGCGTAGGGGTCGTCTTGTCCGCGAAGGAGACCCCTCAGCATCGCCTCTATTGTGCTGCTATCGTCCAGCCCGTCGCGATAACGGCGATTGTTATTAAGAGCATCGAGAAGCTCCAAGAGTGCCGGCTCGGCTGCGGTCAGGATGGCGGCCGGGAGGTCCTCGGGGGATGAGCCAATCTGGGCCTGGATTGGGTCCGAAGCGAGAAGAGGAAAAGCGAATAGCATCAACAAGCTTCGGGACATCCGGCCCACGCAAAAAATATAGCGCAAGATCGCGCAATGTTAAAGTTTGGTTAGGAAAATGCCATAAATAGCGAAAATACAGGGCCGATCGGCGGAACCATGGTCCCGCTCATCCGTTTACCCCGGCGCCGAAATTGTGGATGATGCTTCCATTGCGCCACATTGTAAGCACGATCAACAGAGTAACCTCCCGCTATTTTCTCGCCCTCGTGATAACCGGGATGGGCTCCGGGCTTCTGTTGCCGGACCGGGTCGCTGACTTTGCGGTTATCCTACCCTATGTCCTTGCATTGATCGTCTTTACGATGGGGACCTCCTGCACCGTCGACAGTTTCAAGGCCATTATCCTGTCGCCGAAGGGCTTTCTGACGGCCCTCTTCGTGGTCTTTGTTTTGATGCCGTTGATCGGATACCTCATCGGCCTGCTATTCTACTCGGGCGATCCGGAGCTTTTCTTGGGGCACCTGCTGATGGCGGTTACGCCGGTGGCGATTACCTCGGTTGTCTGGACCGGCATCGCCGGGGGCAACGTCGCTCTCTCCATTGCCCTGGTCACCGTCGCGACCCTCGTAAGCGGTGCGAGCATCCCGGGGCTTCTATCGCTCTACGCCGGTGCCGTCGTCGAGTTCGACACCCTCGCCTTGGTGGGTAACCTGTCGAAGACGATCGTCCTTCCGGCGCTTCTCGGTCTCCTGGTTCGCAATCGACTCCCCCGGGCTACCGAGGTCTCGAAACCCTACGTCGACCTGGTCGCCAAGTTCGGGATGATATCGGTTCTGGTTATCAACGGCGTTACCCTGAAACCTGTTTTAGGCAGGCTGGGCTGGGGGATGGGCAGTTTGATCCTGATTGTCGCAATCCACGTCCTGGCAAACTTTGCAACGGGGCTCGGCGTATCGTCGCTGGTGTTGGGGAGACGCAGTCCCTCCGTGTCGGCGGTCATGTACTCCTCTTCGATGCGGAACAACGCCGCGGGGCTGGTAATCGCGACCAACTACTTCGGCCCCGTCGTCAGCCTCCCGGTTATCGGCTGTATGATCGTCCAGCACTTTTGGGCCGGGGTGTTCTTCCGGATTGTCGGTAGACGCCGAGAGGGGCACCGGGAGGCCCCTAGTGCCCCGCCCGGAGACAGCGGGCTCCACTAGGAGGTTTCCCTCCCCTTCCACCTCCGGACCACCTCGGCAAGATCTTCCGGCAGGATCTCCATTACCTTCTTTTCCACGGGCTCCGGAACGCCGCCGTAGAAGGCGTCGGCGATACCACCGGCGATACAGGCCTGGGTGTCCGCGTCCCCGCCGAGGGAAATGGCGGCCCGGACGGCGGCCTCCCAGGAGTCGGTGTCCAAGAAGCAGACGATGGCCTCGGGAACCGATCCCTGGCAGGAGACGTCGAAGTGGTAGGCAGGGCGGATCTCCGCGACCGACCGGGAGAGGTCGTAACCGGTAGCCTCGGCGACGGCGTCGCGTATGGCCGCCTTGTCGTGGCCTTGCCGCGCCAGAAAGACCGCGAGGGCCACCGCCCGGGCGCCCTTGACGCCTTCCGGGTGGTTGTGGGTGGGCATGGCGCTCGCCGCAGCCTCCTGCATCACCTTCTCTTGGCTATCGAAGGCGAAGCCGACGGGGCTTACCCGCATCG
>CAYPUT010000194.1:0-2734 GCA_964413945.1 uncultured Spirochaetaceae bacterium
GAGGTGCCGAGGTCGCCGACCGAAGCACAGCCTGAGACGGGCCCCGTCGCGGCCGACCTGGGCCCCGTGGATGCGCCGGAAGAAGAGCTGATAGCGGCGCTCCCGGAAGCGGAGCCTCGTATCGAGCGCCCGGCGGGGGACCATCTTGGACAGATCGGAGCACCCCCGGAAGAGGAGGCCCCTGACGAATTACCGGAGGCCGCTCCTCTTCCGCCGGAAGACGCAGTTCTCTCGCTGGTACCCGCCGAAGAGCGGCCGCCGGCAGGGCCGCCGACGGCAGAAGCCTCGACTCCCCGGGCGGAGGAACCGACCCCGGCCCCGGCCGAAGAACCGGAGCCTCGGGTTGCCTCAGTTTCCCCTCGAGGCGACGGGTGGGCGGCGGCGAACCTTCCCTTGGTCAAGTCGCTGAGAGACGAGGCCTACTATCTTCAGGTGGGAGCCTACACCAGTCCCCAGAGCGCGAAGACCGCCGTCGACGGGTTGGCCTCCGACTACCCGACTGCGGTTCTCGAGACCGCGGTGGACAACCGTCAGGTGTATCGGGTGTTCGTCGGGCCTCTTGAGGCGGACGAGCAGGGGACGGTTCTCTACTTTGTCCGGGCCAAGGGCTACCGAGACGCCTTTATCCGGACCGGCGGTAGGTAGTCGGCCGGAGGTAACTCGGGCCGAGGCGGGTGCTCTGTTGGTTCGAGAGGGCCCCGAGAACTCCTTCGAGGGCCCTCCGGTAGTGGTCGTAACGAATCTCCAACCGTTGTTGAAGGACAATCTCCTCCTCGACCCGGCGTCGTTTCGACGCTCCGAGATGAGCGAGGAGGGATCGTCGTTGTGATTCGTCCATATAGAGAGTGGCGAGGGCCAACTCCCGGTCCGGGATAACCATCAGGGTGTTGTGCACGTGAACCGCCGGAAGGCGGCTTGCCAGACCGATAACGGTTGCCGAGGGCGACGGTGACATCTCCTCATGATACTTCCCACACCCCCAAAATCTCAAGCCGAACATCTCGGGCCGAACCGCCGAGCGCCTAGTCTTCGACCTCAGAGACCTAAAGCGCCCCGGTGGCGGAGGCGGAGCACCTCGTCGATAAACGACGGGGCCCCGGGTGCGAGCCCGGCGAGCCGGTGTGAATAATCCTCGGAACCGTAGATAGGGTAGCGCCGGCGGGCCGGGGGGGCGGCGGCACGGAGAAGGGCCCGGCGGAGCCCCGGACAGTAAAAGCTCACTTCGAGGGGGGCTGAGGGCTCCCGGGAACCCACCGCGAGAGTTCCACAGTCCCGGGACACGAGGAACGCCCGGGAGGTGAGCACCGGAATCTCCTCGATTAAACGGACCGTCCCGTCGGCGTCTGCTTCGATCGTTGCCGCCCGGTAGATTACCCGGCCGGCGTACGCGGCAAGGGCCTCGGCGAAGTCCGGGTCGCTGTGTAGGTTGGGGCAGAAGAGCGCAGGGCGCCCGTGGGTAACCACAAACAAGACCATTCCCTGACCCTCGGCCCCGGCGAGAGCCCCGAGATGCCGGGTGGCCCGGTCGCTCTTTGCGTCGGGGAACATAGCCACCCCGTGTTCCACCAGGCTGCAGGACTTTACCTCGAGAAAGGTCCGTCCTCCGGCGTGATCGACGCGGAAATCGGTGCGCCCCTCCCCGAGGGCCGCTTCCGGACGGATGTCGGTAATCCCCGCAAACAGGCGGGGTATCAGCAGGTTCCGGGCGACGGCGTTTGCCCGGGACGGCAGGAGGGGGACTATCCGGTTCCGGTAGTAGGCCGCGGCAAGGGTGTGGGTCGTAGAGCCGGATGACGCTTCCCGGGGCCGCTCTTCGAGAATGACCCGGCGCCGGGGAACGAGAATTTCCCAGAGGCGGCCGGGATTCGCGCAGTGGGCCCGGACAACCCCCTCGGCGGTTTGAACCTCGGTGACGAACCGGTTGGGACGTCGAAGGAAGACTCCCTCGACGTCGTTCCTAAAGAGCCGCAGACCGTTCTACCTGAACAGGCTTTCGATTCTACGGTGGTGCATCTGCGCCGCCACTTTTCGCCGGATCTTGAGGGTGTTCGTCATCTCCTCTCCAACCTCGAAGGGTTTCGCGAGAAGCGCGAACCGATAGATCCGCTCGTAGAGCTTAAACCCGTTCTTCCCGTTGATAAGCCCTTCGATCTCTTCCCGCATCCGCTGGTTTACCGGCTGCTCTTCCAGGAGCTCTTCGTACTCCACGTAGTCGACTCCGCTCTCCCGGGCAAACTCCTCGAGGCGCTCCCGGTTCGGCACGATAAGGGCACCGAGAAACTTTTGATCCTGCCCGACGACCATCGCCTGTTCGATTAAGTCCGACTGTACGAGCTTCTCTTCGATCGGCCCGGGCTCGACGTTTTCGCCGCCGAGAAGGACGATGGTGTCCTTCTCGCGACCGATAATCGTAAACTCGCCGTTGTGGGTAAAGACCACCAGGTCCCCGGTGTTGAGCCAGCCGTCTTTGAGGACCTCGGCGGTCGCCTCGGGCTTCTTGTAGTACCCATCCATGATCTGCTCGCTCCGGACGTGGAGAACGCCCTTATGCCCCGGTGGCACCGCGGTCCCGGATTCGTCGAGAACCCGGTGCTCGACGTCCCGGAGGAGGGGACCAACGGTGCCGGAAACCGGATGATCCTGGAGGCGAACCGCCAGGACCGGGCCGCTCTCGGTTAACCCGTAGCCCTCGAGGAGCTTGATCCCGGCGGCCTGAAAGAAACGGTCGACGTAC
>CAYPUT010000194.1:2744-3892 GCA_964413945.1 uncultured Spirochaetaceae bacterium
GATGTTGAAACCGTTGTGTGCGGCGACGAAGCGTCCGCCGAGCCGCGCCCGGAGCTTACTGAACACTAAGAGGCTTCCGATCAGCTTGAAGGGGGTCAGAACAATCAGGGGTACCAGGCTCATCCCAATATCGAGGGTCCGATACCGCCGCCGGAAGGCCGGGAGGCGGCCGAGCATCATGTTGCTGAAGTGGGCGTGGCTCTCACCGACTCCGACGAAGAAGTGGAACATAGCCTGTTTTACGGCGCTTTCCTTCCGGGCGTTTCGGTAGACCGCCGCCCGGATCCCTTCCCAGATTCGAGGAACCGAGGTCATCCAGGTAGGCCGGACCTTTGCCATGTCCTCGAGCATCACCTGGCCGATCGGTTTCGAGTAGGCGATGGCCGCGGCGAAGTTTAGCACCAGGTAACCGACGGCCCGCTCGAAGGAGTGCCATATCGGGAGAACGCTCAGGAAGATGTCCGTTTCGTCCAGGTGTAAAACCTCGTGGGTGCGATCCATCTGGAAGATGTAGCTCCGGTGGGTCAGCATGACGCCCTTCGGCTCCCCGGTGGTTCCGGAGGTATAGATTAGGGTCGCGACCTCGTCCGGGGTCCCTGCCGCGAGCTCCTTCCGAAAGGACTCCTTGGGTAGTGCGACCCCGGATTCGAGAAGCTGCTTATACTCCCGGTAGACGAGTCCGGACTTTTCGATCTTCTTTCGAATCCTCGCATCTCCGTCGTAGAGTAGAAGCGTCTCCATTTTTGAAAGATCGCTCTTCCGGGCGAGAAGCGCCTCCGCCTGGGAGGGGCCTTCCGCCACAACGAGACGGCAATCCGCATGACCGAGAATGTAGGTTATCTCGTCGCTGGTCGCGTCGGTGCCCCGGGGTACGTCGATCGCGCCGATAGAGAGGAGGGCCAGGTCGGTGACAAGCCACTCGTGACGGTTATCGGCGATAATGCCCACGTGATCTCCCCGCCCGACGCCGGCTTCGAGAAAGGCGCTTCCTAAGGCTTCTACCTCGGACCACAGCGCTTCGTAGCTCTTGGTTTGATAGATGCCCTGAGCGTCCTTGTAGTACTGGGCGATCGCGCCGGGGTAGGAGTCGGCCCGGCTCTTTACGCGCTGAGGGACCGACTCGGTGATTCCATTCTGTTTTGCCACGC
>CAYPUT010000194.1:3902-5829 GCA_964413945.1 uncultured Spirochaetaceae bacterium
GGGGAACGAGAATTTCCCAGAGGCGGCCGGGATTCGCGCAGTGGGCCCTGACAACCGCCTCGGCGGTTTGAACCTCGGTGACGAACGCGCTGAGGGACCGACTCGGTGATTCCATTCTGTTTTGCCACGCCTGTTGTTCCTTGTTCCGCTATTTCTCCGCCGGGGCTTCGCCGACGAGGCAGAGCCATTGCGCCTCCGCAGCCACTTCGTCTCCTACGAGGGCTCTTCCGGCCTGCTTGATCATCTTAGCACTTATCCGGAGGTTCTCGATTTCCAAGCGCACCTCCTCGTTTGGCCGAACCTGTCGTCGAAACTTGGCCTTCTCGACCGCCGCGAGAAAGAAGAGCGCATCGCCGATCTTCTCGAGCGCCTTGATGCCTGCTCCGCCGCACTGAGCCATCGTCTCCACGAGAATCACTCCCGGTACGACGGGATACTCGGGGAAATGTCCCTTGAAAAAATATTCCGTGTCCTTATAGGTGCGATAACCGACTATTCTCTCTTCCGTCGCGGTTTCGATCCTATCTATATACAAAAAGGGATCCCGGTGCGGTAATAGCTGTTTTACGTCTTTCATACTACTCCATCCTGTTGTGTGGTTTTGACTTCGAAAGGTGTTCCGAAGGATGTTCCATCATTATACTACATTTTGTCGGTCGACGGCCGAGATGTCCATTGACGGAGCATTACTGCTTCAATAGCCTTTGGAGTACCCATGGAAACAAAAGATATACGTGAGCTGATGGAAGCCTTCGAAGAAAGCACCCTGTCAGAGTTTCGATATAAGAACGGGGAGGAGCAACTCGTACTCCGCCGGGGAGGTCCCGCTGCTCCGGTCAATGACCCCGGTGAACCCGTCGTTTCCCCCGCCGCCCCCGCTACCGTCGCCGAGGCCGAGAACGTAATTCTGGAGTCGGGGGCAGGAGACCTCGAACATGTCGTATCGCCCATCGTCGGGACCTTCTACCGGTCCCCGTCGCCGGATGCGCTCCCCTTCGTCGAAGAGGGCACCGAAGTCGCCGCCGGGGGGCCCCTCTGTATTCTCGAGGCCATGAAGGTAATGAACGAGCTCCAGGCGGAGTTCGACCTCGAAGTCGTGGCGATCCTCGTCGAGAACGGGCAGATGGTGGAGTACGGAACCCCCCTCCTCGAGGTACGGCGAAGGTGATCGGCTCCCTCCTCATCGCGAATCGGGGGGAGATAGCGGTCCGGATCGTCCGCGCCTGCCGGGAGCTCGGTATCCGGTCGGTCGTCGCCTATTCCCAGGCCGACGCCGGAAGCCTTTCGGTTTCCATGGCCGACGAAGGTGTCTGTATCGGTCCTCCTCCGGCTTCCCAGAGTTATCTGAATCAGGACGCCATTATTTCGGCGGCGGTACTCAAGAAATGTGACGCGATCCATCCCGGAGTCGGGTTTCTCGCAGAAAACGCGGCGTTCGCCGGGAAGGTTATCGACGCGGGACTTCTTTTTGTCGGCCCCCGTCCGGAAACCATTTCCATGCTCGGGGACAAGACCCAGGCCAAGCGGATGGCCGTCAAGTACGACGTTCCGACGGTACCGGGGTCCGCGGATCCGCCGGAGACCCCCGAGGCAGTGGCAAAGATAGCCGACGAGCTCGGGTTTCCCCTTATCGTAAAGGCCGCCGCCGGGGGCGGTGGGAAGGGCATGCGGGTGGTCCGAGAAGCCAAGGACCTGGCCGGGGCGATCCAGTTGGCCCGGAGCGAGGCCGAAAAGGCCTTCGGCGACGGCCGGGTGTACGTCGAGCGCTATCTCGAAAATCCCCGGCACGTGGAGGTTCAGTTACTCGCGGACAGCCACGGGACGGTTATTCACCTCGGAGAGCGGGATTGCTCGGTCCAGCAGAAGCACCAGAAGAAGTCTAATCGCCCTCGGTGGACCGCAGCACCGACAAAAAGGCCTCCTGGGG
>CAYPUT010000195.1:0-5815 GCA_964413945.1 uncultured Spirochaetaceae bacterium
GCCGATCTTCTCAGTCATTCGTTCGTATCCCATAACTCGGTCACTCTCTTTGCGTCTTGAAGAAATCGATAGCGGTTTTGGTCAACCCAGGAGCGAATCTCCCGCATCAGCCGGAGTGCCTCTGCCACGCTCACACCCCCGCGAAACAAAAGCGGTAGGATCTTGCTCTTTGGAAGCGTCGCGCCGGACCCGTCGAAGCGGGGCGCCAGGTTCTTGAGAAAGAAACGCCTATAGGATTGGTCCGGCGTCGTGTCCTCCGTGGGCAACTCCACGTCGCTCTGGGCCCGGAGATCGCTGCGAACCGTTGTTTCTTCTCCCCAGAGATAGGTGCGGAAACCGAAGTCCATTTTCTGCCAGTACGATGAGTGGATGGTGGTGTCGTACCCCCCGAGAAGTCGAAAACGTTCCCGGTCGTAGACGCCGAGGTAGTCGAAGGGAAAGAGGGTCGGCCGTTCCTCCCCCGACGGCGGAAGAAAAAGGACCTTTAGTGTCGACTTGAAGAGGGCCGGGGCGACCACGGTAGGGACGATCTCGCCCTTTCGCGTCCGGAGAATCGGAGCGTAGCAGAGCTTCTGATCCGTGAGCATTCCGTCCAAGAGGCGGGGAGAAAAAGGCTCAAAGGCCACCTGATTCCAGGTAACGCAGACGAGGCGCCCCCGTGCCTCCTCCATCGCCAAGTTAATCCGAGCGCCGATCCCGATCTCCCGGCTGGGAATAATAAAGCGTACCGAGGGAAACCGTTGAGACAGCCGCTCTACTTCGGCCTTACCGCCGGCGGACGCGACCGAGAGAATTTCTTGCCCCCCCCACCGTTGAAGCTCTTCGTAGAGGTCGGGCCGGGGAAGGGAACCCGCTCGGTGAAGAACCAAAATCGAAAGGCTCAACCGGCCCCGGGAGTCCCGGTCCGACGGACGTCCCCCGACGACCGTGTAGTCGACGTTAGAAGTTGAAGGTGTAGTATTCATCACACTTCTTGCAGAGAGAGGGATAGTCGGCGTCGACGTGGCGCTGGTAGTAGGGCTCTCCCCGGAGCCAGACGGCTTCCATCGGCTCGGTGAGTGCGTTTCCGAGCCGGTGGTCCAAGCTCAGGTCCTCCCGGCAGAGAGGAACACTCCCGTCGACCAAAACGGACATGTCTCGTTTAAGGTGCCGGCAGGGCAGCCTTACTACCGGGGCGTTGTCCACCACCCGGCGGTCCGGGAGCCGCCCGGAGAAATGATCGTACTTCTGGATAATGACATTCGGAGTAACTTTTTTCCACTCCCGGTAGAACGATTCGAGGTCTTCCTCGTTCTCTTCCATCCGGGTGCTCTGGAGGTAGACCGACCCCGGGAGCTTCTCGAGGAGGGCCGACGCAAACGCGACCGCTTCGGCGAAACCGTCTCCCCGGACCCGCCGGTAAACCTCTTCGCTGTAGGCGTCGAGGCAGACGATCCAGGTAACCTTCGGGTAACGCCCCGCGGTAATCGCTTCGACTACCTCCGCCTTCCATCCGACCCCGCTGGTCTCCACCCAGAACCGCCGGCAATCGAGCCGGTTGGTCGTATCGAGGAGGGCAGAGACGGCGCCGTGGCAGGCGATCTCCCCCCAGGAGGAGAGGTGTATGACGCTGTCCGGAGCGAACCGGGAAAAGGCGCTCGCCAGAGACTCGAAATCGCCGGGAGACATCTCCCGGTTCTCCCCTTCGAAGGGAAAGGGCTCCGGAAGATAGAAGGGCTTTTGGGAGACCGCGGTGGTAACTTGAACGGTCAAGAAGGCCGGTAGCGTCCGGAGGTAGTGTTGATGGTTTTGAAGATGCATAACAACGCCGTCGGCGTCGACTTGCTGGGGGTCGAAGTCTCCGGCAAGCAGGTCGCAGAGGAGCCGGTTGCGCCGGGTATCGCACCGAAGCCGAATCCTCAGCATTCGCATGTCTTCGGCGGAGAGCTCCGTCTCGACGTCGAAGGCGTTAATATCTTTCTGCACGATGTCGAAGAGGGTGTGCCTCTCGGTAACGTCGGGATAGCGCCGGGCGAGCTCGAGGAGAGCCGGAAGAATGTCCCGGGAGACGACTTCCGGGGCCAGCCCTTCGGGAAAGCCGTCGGCGAAGGTGTACTCGGCGACGTACTTCCGGTGAACCTCGAGAAGCCGCCTACCGAGGGCCGGATCCCAAAAGGGCCCGTCGGCCGGGGCCAGAAGAATCGCGTCGGAGTCATTGGAAAGCGTATCGAGAGCTTCGAGAAAGGCGGGGAGCGAGGCGTCCCGAGGATGAACTACCGTAACCGGAGGGTCCCCGGGCGGCAGAGCGGTACCCGGGTCTGCGACAACCGAGACAGACACCATAGACTGCCCATCCGGCGCCTCGAAACGGGTCAGCCGCTCTAGGGAGCGGGCAAAGGCGGCGGCGCCTCCGGCAAGGGGGAGAAGGGCTTCTTCGGTTAGCCCCGTGGCGTTAAGACAAAGAGATATCCGCATGGCTCTACTATCTTATCGTCATCTTGAGCGCTTCCTCAAATAGCGGATATGCTGCGGACCATGGAGCAACTCGGTGGTGCACCAATTCTATCGGTAGCCGAACTGACCACACGGATTCGTCTTCGTCTCGAAGGGGAGTTTCCCGACGTAACCGTAGAGGGAGAGCTCTCGAACGTCCGCCCGGCGAGTAGCGGGCATCTCTACTTTACCCTGAAGGACGAGGACGCCCTTCTCTCTTGCGTACTCTTCCGCAACCGGGCAGCCTACCTGGCCTTCGAGCCCGGCGATGGGATGCTGGTTCACGCCTCGGGACGCATCTCCGTCTACGCCCGCCGGGGGACCTATCAACTGGTCTGCGAAAACCTCTCCCTGGCGGGCACCGGCGCCATCCTCGCGATGCTCGAGGAGCGCAAACGGCGCCTCGCCGCCGAAGGGCTCTTCGACTCCGATAAGAAGCGGCCGCTCCCGCCTTTCCCCAAGCGGATAGCGGTGGTCACCTCCCCTACCGGCGCGGCGATCCGGGATATCTTGAACGTTCTCGGGAGGCGAAACGCGGGGATCGACGTTGTTGTTTTGCCGACGGCGGTTCAGGGTAGCGAAGCCGGGGCCCGTATCGCGGCTCAGATCCTCCGGGCCGACCGATACAAGCTCGGAGAGGTCATCATCGTCGGCCGAGGGGGCGGCTCCCTGGAGGACCTCCTGCCCTTTAGCGAGGAATCGGTCGTCAGGGCTATCGCGTCGGTCCAAACCCCGGTGGTCTCGGCGGTGGGACACGAGGTGGATATTTCGCTCTCGGACTTGGCCGCGGATGTCCGAGCCCCGACCCCCTCGGCGGCTGCGGAAATGGTATCGGAGAACAGAGAGAACCTGGTGCAGCACCTCTCGGTATTGCGGCGCTCCCTCGAGGAGTCGCTAACACGGAGAACCGAAGACCTTCGCCGGTCCGTCGACCGGACGACCCCGGAAGAGCTCGAGCGACTCTTTCGGGGTGCCCTGCAGCCGAGCCTCCTGCGTCTCGACGATGCGAAGGAGTCCCTCCTTCGAAACTTTCGGGATAAGCTCCAGGGCGAGCGGAACCGCCTGACCTTGGCCCTCCGGAGCTTAGATGCCTTAGGTCCCCGGGAGGTTCTTCGCCGGGGTTACGCGATCGTCCGGTCGCTGAAGGATCACCGCCTAATCACCGAATCGACCGGGGTATCGTCGGGAGAAGAAGTCCGGGTCGCCTTTTCCGACGGATCATTTTCTGCAGAAGTGAGAGAACATGGCAAAGAAACAGAGTTTTGAAGAACGCCTCGAGCGTTTGGAAGAGATTGTCGAGGAGCTTCGAACCGGCGATATCGGTCTCGACCAGGCGCTGTCGATCTTCGAAGAGGGAATGCGGCTCTCGAAGGGACTCGAGAAGGAGCTGGAGAAGGTCGAACGCCGGGTGGAGATTCTGATGAACGAGCCGGAAAACCCCGAGGATACGCCGGAGCTCGAGCTCTTCCCTGGAACCGAGACCTAGCGGGGCTACCGCTGGGCCGATAGGTTCTCCGGTAGACGCAGACGGTCCCCCGGCGCGATCCCGAGGCGCTCGAAGGTACCCTGGTTTACCTCGAGTGCGTAGAGGGCCGGTTGCCGGGAGGGTACCGATTCGAGGGAATACGGTTCCATGTCGTGGATCTCGAGGATCGTCCCGTGGCGGTCGATGTAGGCGATGGAAAGGGGAATCGCGGTGTTCTTCATCCAGAAGGCGAGGGGTTGTGGTTCCGGGAAGACGAAGAGCATTCCCCGGTCCTCCGGAAGGCTCGATCGGAACATCAGGCCCTCGGCCCGCTCCTCGGGAGTGTCGGCTATTTCGACGTAGATTCGGGCTCCCCGGGCCTCCACAAAGGCTTCCTCCCCGGCCCTGCAGCCGGAGGTCATCAGAACCAGCACCACCACTGCCGCTGCGACACGTCTTTTCGTGATTCTTGCGGCGGCACTAAAAGCGCCGGAGAAACTCATCTCTCACGATCTCCCGTAGCGACTCGGTCTCGGCCCCTTCCAGCAGGAGCCGCTCATAGACTTCCCGGTCGACGTACTTTACCGTCAGAGGCCGCTCGAGGGTCAATCGGACCTCGTCGAATAACCAGAGGATCTCCCGGGGATTGAGGCGCGTCGATTCGCCGTATTTCTCGGTCAGTTGCGTATAGAGGCCGTAGTGGTCCAGCGCGTCGTCGTTCAGGTCGAGGATGATGCTGTAGAGCCGCCCGTCGATAAACTGAAAAAAGCCCCGGCCGACGAAGCGCCGCCCCTGTACCTCCAAGAGACGGCGCTCCCGCAGCGGGAGGAAGCTCACCTCCGGCTCGCCGCGGTAGTCGAAGCTAAGCTCCTGTTCGAGGGCGCTCCGTGTCTCGTCTAAGGTCATCCCGAGGCGGACCGCGCCGAAACCGGTCGGCGTCTCGGTAATCTCGGCGGCCGTGCCTTCGGTGGACCCGTCGACCGGCGCCTCCTGCCCTGCTACGTGACCCGGCGTTGCGATCGCGAGGAGACAACCAAAGACCGCGGCGGATAGAGCTATCTTCATCATTCACAGTATCGGCGTAGCCGCCGGGGTTGTGAAGCCTCTGTACTGTGAAGCGTTGGAGGTGCCGGGATATACTCTTCTCATGCGGAGTCCCTTCTACCCTCGGGTCGCTCTCTCCCTCCTCTTGGCCTTAGGGCCGGCGCTCGGTCTCTCCGGGGCGTCGATACTGACCTCGAATAACCCCGACGCGTCGCTTTCGACCCAGCCACAGGAAGGCCGGCGGGTCGAGCTTACCGTCGAGAGCACCCCGTCCGGAGCCGAAGTCTCGCTGAACGGTCGGCCCCGGGGACTAACCCCCTTGCGCCTTTCGAATCTTTCACCCGGCATCTCCGTCGTCGAAGTTGCGGCCTCCGGGTACGAGACCACGCAGCTGCGGCTGCGCCTTCAAGGGGGCGAGGCGGTAGATCTTTCGGTAGCCCTGCGGCGCGAAACCGGGACTCTCCGGATAGAGGTCCAACCGGCGGACGCGGAGCTCTCTCTCTCGGACTTAACCCCCGAGGCGGGGGTTCCCTTCTCCCTCCCGACGGGGGAATACCTCCTTCGGGTTCGTCGCTTCGGATACCTAAAAGAAGCGGTTCCGGTCGAGATTGCCCCGGGGGCGTTGACGCACTTGCGGGTGGCCCTCGAGGCTGCGCCCTTCGCGGTCGATTTCCAGGAGACCGGAAACCGAGGAGGGTTGGCCCTGCGCGCCACCGCTCCGGGTTCGGCCCTCATGATCCTCCGGGATTCCACAGGCAGAGAGGTCCTTCGACGCAGTCTCTCCCTCGAGGCTCCGGAGACAAGGGTCCTCCTGCCGGGAGAGATCCCTCCGGG
>CAYPUT010000196.1:0-5786 GCA_964413945.1 uncultured Spirochaetaceae bacterium
ACACCCGATGCTTAAGGCGATAACAATTGCCAGAAGCACGATCATCCGTACTGTCCATTTCATCACTCTTCCTCCCATCTTCGCTTTTGGAAGGCTGGACGCGATTACGGGGTACCTCGCGGTTCGCCGGGGCGGCCGCCTCCCACCTGTTTAGGTCTCCAATAGCATTCTAAGGCATAGAAGTGTGCGACTCGGCCGAACGGGCCGGGAAACGTCCTCCCGCGACAGAAACACGTCCTCCCGCGACAGTCGTCCCCCGGCAGCGGCCCCCGTGGGAGCAAAAAAAGGCCCGCCGGGTTGGCGGGCCGTGTCGGGTTAGGGCCGGCGGGCTGCGGTTGCAGGCGCTCCCGGCGCGGGCCGAGGCCTAAGCCCCGGTAACCAAGGAGAGAATTGCGAAGGCGTCGATAATCCAGAGAGCGACCGGTACCTCCGAGAACTTGCCCCGGAGCAGCTTGATCGCCGAGTAGCTCAAGAATCCCCAAATAATACCTTGGGTAATGCTGTAGGTCAGGGGAATAAGAATAAGCGCCAAGAAGGCGGGAATCGAGGTTTCGAAGTCGTCCCACTGGATCTTCATCAGCGGCTTGACCATAAAAATGCCGATTAGCACTAAGACGGGGGCCGTCGCTACCGCGGGAACGAAGGAGAGCAGGGGGCTGAGGAAGATAAAGGGAACAAAGAGCAGACCGGTTACCACCGCGGTAAGGCCCGTCCGGCCGCCTTCTTCGACTCCGGCGGCACTCTCAATGTAGGTAGTTCCGCTCGACGTTCCGAAGAGTCCCGAGATGGTCGTCGAGACGGCGTCGACTAAGAGCGCCTTGCCGACGTTCTCCGGTTGGCCGGTCTTCTCGTCGATAAAGCCGCCGACTTCGCTGACCCCGACGAAGGTCGAGATACTGTCGAACATGTCGGTAAAGAGCAGGGTAAAGATCGGCAGGATCATGCCGACCGAAAGGGCCCCGGCGATATCGAGTTGGAAGAAGACGTCCAAGCTCGGGAGGGAGAAGATGCCCTCGGGTACGAACACGAAAGGCTCGGCGCCGCCGGACGCCATAATCGAGCTGACGATAAGCGCGGCGATCGAGGTAATGAGAATGCCGTAAATAAGGGCGCCGTTGACCTTCTTGATGACCAGAACGCTCGTTAGCAAAAAGCCACCGACGAAGAGAAGCACCTGCGGCGTAATCCCGCCGAAGGTCACGATGGTAGCCGGGCTCCCGACGATAAAGCCGACGCTTCCCAAGCCGATCAGCGCCAAAAAGAGCCCGATGCCCGCGGCTACCCCGTAGCGCAGAGATTCGGGAATAGCCCGGACGATGGCTTCCCGGACCTTCAGCACCGATAGGAGCAAGAACACCAATCCGGAAATAAAGACCGCCCCGAGGGCCGTCTGCCAGGTCACGCCCATCCCCAGCACCAGCCCGAAGGTGAAGAAGGCGTTGATGCCCATGCCGGGCGCGAGGGCGAAGGGAAGGTTTGCGTAGAGGCCCATCAACACGGAGCTGATGGCGCAGACCAATACGGTAGCAAAGAGTACGCCCGCGAAGGGCATACCGGCGTTGGAGAGAATACCGGGGTTTACGACGATGATGTAGGCCATCGTCAAGAACGTCGCGATACCGGCCCGGACCTCGGTTTTTACCGAGGTACCCCGTTCCGACAGCTTGAAGAGGCGTTCCATGTAAGAGCTCCTTTGTGGAAGAAGATGTAAAGCATCCTTTTAGCGGATTGGGCCGTTATTCGCAAGCCGGATGAATAAGTATGCCGCCGACGGGGCCGCGGCAGGGGCCGGCACGTGTTGACCACCGGACCAACGCCGGAGAGAATGACGCCATGAAAGAAAGCAACAGCAGCCTTCGCGTGTCGCCGAAGGACTTAGAGCGATTCGTCCGGGAGGTTCTCCGGACCCGGGGTGTCCCCGAGGGTGATGCGGGCATTGTGGCCGACTGTTTGGTGTCGGCGAACTTAAGCGGTATCGATACCCACGGTGTGGTTCGGCTGGCCCACTACCTTCGGCGCCTCGACAACGGAAGCATAAACGCCGACCCCAAGATATCCTTCGACCAGCCGGCAACGGCGGTGCTTCGGGTAAACGGCGATAACGGTCTCGGGCACGTCGTGGCCCAACGCGCCGCCGTCCGAGGGACCGACATCTGCAAGGTCCACGGCACCGCCTCGGTGGCCATCGGCAATTCGAGCCACTTCGGCCCGGCAAGCTATTTTCTCTTAGAGGCGGTCCGCCGGGGGATGGGTGGCATGGTCGTCACCCACACCGACGCGATCGTGGTTCCCCATGGGGCGGCAAAGCCCTTTCTCGGGACAAACCCCATCGCCTTCGGATTCCCGACGCCGACGGAACCCTTTATGCTCGATATTTCGACCTCCACCATCGCCTACGGTCGGATAGAGCTAGCGAAGGTCGAAGGTAAACCGATTCCCGCCGACTGGGCCATTGACAAGGAAGGCCGCGCCACCACCGATCCGAAGGCCGTCGTCGGCATGCATCCCTTGGCGGGACACAAGGGAAGCGGCCTATCCTTCGTGGTCGATGTACTCTCGTCGCTCTTTTCCGGGATGCCCTTTGGTCCCCACATTACCCGGATGTACCACGAGATGGAAAAGCCCCGGAATCTCGGTCACTTCATGGTGTTCTGGGATATCGACCGCTTCGTCAAACTCGATGTGTTTAAGCGGCGTATTGGAGAGATGATCGACGAGCTCCACGAGCTGCCTCTCTTCGAGGGGTTTTCCCGGGTTTACTATCCCGGTGAGATCGAAGGCGAGCGTCGGAAGGAGCGCAAAGCTCGGGGGATTCCCCTCGAGGAGGGGCTGTATTCCGAGTTGAAGGAAGTTGCCAAGGCGGCGGACGTGCCGCCACCCGTACTGGAGGTATAAATGCAAGCATACGTACTGCACGGTATCGAAGACCTAAAGAAGGAAGAGCGCGCGGATCCGGCTGTGGGGGATGATGATGTTCTGATCAGAATCCGCCGGGTCGGCATTTGCGGCTCCGACGTCCATTATTACAGGCACTACCGCATCGGGAGTTTTGTGCCCCAGGCACCGCTGGTGCTCGGGCACGAGTTTGCCGGAGACGTGGTCGCCGTCGGAAAGAGCGTAACCGCCCTTAGCGAGGGAGACCGGGTAACCGCCGAGCCCTCCATCGAATGCCGGAAGTGCGCCTACTGCAGAAGCGGCCGGTACAATCTCTGTACCAACCTGAAGTTCTGTGGTACCGCCGCGACGGTTCCCCATATCGATGGTGGGTTCGCCGAATACGTGTCGATGCCGGCCCGGAACTGCTATCTGATTCCGGAGAATCTGGACTACGGTGGGGGCGCCCTGGTGGAGCCCATGGCCGTCGGTGCCCATGCGGTTATGCGGGCGGGTACCATCGCCGGAAAGCGGGTGCTCATTACCGGGGGCGGCACCATCGGGCAGATGGTTCTCGCGGTCGCTTCGCTTGTCGGCGCCGGAGATATTACGGTTGCCGACCCCGACGCCTACGCCCGGGAGTTCTCGCTGGCCCACGGAGCGAGTAGCGCGGTAGATTCCACCGAAGAGGGTCTCGCCGACCGGCTCTTCCGGGACGGCGGCTACGAGGTTCTCTTCGAGGCGGCCGGACACCCCGGCGCCCTCGAGTTCTGCTATCGCGTCGCCGCAAGGGGAGCAACCCTGGTTCAGGTCGGAACACAGCCCGATTCGGTCAAACTGCCGATCAATCTGTTGATGTCCAAGGAGCTTGAGGTCTTCGGCTCCTTCCGATACGCCCACGTCTACCCGATGGTCCTCGATTGGATGGCCAAGGGCCAGGTTGCGGTGGAGGATCTGATTTCGGTGGTCTACCCTTACGAGAAGTTTCAAGAGGCGATGGATCGGGCGGTAGAAAAGAAGAACGTCGTAAAGGTTCAGGTGGAACAGGGAGCCTCCTGATGAGCTATACCCCGTGGCGGCTTCAGATTCTGATTAACAACTACACCCGGCACGGTAGCCTCCAGGCGGAACACGGGCTGTCGCTGCTCCTGTCCCGGGAGGCCGGAGAGGGCGCGGCGGGCGCCCGGTACCTCCTGGACACCGGACAGACCGCCGCGGTGCTCCTTTCCAACGCCGAGAAGCTTGGCATCGACTGGGACGGTTTGAATGGGATCATTTTGAGCCACGGACACTACGACCACACCGGGGGCCTCGCCGGGCTTCTCGGGCGGATCCCCGGCGAAGTGCCGGTCTACGGGCATCCCGAAGCCTTCGGCATCAAGCTGAACAGCCGGCCGGAGCTCCACGACATCGGGTCTCCGGTCTCCCGGTTCGAAGTCGAGGAGTACGGCGGCAGGGTGGGGCTCTTTGCCGAGGCGCGACACCTGGAGAAGGACTTTATCGTGACGGGGGAGGTTCCCCGGGTTCACGACTTCGAAAAGGAGGCCTCCGCCGGCTTCAAGACCCGGGTCGGTGGGGTCGTCGTGGACGACCCGGTACCCGACGATCTCTCGATCGTCATTATCGCACCGGGAAAGGGCATCTTTCTTCTCTGTGGCTGCTGCCACGCCGGGCTTTTGAATACCGTCGATTACGCCCTTGCACTATCCGGGGAGTCCCGGGTTATCGGTATTCTCGGGGGGTTGCACACCATCGGGGCGAGCGAGGGCCGGTTGGAGAAAACCATCGCGCGCCTTAAGAGCCTGGATCTCGAGTGGGTGGCGCCGCTCCACTGTGCCGGAGTCCGGGAGACCTCGGTTATCCACGGAGCCCTGGGAGACAAGGTGTTGTTTCCGGCGATCGGGGACGTCATTGAGCTCTGACGCTTCCGGCCCCGTTCGGTGCCCCTGGTGCGGGGAGGACCCGCTCTATCAGGCGTACCACGACACCGAGTGGGGCGTTCCGGTCCACGACGACCGGCGCCACTTCGAGTTTCTGATTCTCGAAGGAGCCCAGGCGGGCTTGAGTTGGCTCACCATCCTCCGGAAGCGGGAAAACTACCGACGCGCCTACCGCGGCTTCGGCCCGGAGGACATAAAGCGCCTCTTGGCCGACGCAGGCGTTGTCCGCAATCGGCTAAAGATCTCTTCCTCCATTACCAACGCCCGGCTCTTTCTCGCTATCCAAGAGGAGTTCGGAAGCTTCGACCGCTACTTCTGGGACTTCGTCGCGGGGAAGCCGATCCGGAACGCCCGGGAGACGATGGGAAATGTCCCGGCGACCACCCCGGAGTCCGACGCTGTGGCCCGGGATCTTAAGAAGCGGGGATTCAAGTTCGCCGGGTCTACCATCATGTACGCCCACATGCAGGCCTGCGGATTGGTCAACGACCATCTGGTGGACTGTTTTCGCTACGACGAAGTCGGGGAACCGGCCGGGGTATAGGAGCAGCCCGTGAAGCAACAGAGGCGTCTCTCGCTGCTCCTCTTCGGGGGTATGCTCTCCCTCGGATTCTACGACGCCGTCCGGGGCGCCCTCCTGCCGACCATTCGTCTCTCCCTCGACTTGCCCTACGGCACCATCGGGTTGGTGCTCTTTGTCGCGGGCCTCGGTTATCCCCTCTCGGTTCTCTTCGGCGGTATCCTCGCGGACCGCTTCGGCCCCTGGCGCCTCGCGGCAGGGGGATACCTGCTGATGGGGGGAGCCTCCGGTTTCGCGCCGGCGGTCTCCGGAATCGGGACCTTCGCCCTTCTCATCCTGCTGATCCACTTAGGGCTCGGTCTCTTGGACGTGGCGCTGAACGGCATAGGAGGCGCCCTCTTTCTTACCAAGACCGCGCTGATGATGAGCTACCTCCACCTCTTTTTCGGGCT
>CAYPUT010000197.1:0-5778 GCA_964413945.1 uncultured Spirochaetaceae bacterium
GACTATTGGCCGCTCTGTTGCCTTGGTATTGTAGCTCTAAATCCATGGCAAAGAAGAAAGACGTTAATCAAAACCAACAGACGGAGCGCAAGCCGTCTACAGCAAGAATGCGGCCGGCGCTCTACATATTCAGTGTAGTCATTCTGGTCATCGTCGTTGTGACCTTCGTGGGGGCTCCGGTAGTCTCCGGGGCTGCGTCGCAGAGCTCATTGGCCTTCGGCCGCTACGGTAATCGAGAGATTACCTACGCCCCGGGCAACTACTTCGCCCGGCAGTACGAGGCGATTGCCGCGCAGTACGACCGGGATGCCGGTTCGGATAACTTGGAAGCCGAGCTCCGGCTTATCTGGCGGCAGGCGTTCAATCGGGCGATGCTCCATGCCGCGATCATGAGGGAGGCGGAAGCTTCGGGCCTTTCGGTCTCCGAGAGCGCGGTCGACGAGATGCTGGCCCAGGACCCCCGGTTTCAGGTTGACGGCGTCTTCAGTCCGGAGCGCTACCGCCGGACATCGAGCCAAGAGCGCTTCAGCCTGCGGAACTATTACCGGGAGACCCTGATCCATCAGAAGTACCTCGACGATATGCTCACCGGTGGTCAGTTCAGCCGGGAAGAAATCGCGTTTCTGAAGTCTATGGGGAGTCCGGAGCGACAGTTCCGGGGCGCCGCCCTCGCTTTTTCCGACTTTCCCGCCTCGGAGGTTGTCGCCTACGGGGAAGAGAACCGAGAGATCTTCCGGAGGGCGAATCTTTCGGTTATCACGGTAAGAGAGCAGGATGAAGCCGAGCGAATCCGCCTACAGATAGAGGAGAGAAACTCAAGCTTCGAGGAGCTTTCCCGGGCCCACTCGTCGGATCGTTTTGCAGAGCAGGGCGGGGATGCCGGCTGGGTCTACGTTTATCAACTGAGCCGGGACTTCGAAGGGGACGATGCGGTCGAGCAGATTCTCTCCCTCGAAACCGGGGAAGTGTCGCCGGTCCTGGAGACCGTTAACGGATGGGTTATCTACCGCCTCGACGACGGTCCCTTAGAGATCGACCTGGAAACCCAGGAAGGCGTCGCCACGGTCCGACAGTACATGAACGCCTTTGAGCGGGGTGTCATCGAAGACTACCTGCTGGCCGAGACGCAGTCCCTCCGGGAGGTCGCCGGGACCGAAAGCTTCGCCTCTGCGGCGCAAGGAACCGGCGCCGAAGTTTTTACGACGGATTTCTTCCCGGTGAACTACGGAAATCTCCCCTACTATCCACAGGTATCCAGCCCGGACACGGAGATCCTCGACGATGCCGCGTTCCGACAGTCTTTCCTCGAAGAGGCCTTCAGTATCGACGAGGGGGAGCTCAGCGAGCCGGTCGTCCTCCGGGACAGCGTGGTAATTCTGCAACTCCTCGAAGAGCGGCAGGCGGAGGAGGATTCGATGGGCTTTCTCGACTCCTTCTACCCCTTCCTGCTCCAGCAGTTCCATTCCGAGGACCTGCAGCGGCGGATTATCGATCCCGATCTGGTGGAGGACAACTTTAACCAGGCCTTCAACCGGTACATCTTGGGTAGCTGATGCCCCATGCGGACCTAACCATAGAGGAGACCTCCGACGGTTTTCAGGTCCGCTACCGGGGACGAGGGCTCTACACTCCGTCGGGACCCCTAACGGGCGCCCGGCGGCGGGCTGAAGCGGCTTCCCTTCCGGACGACACCCTCTTTCTCGTTCCGAGCCCCCTCTTAGGCTACGGGGTTCCGGATTTGCTCCGGCGACTCCCCGGCTCCTCGCACCTCTTCTGCGTCGAAGTCGATCCGTCCCTTGGAACACTCGCCGAAAAGGCGGCCGGGGAGCTCGGCGGTTCCGACCGCATTACGTTCTACTCCGGTCCACCCCGACGGTGGCAAGACACCGCAACCGCCCTGGTTACCAAAGGGTTCCGCAGGGTAAGGACCATCACCCTCAACGGCGGAGCCTCCCTCCATCGGGACGAGTATCGCGCCGTCGAGCGAGAGCTCGAGGAGGCTATTCAGCAAACCTGGCAAAACCGGATGACGACGATTCGCCTCGGGCGGGTATGGGGGAGGAACTTCCTGGTAAACCTCGGCAGAACGGCCTTCGCCGGGAACGCCGATAGCCTCCGTGAATCGAAGCCCATCGTAGTCGTCGGCCCCTCGGAGTCGCTGGAGAAAGAGATCGCCTATCTGCGCCCGATCCGTAACCGGGTTGCCCTCTTGGCCCTCGACACGGCACTGCCGGTTCTCGGGCTCCGGAACCTCGTGCCGGATTACGTGGTATCCGTCGACTCCCAACGGACCAACGCCCTGGACTTTGTCGGAGCCCCCCGGGGGGCCTTTACCCTTATCGCCGAGACCACCGTCCACCCGTCGATACCCCGGTTCGCCGGGTTGGATCGGACCTACTGGATCTCCTCACAAGGTTTCGAGACGGGCTTGGTCGGAAGGGCGGAGGACGCCGGGCTTCTGCCGCTTCGTCTCCCACCGGTGGGTTCGGTAGCCGTCGCGGCGGTTCTTATGGGCTTGCGAATGACCTCGCAAAATGTCTATCTGATGGGCATCGACCTTACCTACACGCCGGGGAAGCCCTACGCCACCGGAGCCCCGCTCCACATCGAAGAGCTCTCGACGAATCACCGCCTCGCCCCGGAACGCATGCTCGGCCTCTCCTATCGGCGTCCCCTGGCCCGGGAGAAGAGCATCGCCGGCGCCGCGGTTCAGACGGACCTGGTTCTTCTGTCGTACCGGCATCAGCTGCGGACCCTCCTCGAGGGGAGCCGGCGTGTGTATAGGGTCGGTACCGGAGGGCTGGACCTCGGCGTGCCGGTGCTGACCGGCCCGGAGCTCGCGGTCGCCGCGGCGGCCTGGAGCCCGGCCGCCCGGGCCGGTAGCCTGTCGCCCGGGGCCGAAGGCCCGGGCGACGCCGAAGGTGCCGGTGGCACCCTTCGGCGGGAGCGCCTCCGGACCTTTCTCGAGGAGAGCTTGGAGCAGCTAAAGAAGGCAAAGGAAAGGCCGACCCTCGATTCGCCGGAGGTTCAGGCCTGGAATCATGCCTGGTTCGATTTTCCCGAGGCACAGACGGGCCGAGAGGCGGGGCCCACCTTCGGGCTTCGCCTCTCCCTCCGGCTGGAACGGTACCGGCGGCTTGTCGAGGGACTGCTGGGCGGCTGAGCCGGCCGCGGGCCTTAATCGTCGTGGGCTTTGAGGACGCTCAAGAAGGCGGTCTGGGGAACCTCGACGTTGCCGACGAGACGCATACGCTTCTTTCCTTCCTTCTGCTTTTCCAGGAGCTTTCGCTTTCGGGAAATGTCCCCGCCGTAGCATTTCGCCGTCACATCCTTACGAAGCGCAGAGATAGTCTCCCGAGCGATGATGTTTCCGCTGATTGCCCCTTGGATCGGAATCTTGAACTGGTGCTTCGGAATCTCGCTACTGAGACGCTTGCAGATCTGCCGGGCCCGGCCGGCGGCGTTGTCGCGAAACACCAGCTGGCTCAGGGCGTCGACGGGCTTTCCGTTGACCAGGATGTCGAGACGTGCAAGGTCGACCGCTTTGTATTCGGTTACGTCGTAATCGAAAGAGGCGTACCCCCGGCTGAGCGACTTGAGCCGGTCGTAGAAGTCGAAGAGCACCTCCGCCAAGGGCATGTCGAAGACAACCTCTACCCGCTTCTCGTCGAGGTACCGCAAGTCTTCCTGGGTACCCCGCTTCTCGAGACAGAGGGTAATGACGTTGCCGAGGTATTCGTCCGGCGTAATAATCGTGGCCCGGATATACGGTTCGTAGGATTCCGCGACCTCCCCGGGGTTCGGGTACTCTAGGGGGTTCTCGATGCTCTGCTTGGTACCGTCGTGCCTTACAATTCGATATTGGACCGACGGGGCGGTCAGGACGATCCCGAGGTCCCACTCCCGCTCGAGGCGCTCCTGGACAACCTCGAGGTGGAGGAGCCCGAGGAACCCGCATCGGAAGCCGAAGCCGAGGGCCGCGGAGGAGTCCTTCTCGTAGATCAGTGCCGCGTCGTTGAGCTTTAGCTTCTCCATGGCTTTGGTAAGCTCTTCGTAGTCGTTCGCGTCGTTCGGAAAGATCGAGGAGAAGACGACGGGCTTGACCTCTTGAAATCCTCCGAGGGACGCCGACGCCGGCCGCTCGTCGTCGGTAACCGTGTCCCCGACCCCTACGTCGGAGATGTTCTTGATGCCGGCGATAAAGTAGCCGACCTCTCCGGTTCCGAGAACCTTGGTCGGCTCGAGGCGGATCTTGAACCGACCAACCTCCTCGAGCTTGTGGGCCGAGCCGTTCGACATAAACCGGATTGTCTGGCCGGCCCGGAGGGAACCGTCTACCACTCGAACGTGGACGACGACCCCCCGGTAGGGATCGTAGTGCGAATCGAAAATGCGGGCCTTGAGGGGAGTGTCGGCATTCCCTCCCGGAGGGGGAACCAAGATGACGATGGCCTCGAGGAGCTCGTCGATCCCCAACCCGAGCTTCGCGGATATTTCGATCGCGGTCGACGGATCGAGCCCGAGATCCTTTTCGATCTCGTGTTTGACGACGTCGACCTGGGCGCTCGGGAGATCGATCTTGTTGATTACCGGGATAACCTCGAGGTTATGCTCGAGGGCCATGTAGTAGTTCGAAAGCGTCTGGGCTTCGACCCCCTGGGCGGCGTCCACAACCAAGAGCGCCCCTTCGCAGGAAGCGATGGCCCGGGAGACCTCGTAGGAGAAATCGACGTGCCCCGGTGTGTCGACGAGGTTGAGCTCGTACTCCGCGCCGTCGGGGCCCGTGTGGGAAATGGTGACGGCGTGGGACTTAATCGATATGCCCCGCTCCCTCTCGATATCCATCGAATCGAGGAGCTGCTCCTTAAAGTCCCGGGCCTCGACGATCTTCGCCCGCTCGATAAGTCGGTCGGCGAGGGTCGATTTGCCGTGGTCTATATGGGCGATAATGCAAAAATTGCGGATGTTATTCTGTTTCATCTTTGGTGGCGGCCTTGCCTAATTGTCGAGTATCCGGCGCACGCGAAGGAGGAAATCCTCCGGCTGGAACGGCTTCTGGAGAAACCAGACCTGTTCCGAGATTTCCTCGGTATCGGGGAAATTCTCCGGAAACCCGGACATCAAAAGAATCTTTACCTTGGGACGCTGCCGGAGTATCCGTTCGGCGAGCCGGTCGCCGGTCATGTGGGGCATTACAACGTCGGAAACCACGAGGTCAAACTTCGCGCTTTGGTCTTCGCTAATCAAGAGGCCCTCGCCGGCGTTTCGCGACTCAAGAACGGTATACCCCTTCTCCCGGAGGATTCGCAAGAGCATCGAGCGAATTTGGTCGTCGTCTTCGACAAGAAGGAGGGTTTCGCTGCCCCTCGTATCCGTGTCGTCGGTAACCGGCGCCTTCTCCACCAAGGCGCTCTGGGAGACGAGGGGAAGATAGATGCGAAAGGTGGTCCCCTGGTCGAGGACACTCTCGACGTCGATGTGCCCCCGGGTCTGCCTGACGATACCGTACACGGTGGAGAGGCCAAGCCCCGTGCCACTCCCCCGTTCCTTCGTCGTAAAGAAGGGCTCGAAAATCCGCGAGAGATTCTCCTGCGAGATACCCGAGCCGGAATCCTCGATCTGTAGAACGACATAGTCTCCCGGCGGCAGATCCCCGGAGGCGACGACTCGCGGCGACTCGACGGAGCTATTCCGGGTCCGGATCTGGAGGGTCCCGCCTTCGGCCATCGCATCCCGGGCGTTGACTACGAGGTTCATGATTACCTGCTCGATCTGCCC
>CAYPUT010000198.1:0-5770 GCA_964413945.1 uncultured Spirochaetaceae bacterium
GGCGGGACGTTGTCGTTCTCAACGACCGGGGAGAGCGCTTCGACCCCGACTCTGTTGCCGAGCGGCGGTCCTTGCGGGACTTCTCCTACGGGCTCCGGAGGGACGGGTTGTCGGCACCGGGGCCCCGTCGATACGGCCCGAAAGAGGTTGGACGCTTTGCCAATAGTTTCGACCGTGAGTTGGTAAAGCGCTTGAAGGAAGAATAATTCGGTATTAACTTATCTATAGAAAAACCTGAGTGGGATTGTGAGGTATTAGGTATGAGAACCACGGAAGTAAGTGAGGGCATCTATCGTCTTTCGGCCAACGTCGACAATATCCTCTTCGAAGGAATCTGGCCGATTCCAAACGGTATCGCGATGAACTCTTACATCGTAAAGGGCGAAAAGACGGCGTTCATCGACGGGATTTGCGGTTGGGACGGGGTCCCGGAAACGCTCTTGGAGATGCTCGACGAGATAAAGGTCGATGTGAAAGACATCGACTACGTAATCATCAACCACATGGAGCCGGACCATTCGGGATGGCTCGAGATGTTCAAGAAGGTCCGTCCGGAGTTTACCGTATACGCGAGCAAGCGGGCCGAGCCGCTCTTGGATGCCTTCTATCGGATTACCAACGACGTCCACACCGTTTCTTCCGGGGACCAACTCGATCTGGGCAACGGCCGGGTTCTTGCGTTCGAAGACATACCAAACGTCCACTGGCCCGAAACCATGGCGACCTACGACACCAAGTCGAAGACGCTCTTCCCCTGCGACGCCTTCGGTTCCTTCGGGGCTGTCTCCGACGACGCGCCGTACGACGACCAGCTTACCCAAGAGCAGATAGACTATTTCGAGCAGGAGGCGACGCGGTACTTCGCCAACATTGTCGCGGCCTTTTCGCTTCCGACGCAGAAGGCCATCGATAAGCTCGGCGGTATCGAGATCAAGACGATAGCCCCGGGGCACGGCATCGTTTGGCGGAAGAACCCGTCGAAGATCGTCAACGACTACGTTCGGTACGCCGGCTATTCGACGGGACCGGCCAAGCCGGAAATAACGGTTATCTGGGGTAGCATGTACGGTATGACCGAACAGGGCCTCGCCCCGGTTCTCGAAGGAATCGAGGGCGAAGGAGTCAAGGTGCACGTCCACCGGGTTCCGGAAACCGAGCTCAGCTATATCCTGCAATCGATCTGGCAGTCCTCCGGCGTTGTCCTCGGAATGCCGACCTACGAATATAAGATGTTTCCCCCGATGGCCGCGGTGGTCGACGAGATCGGCAAGAAGAAGGTGCTCAACCGGAAAGCCTTTCGGTTCGGTTCCTACGGATGGTCCGGGGGTGCCCAGAAAGAGCTCGACGAGATCGTCGAGCGAACCAAGATGAACTGGGACTTTATCGAGCCGGTGGAATTCAAGGGTGCCCCGACCGAAGACGACGTCGCCCTCTTAAAGCAGCGGGGCAAGGAGCTCGCCGTCAAGGTTAAGGGGTGGGTTGCCTCGGCGGCCGACTAGAAGCTCGCACTTCCCACCGACCGGGGGAAGGGAATAACGTCTCGAATATTCCCCAACCCGGTTACGTATTGAACGAGCCGCTCGAACCCTAAGCCGAACCCGGAATGCTCGACGGTCCCGTACCGCCGGAGGTCGAGGTACCAGCCGTAATCCTCCGGCTCCATCCCGAGCTCCCGAATCCGCCCCTCCAAGACCCCGAGGCGCTCCTCTCTCTGGCTACCGCCGATAATCTCCCCGAGTCGGGGCACCAGAACGTCCATCGCCCGGACGGTTTTTCCGTCGTCGTTCTGCCTCATGTAGAAGGCTTTTATCTGCTTCGGATAATCACCGACAATTACCGGACCGCCGAACACCGTCTCCGTCAGGTAGCGCTCGTGCTCCGACTGTAGGTCGCTCCCCCAGGCCGGGGCAAACTCGAATTCCGGAGCCCCGGAGGCGGTGAGGGCCGCTATCGCCTCGGTGTAGGTGATGCGCCGGAAGGGTGTTTCTACCACCTGCCGAAGGGTGGCGCTCAAGCCTTCGGCGTAGCGTTTCTCGAAGAATTCGACCTCCCGGGGACACTCCTCGAGGACCGCCGAAATAAGACACCGGACAAACTCCTCCGCGAGGGACATGTTGCAGGATATGTCGCAGAAGGCCATTTCCGGCTCGATCATCCAAAACTCGGAGAGGTGGCGGGAGGTGTTGCTGTTCTCCGCCCGGAAGGTCGGGCCGAAGGTGTAGACCCGGGAGAGCCCGCAGGCGTAGGCCTCGGCGTTGAGCTGCCCGCTCACCGTCAGGTACGCCGGTCTGCCGAAAAACTCTCTCCCGGCCTCTTCGCCCTCGAGCTCGCCGGACACCCGAAAGAGGGAGCCGGCGCCCTCCGCGTCGTTGGTCGTGATGATCGGCGTGTGCACGTAGAAGAAGCCCCGCTCCTGGAAAAAGCGATGGACGGCAAAGCTCAGGCTGTTGCGCACCCGCGTCACCGCGCCGAAGGTATTGGTCCGGACCCGGAGGTGGGCGATCTCCCGGAGGAACTCGAGGGTATGTCCCTTCTTCTGGAGAGGATACTCCGGCGCATCCCCGAGAAGCTCGAAGGAGGAGGCTAAGAGCTCCACCCGCTGTCCCATTCCGGGGGATTCCTGGAGAGTGCCGGCGGCCCGGATGCTGGCGCCGGTGCCCGTGGACTTGAGGGCTGGGGTTTCCGCCCCTTCCGGATGCTCGATGACTACCTGAAGACCGTCGAAGGAGGATCCGTCGTTGATCTCGAGAAAACTCAACTGTTTCCCGCTTCGCTTGGTCCGGACCCACCCGGTAACCGATGTCTCCTCACCCGGCGTCCCCTCGGAGAGGAGCTCGGCAATGCGTCTTTCTGTCGTTGATCTCGGCATATTTTTAGGTGGTATCACGCCGGGGCGATCGGGTAAAGGGCGCGGAAGTTTGGCCGGTGCCAAGGCCGTGTCGGGGTACCCCCTTCCACCATTTGACCCCCGGGAAGCCTGCCGGTAGATTCACCACATGGCACTTCAGGTAATCGGCCGAAAATCCTGTAAGGACACTCAGAAAGCCCTTCGGTTCTTCAAGGAGCGGGGTCTCTCACCTCAGTACGTAGACCTCGATCAACGAAGTTTGAGTCCCGGGGAGCTGGAAAACATCCTTCAACACGTCCCGCCGGAGAAGGCCATCGACGAGACCTCGAAACAGTTCAAGAAGCGCAATTTGGCCTATCTTACCTACGATCCTCGGGAAGAGTTGGGAGAGGACCAGGGGCTCCTGCGGACACCGGTAGTCCGGTATAGGGGTAAGGCGGCAGCCGGGTACGAGCCGGATCGCTGGAGGGACTGGGCGGAACAGGCCAAGGAAGGGTAGGGTAGCCGGACCGATGGAACGAACGAACAACCTACGCATCAGAAGCATGACTCCCCTGGTTTCCCCACGGGAGCTCAAGGCAGAGTTACCGATCTCAGACAGTGCGGAGAAGACGGTCATCGAGGGGCGGGAGACGGTCCGCCGAATCCTTAAGGGGCAGGACCCCCGGATGCTCGCCGTCGTCGGTCCCTGCTCGATCCACGATCCGGAGGCGGGGTACGACTACGCCCGGCGGCTGACGAAGCTCCGGGATAACCTCGCCGATGTGCTCTTTGTGGTAATGCGGGTCTACTTCGAGAAGCCGAGGACCCGCCTCGGTTGGCGGGGTCTGATTCTCGATCCGGCCCTGGACGGCAGCTACGACATTCCCCGGGGGTTGCGGAGCGCCCGGGAGGTGCTCTTACGGATAAACGAGATAGGGCTCCCGGCGGGATCCGAGATGCTCGATCCCCTGGTACCCCAGTACATCGCCGACCTCTTGGCCTGGGCTGCCATCGGTGCCCGGACCACCGAATCCCAGACCCACCGGGAGATGGCCGGCGGACTCTCCATGCCCGTCGGGTTCAAGAACGGAACCGACGGCAGCATCGAGGCGGCGGTCAACGCCATGGCTTCCTCCAAGTCGCCCCGGAGCTTTATCGGTATCGACAACGAAGGCCGGACCAGCATCCTCGAGACCTCGGGGCACGAAGACACCCATCTGATTCTCCGGGGAGGAAAAGACGGCCCCAACTATCACGACGAGGCCGTAGAAGACGCCCTGGGCGCTCTCCGGGAGGCCGGTCTCGGGGGACGCATCGTCGTCGATTGCGCTCACGGCAATAGCCGGAAGGATCTTACTCGACAGGAGAAAGTACTCAAGTCGGTGATCCGACAGCGTCTCGAAGGCCGGAGGGAGCTTGTGGGGTTTATGATCGAAAGTAATCTTTCGGAGGGTCGCCAGGACATTCCGGAGGACCCCCGACAACTCACCTACGGTGTATCGATTACCGACCCCTGCATCGGTTGGGAGACGACCGAACGTCTGCTAACCGAGGCCGCCGAAAAACTGAAGCTATCGACAAGTTGATATGACGTCGCCGGTTCCGCGGCGCCACCGTCGTGGCCGGGGACCGGTCGCGGTCCCCGGTACTCGGGTTCTCTTAGACGTTGTACGTACCGGAAGCGACGTCGCCGCCGGTTCCCGTCCAGTTGGTATGGAAAAACTCGCCCCGGGGCTTATCCACCCGCTCGTAGGTGTGGGCTCCGAAGTAGTCTCGCTGGGCTTGGATCATGTTTGCCGGGACCCAGGCGCTCCGATAGCCGTCGTAGAAAGCCAGGGCCGTCGAGAAGGCCGGCATCGGAATCCCTGCGAGGGCCGCCTGGGCAACCACCCGGCGCCAGGAGTCCTGGCAGTCGTCGATCATGCTCCGGAAAAAATCGTCTAGAAGGAGGCTCTTGAGCTCATTGTTTCTATCGAAGGCCCGCTTGATGTCCCCGAGGAAGGCGCTTCGGATGATGCAGCCCCCCCGCCAGAGGTTTGCCACGGCGCCGTAGTTTATGCTCCAGCCGTATTCCTTCGCCGCTTCGGCCATCTGCATAAAACCCTGGGTATAGCTTATGACCTTCGATGCGAGTAGCCCTTTCCGGATATCCTCGACAAAGCTCCTCTTGTCCAGGGTGATCTTCTGCGCCGGACCTCCGAGCTTCTTCGACGCCTCGACCCGTTCTTCCTTGATCGCCGACAGAGCCCGGGCAAAGACCGCTTCGACGATCAGGGTAACCGGAACGCCGAGGGTCAGGGCATCGATACCGGTCCACTTGCCGGTCCCCTTCTGCCCCGCGGCGTCGAGGATCTTCTCGACCAAGGGTTCTCCGGACTCGTCTCGATAGCCGAGGATGTCCCGGGTTATTTCGATCAGGAAGCTATCGAGCTCGGTCTCGTTCCAGGAGGCCAAGACCTCGTGCATCTCCTCGGTGGAGAGACCGAGCCCCACTTTTAAGAGGTGATAGGCTTCGGCGATTAGTTGCATGTCGCCGTACTCGATGCCGTTGTGGACCATCTTTACGTAGTGTCCGGCTCCCTCGTCGCCGACCCAGTCGCAACACGGCTCGCCGTCGGGAGTCTTGGCCGAGATGTCCTGGAGAATACTCTTGACCGCGGGCCAAGCGTCGGAGTGGCCCCCGGGCATGATGGACGGCCCGAATCGAGCCCCCTCCTCCCCGCCGGATACGCCGGTACCGATAAAGAGAATATCCTTCTCCGCGAGGTCCCGGGTGCGGCGGTTGCTGTCGGGAAAGTGGGAGTTCCCCCCGTCAATGATGATGTCACCCTTTTCCAGGTGCGGGAGGAGGCTTTCGATAAACTTATCGACCACCTCGCCGGCTTTGACCATCAGCATCACTCGACGGGGCTTCTGCAGCACCCCGATGAACTCTTCGAT
>CAYPUT010000199.1:0-5762 GCA_964413945.1 uncultured Spirochaetaceae bacterium
TATCAACAAGCCGAGACCGTTGCACGCCGGGATGCGGGGCGTTCCCTGGGTCTGGGTCTGGCGCAGGTGATAGAAGAACCGCGTCGGAAGCCCGGACCGCTTTCGCCCGAGCTCGTAGTCTCCGGTTCCGTCTATTGCTTGGGTCGCGGGGTCCGCACCGATACACCGGATTGATACACCGAACAGACTATTCGCCGCCTGAGACATCCGCCGTCCCTTGAAAGCACGGAGGAACACAAGGGCAACTCATAAGGTAATCGAGGTGAACGGTTCCGAGATATCGAACTGTCGGGCGATTTGCACAATTACCTTCGGCGTAGAAGGGTAGCAGGCGGATGTCGAATGGCTCGAGCCGGAGAAGAAGCAGGAAGACGACACGTACGGCTGGTGGAACCTTACCTCCCGGGATTGCGTCGTCGATTCGCGTCGGAGGCGCCGGGAACGTTATGGAGGAAGACGCCCGGGTGTCGGTTGTTACTCCCCTGGGATAAACGCTCCCGGAAGGAATTGCCTGCCCGCGCTATTCACGTAATGGATGATGTGACACTATCATTCATAATGGCGACTCGGAACATTAAGTCGGGGGCGCTCCGGGCGCTGCTCTGGAGCTCTCCCGTGGGCATAGGGATCGCCCAAGAACGGGTTATCTACGACGCAAACGACGCCCTCTGCCGTCTGATCGGCTACTCGCAAGAGGAGCTCATTGGTCTCAATGTCCGTATCCTCTACGAGTCGGAGGAAGAATTCAGACGCGTAGGAGAGATCAAGTACGCGTCGACCGGCGTCGGGGGCTGGGCGGAGGTAGAAACGCGGTGGATAACCAAAGGCGGAGGCACCATCGACGTCCAACTCTCCTCCGCCTTCCTCGATCCGAAGGAGCCGGAACGGGGCATCGCGTTTATGGCCCAGGACATTACCGAGCGGAAGCGCACCGAACGGGAGTTTCTTATCCAGAACGCCCGGTGGTACGAGTTGTTTGCGAATGCGCCGGAGGGAATCGTCCTTCTGGACACCGATTTCCGGTACGTCATCTCCAACACCGAGTTTACCCGGATGTTCGGGTTCGACGAGGAAGAGCTGCGCTCTCGAACCGTCTACCCTATGCTCGTCCCGGAAGAGCGAATGGACGAGGCCGACCGGGCTCTCGAGAAGCTGCGCCGCGGGGATGTGGTTCGTTACGAGAGTACCGTCCGCCTAACACGAGACGGCCGCCCTCTGCCCGTTTCGGTAGTGAGCAAGCCGATCCGGATGGACGACAGCAGCATCGGCATCTACAGTATCTACCGCGACATCAGCGAACGCGTGGCGGCGGAGGAGAAGCTTCGTCAATCGCTCCGGGAGAAGGAGGTCCTCCTCAAGGAGGTTCATCACCGGGTCAAGAACAACCTGAACATCATCAGCAGTCTTCTCTCTCTCCAGCAAGCCGAATATAAGTCCGGTAGCGTCGAGGCCCCGCTGGAGCTTGCCCGCAGCAGGGTCCACTCCATGGCCATGATTCACGATCTTCTCTACCAATCCACGGAACTGGACTCGGTGCCCTTCGGATCCTACCTCCGGGACCTGGTCGGCTATCTCCGGAGTGCCTTTGCGGAAGTAAGCAGCCGGGTACACTTTGAGTTGGACTTGGAAGAGGTCGGTCTCGATATCGACACGGCAATTCCCTGCGGATTGCTCTTGAACGAGATTCTGGTCAACAGCCTAAAGCACGCCTTCCCCGAGGGCCGCGAAGGTACCGTGTCGATTTCGTTGCACGAGGATTTGGAACACTACGTCATCCACGCAGGTGACGACGGCGTCGGGATCCCGAAAGCTATAGATTTTGAATCCGCGAAGTCCGTCGGCCTCGAGCTGATCCGGGGCTTATCGGCCCAATCCGGCGCTCAGCTTCGCAGAGAGAGCGGCGCCGGCACCCGCTACACCATCCGGATTCCCCGGAAGACTCGGCCCGAATAATCCGGGGCCCGGCGGAATCACCCTTATCCCGGCACGAGCAGAGCGAAGGATCGTCCGTCGCGGCACGGCATTCGCCGTGGACCACAGCCGGGAGAACCGCCCTACCCGAACCGCCGGGTTTTCGCAGTGAGGGTTAACCGTCCCCGCCTACGCAAAACTCGATCTCAGCTTGGCTTTTCCGCAAGGTCCGTGACAGCTCAAGAGTGACTAGAGCCTCCCCCACACCCGCTTGAGGTCCACGGTGGCTCCCGCGAAGGAGATGGTGGTCGTACACCGCTCAGGCTCGCCGTAGGTGTCCCCACCTAAGGTGTACCGAAGGACAACCTGTTCGTCGGCGTCGACGACCCAGTACTCGGGGACGCCGTGCTGAGCGTAGAGGCTGCGCTTGACGCCCTGGTCACGCTCGCTGGTGGAGGGGGAGAGGATCTCTACCACGAGATCGGGTTTGCCTCGCAGACGGCTTGGCAGGATGATGGTCCGATGCTCGTTGAGCACGACCATGATGTCGGGCTGCACCACATCGGTCGGGGAAAGCTCGAGATCGGTTGGCGCATCAAAAACGCTCCCGAGCCCCCGCTCTTCGATCTGCCGGTACAACGAGAACTGAATGTGGCGCGAAGCGCTCTGATGCCGGGTGCTCGGGGCAGGTGACATATAGTGGACTCCGTCGATTATCTCGTGTCGGTTTCCGTCGTCCGGTAGCTGACAATACTCGGCGTACGTCAGTTTGACGACGCCGTTCTCCACCACGCTCATGAGATGAGTGTAGTCAATGCGGGGCGAGGCAGCAAGATTGCGGGGCCATTTCTAATGACAAATGGTACTGTATATGGTATTTTTGGGACATGGGACTCTCCACGAAGATCGATCGAGCGGGCCGGCTGGTAATCCCTAAGGAGCTGAGGGATCTGTACGGCCTCGATGAGGGAACCGAGGTCGAGTTGGTCGCCGTGCCCGACGGCATCACCCTCATCCCGGCACGAGCAGAGCGAAGGATCGTCCGTCGCGGAAGGGTAGTCGCCATAGACACCGGCGCCGGTCCGGGAACCGAAGAGACGTTCGCCGTGGGCTACACCCGGGACAACCGCCTTACCCGAACCGCCGGGTTCTCGCAGTGAGGGTCGGGGTCGACACGTCGGTTATCGTCGCCGCCGTGCACGCTAACCACCCCATGCACGGCGAGGCGTCGGCGTGGCTCGACGCTGCCTTCTCCGACCACGAAGTGGTTGTCACGCATCACTCGCTTCTTGAGACCTACGCGGTGTTGACCCGATTGCCGGCCCCGTACCGATTCGCTCCGGGAGAGGCGCAGATGGTTATCCGCGAGACCCTTCGGGACAATGCACAGATCGCTGCCTTCAATGCACCCTCGATCTGGGAGGCCCTCGATTCGGTCGGAAGGGTCCCCGCGGCGGGAGGCGAATCGTACGATGCCTTCATCATCTACCTGCTCTCGTCTGCCGGGGTGGAGCAGATCGTTACCTACAACGTCCGGGAATTCCGCAGGCTGGGACACGGTGTACGGATCGTTGAACCGAGGGAGATTCCCGGGTTTTAGTTTCGCCTGGTCTCGGATAACTGAAAGGGAGGTTGATATGGCATCGATAATGCTCTGCGTGGACTTCTCTAAACTGACCAAGAGAACGGTCGAGGCGGCGATAGACCTCGGGCGTGCCCTCGAGCTTCCGATTCATGTCGTCCACGTGCGTACCGGAGCCACCGGAACGAAACATGTCGTCACGTCGGAGGAATACCAGAGTCTTCGGGCGAAACAGGTGGTCGACGAGCAGCAGGCCTTCGAGAGCGTCGTCTCAGCGGTGGAAGCGTCGGGCCTATCGGTAACATCCTATATGTCCCGAGGCGACATCGTCGACGTAATAGTGGGCCAGGCCCGCAAAGTCGATGCCCGGTACATCGTGATGGGATCCCACGGAACCGGGGCGATGTATCACCTCGTTGTCGGAAGCGTTGCCGGAGGCGTTCTCAAGGAGCTCGACACCCCGGTGCTCCTCGTTCCTGCGCAGACGGGGGCATAGAAACCTATCAATACCTGCTCCATCCACCGTATCGCCGGACGAGATTACGGTGGGTCATTCCTCGAATCGCGCAATCGCGCGGATACTCTCCAACTGCTCCCTGGGGCTCCTCATTGGGCGAGACTGGAATTCATGGAGCTTATCCATTGCCTTGCAATCGTTTACGTGCAGCTTTCTGCTCGATGTGTTATGCTGACTCACTCCGCTTTATTTAATAGCTCCGTCAGCGAACGGTTGATGTAAATGGTCTCCTTCCAAGCCTTGTAGGAACCGAGGATGCCGATCTCTTCAAGCTGTTTGAGGTACTTGCTCGCAGTCCGACGCTCCGCAATGCCGTGATTCACCAGATTCTCAATCTTGACGTAGGGCTGAACGAACAGCAATTCGATCAGTTCCTTGGAGTACGTGGTTCGCGGGAGTGTCTGTCGTGCGGACTCCGTAGTCTGCTCCATCAGGGACACGATCGCCTGAGTAAGGTCCATCGTCAGCCGAGAAGTCTCCTCTACGGCCGTGATCATGAACTCAATCCAGGGAACCCATGCGGACTCGGTGCGTACCCGCTGCAGCAGCTCGTAGTACTCCGGTTTATGTCGGATGATGTAGCGCTCGAGCCGCTGCCTATGGCTGACCCCGAAGCCATGAGCAAACTCTTGCTGTTCGTTGACTGGTCATGTATACTGGTCATATGAAAACAATGTCGGCAAGTGAGTTCAAGGCAAAGTGTCTCGCAGTGCTGGATGAGGTAGGCGAGTCCGGAGTTCGTGTGGTGGTAACCAAGCGAGGAAAGCCGGTGGCGGAACTTTCGCGCTACGCAGACTCATCCCACTCATTTCCACAACAAGCCTTACGCGGAGCTGGGAGCATTGTTGGCGACATTGAGTCACCAGTACTTTCCCCACACGACTGGTCGAGCGTGGATCCCGAATGAGGGTAGTGCTTGATACCCACATCCTGGTGTACTGGTGCATGGAGCCGGAGCGCTTAACCCTGGCCCAGCAGCATGCACTTAGCTCGCTCGTTCCCGAGGAGCCGGCGCTCGTTGCCGATATCACCCTATGGGAAATATCCGCGCTGTGCAGCGCGGGCAAGCTTCGGCTTGATCTACCATTACGGGACTGGCTTACGCAGGCCGTGGCACCGCCTCTGGTGCGTATTGCCGAAATATCACCTCGCGTTGCGGACACAGCCTCACAGCTCACATCCTGGGATAACAAGGATCCGGCCGATCGCTTGATTGTAGCCACCGCGCTGAGTCACGGAGCGCGTCTACTGAGTAACGACCGGCGAATTCGTGATGCCGCTTTGGTTAACGTGGTGTAAGCTCGGGATATCGAGGACATAATCACTGTAATCGATGGACGCCCCGAGTTCCTGATGGAAATTGCATCATCCAATTCGGAAGTCCAGACCTACCGTATCGAGAAGATCGCCTCTCAAGAAACAGAACGCCTCGGCGATCGGCGGCCGGTCGAAGACCAGTCCGTTGCATCGGTTTGTTGGGCGGCACCGACGCAAACGAAACGACTCCCAATCGGGAGCAGATGCCTCCTGACGATGCATGGACTTGAGCCGACCTCCTCGATGACGAGCATCGCCACGTTGACACGAGGCTGAATACGACAGCGCTTCGTTACGCCCTTCGGGAGACAAGCGTCCGTTCCACGCCATAATCGGTTCCTTAATGCTCCTGATCTTTCCGTTTCTCGCGTCTGCGGAGTCGAGTAGCCGGCAGGTGCGCCGCCGGCGCACTGCGAACCGCGACTGTCGCGGCAA
>CAYPUT010000200.1:0-5654 GCA_964413945.1 uncultured Spirochaetaceae bacterium
GCTCCTTGACGGCATCTTGGTTGATGTCGTGGACCACCAGGTCGTGCCCCGCCTTCCGCAGGTTCTTCGCCATCGGTTTTCCCATTATTCCCAGGCCGATAAATCCTATTTTCATTGTCTTCTCCTCCTGTTGGTTGTCTCAGCTGTGGCCCTGGATGCTCCTCGGCTGATAGAGCTCCTCCAGGTAGGCTATATCGTCGGCGGAAAGCGTTATCTCAAGGGCGCCGACGGCGTCGTCGATGTAGTTAAGCTTCGTCGCACCGATAATCGGCGCGGTGACGTAGGGCTTGCTCAAGAGCCAGGCGAGGGCTATCTGGGCGGGCTTGTAGCCGCCGCGTTCGGCAAGCTCCGCGGTTCGCTCGGTAATCTCTAAGTTGGCGTCGAGGTACCAATTTTCCAGAAGTTGGTCTGACTTGCCCCGGGGTGTTTCCCCCGCCGTGGCGCTCTCTTGTCTCCGGGTCAAGAGGCCCCGGCCCAAGGGGCTCCAGGGGAGAACCCCTATCTTCTGGTCGACGCAGAGGGGATACATCTCCCGCTCTTCCTCCCGGTAGAGGAGGTTGTAGTGGTCCTGCATGGTGACGAAGCGGCTCCACCCCCGGCCGGCCTGGATGTTGAGCGCCTTGGAGAACTGCCAGGCGAACATGCTCGAGGCGCCGATGTACCGGGCCTTCCCGGCCCGGACGATGTCGTTCAGCGCCTCGAGGGTCTCCTCGATCGGGGTCGCGTAGTCCCACCGGTGGATCTGATAGAGATCGACGTAGTCGGTCCCCAGGCGCCGCAGCGAAGCGTCGATCGAGTCCATGATGTGCTTCCGGGAGAGCCCGCCACCGTTCGGGTCGTCGGACATCTTGCCGTAGACCTTGGTGGCGATGATAACCTCTTCCCGCTTGGCAAACTCCTTGAGCGCCCGGCCGGTTACCTCTTCGCTGACACCGACGGAGTACATGTCCGCAGTATCGAAGAAGTTGATCCCCAGCTCCAAGGCTTTCTTGTAGAACGGCCGGGAGGCCTCCTCCTCGAGGACCCACTCCCGCCACTTCGGGGTTCCGTAGGTCATCGTTCCCAAGCAGATGCGGGAAACCTTCATACCCGTGTTGCCAAGGCGTACGTATTCCACTTCGTTCTCCTTTACCCCTATGGTACCCGTGGGGCTGCGGCTAGAAAAGCCTCTGGTGGTGCGATTGGGCTTTCGCTACAGACAGGTTTCCCGCAAGATAAGGTGGGGCTGAAGGGCAATCTGGCTCGGGACGTGGACCCGGTCGGCGTGGTGGTCCCGGATAACCCGGATGAGCCGCTCGCAGGTCAGAAAGGCGACTTCTTCCGCCGGCTGGCGCACGGTGCTCAGCATCGGTCGAAGACGGCTCGCGAGGGCGGTGTCGTCGTAGCCGACGACGGCTACATCCTCCGGTACCCGGCAGCCCCGACTCTGGAGGCCGTGGATCAGCCCGAGGGCCATCAGGTCGTTCAGGGCAAAGAGGGCATCCGCCTTGCAGACGTCCAGGCTCCGAGAAGTTGCGACATCGAACCCGCTTTCGAACGTGGACTCGGCGGAAACCTCTTTTACGTCGATCTCCCGGCCCCTCGTCTTTAGACCGGCCCGGAAGCCCCTGAGTCGTTGATCGAACTCGAGGGCGCCGCTCGTGTTCCGGAAGGCGATTACTCTTTCGTATCCCCGGTCCGAAAAGTGCTGTCCGACCAACATACCGCCCTGCTCGTGGTCGACGTAGACCCAATCGATGTCGCTCCTCGGTTCCGCCGGAGGGTAGTGGGAATAGACGTAGGGTGTCTTCTCGGCGGCCAGAAACTCTTCGGTTTCCCGATCCGAGTCGGGGACAACGAGGATAAGTCCGTCGACCTTCCGGCGGCGCACCAGCTTTTGAACGTTGTTTACGCCGGTAAACCGGTTCTGAAGAAAGGTCACGATAAGGTCCATGTCCTCCCGTTCGAGGCTCCTCCGGAGGTGGTTGTGGAGGCCGCTATGGTAGAGATGAACATGAATCTGGTCGTAATCCTCCGGGAGGATGATACCGATGGTCCCGATCTGTTTGGTGCTCAGTCCCCGGGCGCTGGAGTTGAACTCGAACCCGAGGTTCTCGGCAATGTCGAGGACCTTCTGCTTGGTCCGCCGGGCGACCAGGGAGCTGTCGTTCAGACTCCTCGAGACGGTGGAAACGCTAACCTGTGCCTGCTCGGCGATATTTTTTATCGTTATTGCCATGGTTTATGGGCAGCCCGTCGCCCCCGCCCGGGCGGAGACGACTCTCCGCCCGTAGCCTGGTCACCCGGGTAGTTCAGTGAGGGGCCTTAGGACTTCTGTCGGTTCTTGCGGACGTCGATGATAACTGCCACGACGATTATAACCGCCCGGAGGACCTGCTGGAAGTCGGCCGAGACGTTCAGCAGGTCCAACCCGTTCTTCATGACCCCCATGATGAGGGCCCCGACGAGGGCGCCCCCGGCGCTCCCGATACCGCCGGAGAGGCTCGTTCCTCCGATAACCGACGCCGCGATGGCGTCGAGCTCGTACATGATTCCGAGCCCCGGCTGTCCGGACCCGATCCGTGCGGTCAGAACGATTGAGGATACCGCGGAGAGGAAACCGGCGTAGACGAAGACCATAATCAGATAGCGGTTTACGCTAATCCCGGACACCACCGCCGCCTGCATGTTGCTCCCTAAGGCGTACGTGTAGCGCCCCCAGAGGGTATGCTTGAGAATGATGTGCGTGGCGATTACGCAGATCAGCAGCACCCAGGCGGGGTTGGGAATTCCAAGGAAGGCTCCCTGTCCGATCCATTTGAACGCCTCAATAAGGCTCCCCCGGGGTCGCCCGTCGGAATAGATAAAGGCCCATCCCCGGGCAAAGGTCATCATCCCGAGGGTCGCGATAAAGGCGGGTATCTTCGCCTTCGCTACCAAGGTGCCGTTGATGAGCCCCGCGAGGGCCCCGACTCCGAGGCCGATTATCACTACCGGCAACACCGGCCACGGGGCTCCACCGACAAAAAGCCGGTCTGCGGCGTCTACCGACTGGGTTAGACTTCCCACCACGACGGAAACCATCGCGACCACCGCGCCGGAGGACAGGTCGATTCCGGCGGTTATGATTACCATGGTGACCCCGAGGGCGATAATACCGATAACGCTGACCTGCCGGAGAACGTTCAGCAGGTTGTTTATCCGGAGAAAGACGCCCCCGGTAAGGATCGACAGGAGTACGACCAGGCCGACGAGGATCAGGGCGATGCTGTACTTCGACAGAAACTCCCCGACCGTCAGGCCCCGCTTCTTCGTCAATTCGTCCTGGGTATTCTTGATGGTGATGTTCGACACGCGCTTCCCCTCCTTACTTTTCCGCCGCGTAGGTTTCGAGCGGCTCCCCCGTCGCCATATGAAGAATATTCTCCTGTGTCGCCTCGTCCCGGCCTATCTCGCCGACCTTGTCGCCTTCGTGCATAACCACGACGCGATCCGACATTGCGAGAATCTCCGGCAGCTCGGAGGAGATAAGGATTATCGCCTTGCCCCGCTGGGCAAGGTCGGACATGAGCTTGTAGATTTCGCTCTTCGCCCCGACGTCGATGCCCCGGGTGGGCTCGTCGAGTATCAGAAGCTCCGGCTCGGTGGCAAGCCACCGGGATACTAGGACCTTCTGCTGGTTCCCTCCCGAGAGGAACATGACCAGCTGGTCTAGAGAAGGCGTCTTGATGGAAAGCTGCCCGATGGCGTTGTCGCAGAGCTTGCCGACCTCTTTGTGGTCGATAAAGAGCCCCTTTAGACGGTTGCGCAGGCTCGCCATCGCGATGTTGTCCCGGACCGAGAGATTCAAGTAGAGCCCGGAGCGCTTCCGGTCTTCGGTCAGAAAGGCCATTCCCGCCCGGATTGCCGCGTCCGGGGTCATCGGCGGGATTACCTTCCCGTTCATCGTGACGGTACCCGCCTGCCGGGGGGCGAGCCCGAAGACGGCCACCATGGTTTCGGTGCGACCGGCCCCGACGAGGCCCGCAAAGCCGAGAATCTCTCCCCGGCGAACCTCGAAGCTGATGTTGTCGCAGTAACCGTGGCGCGTCACACCCTCGACTTCCAGGACGACGTCCTGGATCTCCGCCATTTCCTTCTGGAAGAACTTGTCGATCGAACGGCCGACCATCAGCGTTATCAGCTTTTCCCGGGTCAGCTTGGAGGATTCCTCCCGTCCGACGAACTCCCCGTCCCGGAAGACGCTTACCTCGTCGGTAATCGCGAAGACCTCGTCCATCTTGTGAGTTATGTAGACAACGGCGACGCCCCGCTCTTTCAGGTCCTGGATAATATCGAAAAGGTGATGCACCTCCTGTTCGGTCAGCGCAGAAGTGGGTTCATCCATTATGACCAGGCTCGCCTGGTAGCTTACGGCTTTGGCAATCTCGACCAACTGCATCTGGGCGACGCTCAAGCTTCCCATGACGGCGGTAGCGGGGATTCTGATCTGAAGGTCCTTGAGGATACGAGTCGTCTCCTCATCGATCGCCTTGTGGTCTATCAGCCCGAGCTTGTTGCGCTTCTCCCGCCCCAAAAAAATGTTCTGGGCAACGGTCATGTAGGGGAGGGGGCTCAGCTCCTGGTGGATCATGGAAATGCCCATTTCCAGGGCGGCGTGAATGGAGTCGAGCTCGACCGGTTTTCCTCTAAACTTGATGGTCCCGGCGTCGGCGTGGTAGAGGCCGATGGCGACCTTCATCAAGGTGGATTTGCCGGCGCCGTTCTCTCCCATTACTCCGTGGACGGTCCCCGGCTTGACCTTTAGCTCGACCCCCTTGAGGGCCTGAACGCCAGGAAACCCCTTTTGGATACCCTCCATCTCGAGAACGTACTCGGTGGCCATTCATCCTCCTTAGAAAAAGACGGACGCCCCCCGGGGAGGCGTCCGCAACCTGGGCTAGATAATCTTACATGTACTCGTCGACATTTTCCTGGGTGACGGGCTCGAAGGGGATCTGAACAAAGTTCTCTACGTCCTCTCCGTTGATCAGGTCAAGAGCCGTTTGGACCGCTCCCCGACCCTGAGCCGCCGCGTTCTGGAACACGGTCATTTCGAGGCGGCCGTCGGCGACTGCTTCCTTCGCTTCCGGGGTAGCGTCGACGCCGGTTACGATAACCTCGTCGAGGAGCCCGGCTTCTTCGAGGACCAAGGTCGCTCCAAGGGCCATTTCGTCGTTATTCGCGACAATCGCGTCGATCTGGTCGCCGGCGGCGAGCCAGTTTTCGACGACGGCCACGGCTTCGGCGCGCTGAAAGTTCGCCGTCTGCTCCCGAATAACTTCGATTCCGGGATACTGGTCGAAGACTTCTTTCGCCCCGGCGGTACGTCCGATCTGAGGGGCGCTTCCGAGGGAGCCGAGAAGAATAACGACATTGCCGCTGGTACCCATGTTCTCCACGACGTACTCGCCCTGGAGCCGTCCCGCGACCTCTTCAGGAGAGGCAACCGCAACCACGTTGTCCCCTTCGAGGGCGTCGTCGCCGGGGCGTCGGTTTACGTAGACTAGGGGAATTCCCGCTTCTCGGGTAAGCTCCGAGATCCGGGGAGCAGTGGTCTGGTCGATTACGTGGATGATGACGGCATCAACACCCTGGGTGATGAAGTTCTCGATCTGCTTGAGCTGTTCGTTCGG
>CAYPUT010000201.1:0-5648 GCA_964413945.1 uncultured Spirochaetaceae bacterium
CCCCGAGACCGCCGTAGAGCAGCGGAAAGAGGAGCACCGAGAGCAGAAAGATACCCCGGGAGCTCCTACCGGTTAGGACGATCGGGGCGTGGGCGGCCTCGATCGGCCGAATCGAGAGCAGCTCTTCTTCCTGGGTAATCCAGGCGACGGAGTTCAGGATTACGTCCCGGTTTCCCGAGACGCTCAGGTAGTCGTCGGAAGCAAAATCCGAGTCTCCGAATACCACCAGAATCCCACTATTGTCCGAAGCATCGAGCTCCACCGATGCCGCGAGTACCAGGGGTCCCGGGAGGTCCTCCCCCTGATCAAAGGCGGCCTCCCCCTCTACCAAGTGCTCCCGGTTGGTCTCGCCCCAGGCTCGAGGACCGGTCTCCGCAATCGACCGGAGGGTTGCCGGCACCCGCGCCTGGTCGGTGGAAAGCAAGAGCGACCGGGCCACGGGATAGAGAGAGGCAAGGCCGATCTGCCGAACGACCGGGTGCTCCTCGTAGCTCTCGACAATCGGGAAGAGGTATTCCCCCCCCATAATCCGGCTCTGCTGATCAACAACGGCGTCGTTCTGCAAAACGATTCCGAAGTCCCGGAGAAACTCCCTTAAACCCCCGTCGTAGTAGGGGTCAAGAAGGAGGAGCAGTCGCCCGCCCGAAAGAAGGTAGCTTCGAAGCACCGCGACTTCGTGGGGAAAGAGCTCTCCCCGGGGTCCCGCGACGATTACCGCCTCGGCGTCCGGCGGGACGGCTTCGAGGGTCATCAAGCTGAGCTCCAGAGGGTCGTAGAACTCGGCGTGGAGGGACTCCGCCAGCTCGCGGTAGTCCCGGGCAGGGCTCTTCTCGCCGTGCCCCGTCACAAAGAAGACAACCATCCGCTCCGACCGGGTCAGGGACAAAAGCGCGTTGGTAATCCGTTCCTCCCCGCTTCCGATGGCCCGGGCCTCCCGGTCCCCGTAGAGGAACACGATAGTTCCCTGGGTTCCGATATTGAAGCGCTCCACCTCGGAAGGATTCTTCGCGGGGTCGAGAAACTCGTATCGAAAGGCCGGGTACGCCGCCCGGTAGAGGTCGAGGATTCTCAAGGCCTCGCTCCGGCCGAGGTCGTTCTCGCCGTAGAAGGCGACGGCCCGGACCGGCCCCTCGAGGTCGTCGAGAACGTTCAGGGTCTTCTCCGAGAGACTGTTGATACCCCGGGGTGTGAGGTCCACTCGGAAGGTATACCGGATGGAAAAGAGCTGGAGAACGACCAGGACGATGAGGAGAAGAACCGGGGTGGCACCCCGGTCGAAAACACGGCTCAAACGCTTCATGACTTCCAGGTCCGGTTCTTAAGCACCATGATCGTAAGGAACAGAAAGTAGACGGTCAGACTGACAAAGAAGAGCGCGTCGTTGCTGTTTAACACGCCCCGGTTGAACTCCGAGAAGTGAAAATAGATTGAGAGCTGGTTCAGCGCCATTCCGAGGGCCCCGGGGAGAAAGGAAGTTATCCAGCCGACGGCCCAGAGCCCGAGGAGCACGGCGAAGGTGGCGGCCGCCGCGATAATCTGGTTCTCCGTCATCGCGGAGAAGAGGAGTCCCACCGAACAGAACGCCGCGGCGACCAGAAGTAGACCGAGGTACGCCGTCAGAACGGGGGCCCAGTCGATCGACCCGACGACCGCCAGGATGATGGGGAATAACAGGGCAGAGACGAGACCCAAGGCAAACACGGACAAAGCCGCAAGAAGCTTGCCGAAGACAATCTGGGGGACCGTCAGCGGATAGCTCATCAACAGCTCGAGGGTTCCCGATTTCTTCTCCTCGGCAAAGAGACGCATCGTTAGAATCGGGAGGGCGAAGAGCATCAGAAAGACTACGTTGGAGTAGAGAGGTGCCAAGACTGCTTCGTTCGGGTTCAGGATACCCGAGGCACCCCGGTCGTATCCGGCCTGGAGGCTCACGTAGCTAAAATAGGTCAGGCTTCGGTAGAAGAAGTAGCCGGCGATCAGGAGGAACAGCACCAGAAAGGCATATGCTACCGGAGAAACAAAAAAAGCGTGGAGCTCCCGCTTGGTCACCGTTGCGACGCCCATCACTGCGTCTCCTCCTCGGTCACCAGGTGGAGAAAGACATCTTCAAGGCCGGCCCCGACCGCCGAGAGCTCCAGGACATCCCAGCCACCGGCAAGGAGTCCGGAGAGAAGCGCGTTTCGGATATTGCCGGTGCCGGGCCCGAGCCGGAGCCGCGCGACCAGATCGCCGCCGGCATCCTCGAGTTCCGCCGAGACGACACCTTGGACACCCTCGAGAAAACGGAGCAGCCCCTCCCGGGGCCCCCGCAGGCGAATCCGCAAGCCGGCTTCGTTACCAAGCTGTTTGAGCAACCCGGCCGGGGTATCCTTGGCGACAAGCTTTCCCCGGTTGATAATGATGACCTCGTCGCAGAGGGCGCTTACCTCCGGAAGGATATGCGTGCTCAAGATGATGGTTCGGGTTCCCTTTAGGCTTTCGATAAGTCGCCGGAACTCGGCGGTCTGCCGGGGATCGAGGCCGATGGTCGGCTCGTCGAGGACTAATAGCTTCGGGTCGCCCAAGAGCGCCTGGGAGAGCCCGACGCGCTGACGATACCCCTTGGAGAGGGTGCCGATCCGCCGCCGCCGGACCTCACGAAGATCGCAGGCAGCAAGAGCCGCATCGATTTCCCGGCCTCTCGAGGCCCGATTAACCCCTTTGGCGTCGGCGACGAACCGCAAGAAGGCCTCCACCGTCATCTCCCCGTAGAGCGGAGCCGATTCCGGGAGGTATCCGATTGCCCGGCGACCGGCGAGGGAATCTTGCGTAAGGGAAACCCCGTCGAGGGAAATGCTCCCCCGGGTCGGCTCGAACACTCCGGTAACCAGGCGCATGGTCGTGGTCTTTCCGGCACCGTTCGGCCCGAGAAGCCCCACCGTCCGGCCGGCCTCCACCGTAAAGGAGAGGCCGTCTATACCGACGTAACCGCCGTAGTGCTTCGTTAGGTCTTCAACAACCAGCATTAAAACCTAATTGATAAACCCAAAGAGCTTCGGGAAGAAGAGCACCCCCGTCGGCCAGTAAGAGACGATGGCGACAACCACCAGGTGCAGCAGGAACATAGGCATAACCGCCCGGGCCACCTTCTCCATCGTCGTCTTCGCGATATCGGCGCTGATGAAAAGACAGAGGCCGACCGGCGGGGTAATCAACCCAAGGGTCAGGTTGGTAATCATCAACATACCGAACTGAATCGGATGGACGCCGATCTGAAGCGCCAGGGGCGCGAGAGCCGGTGCGAGCATGATAATAGCCGCCCCGGGATCCATGACGCAGCCGACGGCCAAGAGGATCAAGTCGATCAACAGGATGATAACGAAAGGATCGCTCGTAAAACCGAGAATCCCCCGCTGAATCGCCATCGGCACCTGATAGGTGCTCAAGACCCAGGAAAACAGGCGTGCAGTCGCTAAGAGCAGAAAGACGACCGCGGTGGTAACCGCCGCCCGGACAAGAATCTGGGGCAGTTGCTTGAAATGGAGGGTCTTGAGAAGGACGAAACCGGCGAAGAAGGAATAGGCGACCGCGACGGCCGCCGCCTCGGTGGGGGTAAAGATTCCCCCGAGAATACCCACCAGGATGATCAGGGGCATAACGAGGGCGACGATCGCCTCGCTCGCGATAACCATCTTTTCCTTAAACGGTACCTTCAGGATCTTTTTCGGGTAGTTCCGCCGCTTTGCGATAATAGCGACGATTATCATGTCGGAAACGCCGAAGAGAATTCCGATCGGAATACCCGCGGCAAAGAGGGCGCCGATCGATTCCCCCATCGTCGCGCCGTAGATTACCGCCAGGATGCTCGGCGGGATGATGGGCCCCTGGAGCGATGAGGAAGCGGTAATTGCCGCGCTAAACTCCGCGTCGTATCCGTCCTTCTTCATTGCCGGAATAAGAATCGAGCCGAGAGCCGAAACGTCCGCCGCCGCGGCACCGGTAATGCCGCCGAAGAACATACTCGCCACGACGTTGGCCTGGGCGAGGGCGCCGCGGACGCGTCCGACGATGAGGTCGGCGAAGGTCACCAGGCGGTCGGTAATCTTCGCCTGGTTCATCAGTTCCCCGGCCAGGATAAAGAAGGGGATGCTCATCAGCGGAAAGGAGTCGAGTCCGGTGAAGATGCGTTGGGCTATCACCTGATACGGCGCGCCGGCTTGGGTCAAGACGCCGACGACCCCCATCAGGCCGAGGCTAATTCCGACTGGAACTCCAATCAGGAGTGTTACGATAAAGGTTAGTACTGCGAGCCAGATGCCCATGCTTCGGCGTCCTCCTCCGTCTTCTTCTGCTTCGCGGCGGCCCGCTCGGGTCGGAATTTATCGAGAATCAATATCAAGGTCTCGAGGACCATGAAGATCGCGCCTACCGGCACGGCGAGATAAGGAATCCACATCGGAAGATTGGCGCTCGGGGAGCGCTGTCGCGCGACGAATTGAGCCATCGAGGCCCCCGAGAAAACCACGATGACCAGGAAGGCGAGGATAAAGAGATCTGCAACAAAGAAGACGAGCCGGGTGTACTTGCCGAATATCTGCTCGACCAGGGTACTCAGCCCGATGTGGCGCCCTTGCCGGAGAGCGATCGAGCTTCCGAGAAGAGCCATCCAGACCATAATGTACCGGGCTATCTCCTCGGACCAGGTCGGCGCAAGATTAAGCACGTAGCGCATGAACACCGCATAGAGCACGATGATCGTGAGCACCGAAAAGAGCACGGCCAAAAGGGGGCGCATGATGGCCCGGTACACCTTGCTAAGCGCTTCTAAGAAATCGAGAAGTGCGTCTACCATATTGCCGCTTCCACCTCCCCATAAGAGTTAGAACAGAACCCCCGACTACGTCGGGGATTCTGCTACACGAAACGATTTGCGTAAACTAGATTCGTAGTCCGATCTTAGTTCTCGACGGTAATAGCGGGACCGGCGTTGGTACCGCTGGGTGCGCCGAGCTCGGCCTGGGTCTCTGCGATGGCGTCGACAAAGCCGTCTACCCATCGGGGATCGATCTCGCCCTTTATCCAGTCGATAACCGGTTCCTGGGTAGCGTCCTTGAACATCGCGAGCTGCTCGGCAGTCGGGATGTAGATTTCCATACCCTGCTCTTTGAGGGCGCCGACGGCGACGACGTTCGAAACGTAGGTTTCGAGGGAGCGGTGGATCATACCGGCGATGTCAGCCCCTTCGTAGACAATCTGCTGCAGATCGGGGGGAAGGCTGTTGTAGAAGTTGTTGTTCATAAAGGTGAAGTCGATCGAGTAGATATGCCCATCGAGGGTGTAGTAGTCCTGAACCTCGTAGAACTTCATCGCGAGGACGAGACTCGGCGGGTTTTCCTGCCCATCAACGACTTCCTGCTGGAGCGCGGTGTAGAGCTCGCCCCAGGCGATCGGAACCGGGTTCGCGCCGAGCTCGTCGACCATCGCCATGTGGCCCCGGTGCTCCATCGTGCGGATCTTAAGACCCGCCATATCCTCGGGAGTGCGGATTGGGCGCACGTCGTTGGAGAAGTTCCGGAAACCGTTCTGGTTGACGTCGAGGCAGCGAATTCCCGTGTCCCTTGCCATCTTCGCCATCAGATCCCCCATAAAGGGGCCGTCGAGGGTGTACG
>CAYPUT010000202.1:0-5638 GCA_964413945.1 uncultured Spirochaetaceae bacterium
TTGATATAATATAATCATAGGTAAGAACGCATGAACCAGAACGCAACCGCGGCAAGGCCTGCCGCAGCCACGCCTCTCCACTATCTCGCCGCGCTGAGCCGTGCCACGGACGACGAGTCGTATTTTCGCCGCCTCGGTGAGGCCCTCTCCGCCTTGGCCTCCGATTCGGTCGTAATCGTCAACAGCATCGACGAACGGCGCGGAACCGCCCGGGTCCGGTCCATCGACGGAATCGCGGGCGGCTTCTTCGGTCGGATCGTTTCAAGCCTCGGATTTGACCCTGTCGGAAAGACCTTCGATCTCTCGCCGAAGTTTCGCTCCATCTACACCGGCGACGGCCTTACCCGGGTAGCCGACGGTGTTCCCGGTCTCTCGGATGGCTCTCTTAGTGGAAGGGTGGCAAGCTTCCTGGAGGAGACGTTACGTGTCGGCGCCGTCTATACCGTGGGGCTTTCGTCGAAGGGCCGGCTTCTCGCGTCCGTCCACCTGTTGCTCCGGCACCGTTCCGAGCTTCCCGAGATTGGATTCTTGAACGACTTCTTGTCCGCCGCGTCGGGTCTTCTGCAGCACCGAGTCGCCGAGGAAGAGCTTTCCGAGCAGGGCAGGCAGCTGAGCGCCCTCCTCGACACCACCGACGCTCAGGTCTGGTACCTCGTCGACGAGGAGACCTACGGAGAGATCAATCGCGCTCACGCGGAGTTTATCGGATCGACCCCCGAGGCGGCTTCCTTCAAGCGGATGGCGGAGATTCTGCCGGAGGAAGCGGCTGCAACCTGTCGGGCAGGCAACCGTCTCGTCTTCGCCTCAGGAGAAACCCTGAGCACCGAGGAGTGGTTCGTCGACCCGAAGGGGGAGCCGCGGCTCCTTTCCATTTCGAAGACGCCCGAGATCGGCGCCGACGGCAGGGTCGAACGCGTAGTCTGCGTCGGGGTGGATATAACCGAGAGCCACCGAGCAAAGGAGCGGCTGCTCCGCCTCGGACGCCTGGAGAAAATTCTTACCGAGGCAAGCGCGGCCTTCCTCCGAGCGACCACCCCGGAACAACTCCAGACCGGGGTCGTCGAGGTCCTCGGCCGCCTCGGGGAAACCCTCGGCGCCGACAGAGCATTTCTCCGCATCGTCGACGAGACGGCTCCTATCCCGTCGGGGATCTACCAGTGGCACACCGGGGTCCTGAGCGCGCTGGAGCCGGTTCTCGAGGCGCCGCAGAACGGCACCGTGGCTCCGTGGCAGCGGCTCCTCTTCGACGAGGGGGTAATGGTGCTTCCCAGGTTACCATCGCCCGGCGGGCGCTTTGAGCGCGCGCGAGAGAGACTGGAAGCCCAGGGCGTCGAGGCGGCTCTCTTGGCCGCCGTCTACTCCGCCCCGGGAGAGCTCTACGGCTTCGTCGGATTCGCCGCCCGTGAGCGGCTCGACTGGGACGAGACCGCCGTCGAGCTGGTAAAGACCCTGTCGAGCTCGATCGCCGCGGCGCTGCGGCGGCTCTCCCTCGAAACAGCGGTCCGGGAGACAAACGAGCGGCTCCAGGCGACCCTCGACGGGACCGGAGCCGGCACCTGGGTGTGGAATGTCGCCACAGGCGAAACGTTCTTTGATCAGGGATGGGCGGACATGCTCGGCTACTCCCTCGAAGAGCTCACCCCGACGCGCATCGAAACCTGGGAAAACCTTACGCACCCTGGGGACCTTGCCCGGGCGGGCGAAGCCCTAAAACGGCATTTCGCAGGCGAGAGCGAGCGCTACGAGTGCGAGCTCCGGATGCGCCACAAGAACGGTCACTGGGTTTGGATCCAGGACCGCGGGCAGGTGCTCGCCCGGGCCGACGACGGGTCCCCCTTACGCGCCTTCGGCACCCACATCGACATTTCCGCCCGGAAGCACGCCGAAGCGGAAGTCGAAGAGAGCCACGCGCTCCTCGCGAGCGTATTCGACGGGATGCAAGACGGGATCAGCGTTCTGGACGCCGAAATGCGGGTCATCAGGATGAACCACTGGATGGAGGATCGGTACGGAGCGGCCGGGGAGCTTTCGGGGGTGCACTGCTTCGAGGCTTTCTACGGCCGATCGCAGGCCTGCGAAGTCTGTCCGGCGGCGGTCGCCCGACGAAGCGGCAGGGCGGAGTCCGAAGACTTAGACGCTTTCGACCGACGGGGAAACAGGTTTAGGATTCAACTAACGGTCCATCCGTTGCTGAAACCCGACGGTACCATCGGCGGGTTCGTCGAGCATATCAAGGACATCACCCGGGAGAAGCGAGCCCAAGAAGCGCTAGAGAAGAGCGAGGCGAAGTACCGGAGCCTCTTCGAGAACATGTCCGCCGGCTTCGCCCTCCACGAGGTCGTCACCGACGGCGAGGGGACCCCGGTAGACTACGTCTTTCTCGAGATAAACCCTGCCTTCGAAGAGATGACCGGCCTGCTCCGGGAAGCCGCCATCGGAAAGTCCGTCCGGGAGCTCGTACCCGGAACCGAATCGGATCCTGCCGACTGGATAGGGCGATACGGCCGGGTGGCCTTGACCGGGGAGGCCGTTCAGTTCGAGAGCTACTCCCCGGATCTCGGTCGGTGGTTCTCGGTAACCGCCTACAGCCCGATGCCCCGCCATTTCGCGACGGTCTTCGAAGACATATCGGACCGGAAGAGCATCGAAGAGTCCCTCGCGGCCAAGACCGCGGAGCTCGAGCGCTTCTTTACCGTCTCCCTGGACCTTCTGGCCATCGCCGACACCGATGGACGCTTTCTCCGCCTCAACGCCGCCTGGGAGCAGATTCTCGGCTACCCGATCGCCGACCTCGAGGGCCGGCCCTTTCTCGACTTCGTCCATCCGGAAGATGTCGACGCGACGATAGAGGCAATGGAGGCCCTCGGGGAGCAGAAAGAGCTTATCAACTTCGTGAATCGTTACCGCACCGCCGACGGGAGCTACCGCTGGATAGAGTGGCGCGCCCACCCCGAGGGGGCCACCGTGTACGCCGCAGCCCGGGATGTAACCGACCGCATCGACCGGGAGGAAGCGGCCCTCGAGGCGAGCCGGGCGAAGAGCAGCTTTCTGGCGAATATGTCCCACGAGCTCCGGACACCCCTGAACGGCATCGTCGGCTTTAGCGATCTCCTTCTCGAATGCGACCTGCCGCCGACCTACCGGTCCTACGTCGAGAACATCCACACCTCGGCGAACACACTGATGTCCCTTATCAACGACATCCTCGACTTCTCCAAGATCGAGGCCGGGCGCATGGACCTGGATCCTCGGTCCGTCGACCTGCCGACGCTCCTGGAGAATGCGGTGAAGACGGTGCGGTTCGTGGCGGAGAAGAAAGGGCTCCGGCTGCGGTACACGGTGGATTCGTCGATGCCACGGTTCGTCGAGGTCGATCCCCTGCGCCTAACCCAGGTCCTCGTTAACCTCTTAGGAAACGCCGTCAAGTTCACCGAAGAGGGAGAGATCGAACTGAAGACCGTTCTGAGAAAGCGGACCCGAAAGAGCGTTCGCCTCGAGTTTGCGGTCCGAGACACCGGGATCGGAATCGCGCCCGAGTATCAACAGGTAATCTTCGATTCCTTCACCCAGGCGGATCCTTCGGCTACGCGGAAGTTCGGTGGTACGGGACTCGGGTTGGCCATATCCAACAGCATCGTTGAGATGATGGGAGACCGGCTTCGCCTCGAAAGCGCCGTCGGAGAGGGGAGCACCTTCAGCTTCGTCATCGACGTCCCGATAGGCGACTCGGAGCACAAGTTCCCCCCAGGCTCGGCTCCCGCGGCTTCGGCACCGGAGGAACAGCCCTCCGAGGGCGCGAAGCTCCGAAACCCGGTGATCCTTCTTGCGGAAGACGAGCGTATGAACGCCCTCGTCGCCGAGACGATGATCCACCGCCTTCGTCCCGAAGCTCGAGTGGTGACGGCGGTCGACGGGGAAGAGGCCGTGGCGCTGTTTCAAAGCGAGAATCCGGACCTGGTGTTGATGGATATCCAGATGCCGAGGCTCGACGGTTACGCCGCCGCGCGAAGAATTCGGGCCCTGGAAGCCGAGGCCGCGGCCGGTCCCCGGGTTCCTATGTTGGCGCTGACCGCCGGGGTCGTCGCCGGGGAACGGGAACGCTGCCTCGACGCAGGTATGGACGACTACATCTCCAAGCCCATCGCGGTTCGGACCCTCGAGGACGCCTTCCGGGATCGGCTGGAGTAGCCACGGGCCGGACAGCCGACTTCTCTTGGCAGGTTTTGCCGTCGGGTATACACTCCCCCTAAGAGAATTTACAGGGAGGACGTGTATGAGTGACGTTCCGAAGAGTCTCGCGGTAGAACGGAAGGAGGATTTTCCCCTTTCCGAAGTTCCGATGGAATCTCGAAAGAGTCTCTGGTCAACTTCCGTTATCTTGCTGGGCTTTACCTTCTTTACCGCCACCATGTGGGGCGGAGGGAGCCTCGGGGTCGCCTTTCCCTTCTGGGACCTCCTGGGCATCATCGTTCTCGGTAACCTGCTTCTCGGAGCCTACGTCGCCATACTTGGGCTGATCGCCTTTCGTACCGGCCTCAACTCCGTCCTCCTCGCGCGATTCAGTTTCGGCGACTGGGGAAGCAAGTGGCCCGACTTTGCCCTCGGCTTTACCCAGGTCGGCTGGTACGCCTGGGGTACGGCGACGATCGCTTTGGTCTTTACCCAGCTGTTGGAGCTGCCGACCGGCTGGACCATTCCGTTGATGATCCTCTTCGGATTCGCCTTCTCCTGGACTGCCTACGTCGGCTACCGGGGTCTCGAAAAGCTGTCGATCTTCTCGGTTCCGTTGATGACTATCTTAATCGTCTGGAGTTTCGTGATCGCCTCCGGGGATGCCGGGGGGTTGGCGGGGCTCACGGCGATTAGCCCGTCGGAGAGCATGACTCTCGGCGCGGCGATAACGATTGTCTTCGGGACCTTCGTCAGCGGCGGTACCCAAGCGACCAACTGGACCCGATTCGCCCGATCGGCAAAGATCGCGGTTCTCGCGAGTCTCTTCGCCTTTTTTGTCGGAAACGGGCTGATGGTTTTCGCCGGGGCCTACGGCGCCATCGTCTATCAAGAGCCGGACATCGTGAACGTTTTGACCTTCCAGGGTCTCCTCTTAGCGGGCATCCTGATGCTCTTTCTGAACATCTGGACCACCCAGGACAACACCGTCTACAACTTCTCGGTCGCCGGGTGTAACCTTATCCGGTCGGAAAACCGTAAGATTTTGACCGTCGTCGGCGCCGCGATCGGTACCTTGCTGGCTATCTTCGGCTTTTACGATTGGCTGGTTCCCTACCTCGTGCTTCTTGGAACCTTTATTCCGCCGATCGGGGGCGTCATCATGGCGGACTTCTTCTTTAAGCACCGGGGAAAGTACCCCAAGCTCTCGGAGATCCGCTTGCGGAAGTTCAACTTCGCCGGCCTTTTCGCCTATGTCGCCGCCTCGGCCGTCGCATACTTCTCCCCGGGGATCCCGCCGATCAACGGGATCATCTCCGCGGCGATTATCTATATCCTCGTCGACCTCATCCTAAAGGCGGTCGGCGCCCCGCAGGACCATGCCACAACCGCTTGACCTCCTCGTAAGAAACGTCGTAACCCCGGTCCACGATGCACCCGTGGACTTAGGGGTTCGAGACGGCAAGAT
>CAYPUT010000203.1:0-5618 GCA_964413945.1 uncultured Spirochaetaceae bacterium
AAACGCCAGAAGCCCCGCGCAGACGTTGGCTCCGAAGGCGCCCCAGAAGATGCCCGTCAGACCGAGAAGCGACCGCAACAGAAGTGCGAGCGGAATATAGAGAACGAAGAGACGGACCAGCGCCACCGTGGCGGCCCGGAGCGGAAGGTTTAAACCGTTGAAGGCGGACGCCCCGAAGAGTACCAGGCCCTGGAGGCCGTAGCTCCCGGCGACGATAACCAAGTACCGGACGACGATCCGGGCAACCTCCGGGTCGTCGGTAAAGATGCCGGCTACAGCCTCTCCGGCGACGAGCACCACGGCGTAGAGTACAGCGCCCCAGCCAACGGCGTAGACCGTGGCCCATCGGGTCGCGGTCAACAGACGGTCCCGGTTCCCCGCCGCGGAATTCTGCCCGAAAAAGGGAGTGCTCACGCTTCCGAGGGCCTGGACAAAGGCCAGGGAGAAGGTCTCGATCCGGGAGGCGACGCCGAAAGCAGCAACCGCCGCGGTCCCGAAGCCGGCAACCAACCGCGTAACGATGCCGAGGGAGACCGGCATAATCAACTGCGTCGCGGCGGCGGGGACCCCGACAAAGGCGACCCGTTTCCAGGCATCCAGGAGAACGGCCCTCGGTGGAAGCCGAAAGGCCAGCATCTTGTCCCGGACCGCCAAGACCGAGAGGGAAACCACGAGGGTCGTAGCCCGGGCGAATACCGTGGCAATCGCGGCTCCCCGGATTCCGAGGGCCGGGATCGGGCCCCACCCGAAGATCAGAATGGGATCGAGGAGTATGTTCAGCCCTGCGGCGGTCAACATGACGAAGGCCGGGGTGGTGGTGTCGCCGGTAGCCCGAATCGCGTTGTTCCCCACCATCGGGATGACGACGAAGGGCATCCCGACGAGCCAGACCGTCATGTACTCCCGGATAAGCGGGAGGACCTCCGGGCCGGCGCCGAGGGCGCGGAAGATCGGGTCGAGAAAGACGAATCCGACCGCGACGAAGAACGTTACCACGATGATAGCGAGGGCAAGAGCACTGGTGGTAAGGTCCCGGACTTCTTCTGTACTGCTCGAGCCGATAGCCCGAGATACGACCGCCGAGGTCCCGATGCCGAGCCCCATCGAGATGCTCGCGATAACGAAGACCACCGGAAAGGTAAAGCTCAAGGCGGCCAAAGGAAGCGTCCCGAGGCGTCCGACAAAGTAGGTGTCCGCCAGATTAAAGGCGACCATGCCGAAGACGCCGAGCATCATCGGCAGGGCCATCGACAGAAGGACCCGCCCTGGGTGACCTTCGAGGACCCGCCGGGATCGGTTTAGCATCGCATCATTCTATCGAATGGGGGCCGTCAACGGCAGCATCACACCCGGAAAAATCGCTGAAGCCGGCGGCAGGCCTCGGCCACGTTGGGACACGCCGTCTCCACGAACTCGTCGGTCTGCGCTTCGGTCCAGCCGGCGGGGTCGGCCTCCGCCCGGGCGGCATAGCCCTCGTACACCTCGAGGGCCCGAGCGCCGTCGTAGTCGACGGTGGAGAGCCGCAACCGTAGGTTCTCCGGAAGGTCGCCGAAGGCGGTACCCGGGAGGGTCGCCACCGAGACATCCGAGAGAAGCCGGGACGCGAGCTCCTCGCTGGTCAAGATACCCCGGTCGGCGAGATCCCTGCGGAAATGGGAAAAATCGGGGTAGAGGTAGAAGCCGCCGGCGGGTTTCGGGTAGTCGACGCCGCACTCCCGGACCCTTCGCCGGACGTACTTGGTGACGGTTTCGTGAATCTCGGTACAGCGCCGGATGTACTCCTCGATCTCCGGCGACTCTTCGAAGGCCGCAAGGACGGCGTACTGGATCGGCGACGAGACGCTGGAAAAGGTCTCGCTGGCGATGGAGCGCAGGGTCCCGAGAATATGATCCAGGGTCGGCGGCACGAGGGCGATCCCGAGGCGAAAGCCACCGAGGGAGAGATGCTTCGAGAGGCCCGTCGTTACGATGGTCCCCTCGGGATAGTACCGGGCGATGCTGACGTGCTCCCGGTCGAAGCTGACAAGCGCGTAGATCTCGTCGGAAATGACCAAGAGCTCGTGGCTCCGGGCCACCTCGGCGAGATCCGAGAGCTCCCCGGGGGTGTAGGAGAGCCCCGTCGGATTATTCGGGTAGTTCAAGATGAGCTTGGTCGGCTTGTAGCCCCGTTCCTTCGCCCGGGCGGCCGCCTCATCGAGTCGCTTAGCCGAGAGTTTGTAGTGCTCCTCGAGGTCGAGATGAATCCGGATTACCTCGTCCCGGGTAATATAGGTCTGCGGAATGTAGCTGACCCAGGACGGCGCCGGAAAAAGCAGATCGCCGTAGACGGCGAGCTGGACGTCGAAGATCAGCTCCTTACTTCCGGGTCCCACGATAACCGAGTGATCCGTCGCGTCGAGAGAGAGCTTCCGCCGAAGGTACGCGGCGGCTTTCTCCCGAAGCTCCGGAAGACCCAACGACGGGAGATAGGAGTTCTTATTGGAGAAGGTCGCGATTCGCTCCCGGATCGCGGGGTGGACCGGAAAAGGCGCCTCCCCGAAGCCCATATGATAGACTTCCGTCCCCTCCCGGCGGTAGGCCGCAACCTCCTCGTTGATCCGCAAGGTCGGAGATATCGAGAGGCCTCGAAGGGTCGGACGAACCCAGATTTCCGGAGCGCGTTTAGCTTCAGCCTGCGGCGTCTGTGACACTCTCTTTACTCCGGAGGCGCTGCAACAGCATCATGCCGCCGTAAATCGCAAGGGCCAGGAGATAGAGCCAATACCGGACATCCCGTCCCATGCCGAGCCAGATAGAGACGCGGCCCGGGAGATAGAACATCAGCGAAATTATCGCAAAGATCGGTATCTCGTACCACCGGTTCTTGACGATAAACCAGCCCTGAACCGCGTTGGTAAACGCCAAGGTCCCCAGAGTCGCGGCAAGAAAGACCATCGAGACTTGGAAGAAGCCGTGGACGTTGATCAGAAGCAGCTCGGCGTTAAAGACGAACATAAAGGGAATAACCGCGGTCCGTAGGTCGTAAATAAAGCCCTTGATACCCGTCTGGATCGGATCCGACTCGGCAATGGCCGCCGCGGCGTAAGCCGCGAGTCCCACCGGCGGCGTGTCGTCGGCGAGGATTCCGAAGTAGAAGACGAAGAGGTGCGCGGCAATCGCGGGGATAATCAGCCCCATGCCGCCCCCGAGGCTTATGATGACCGGTGCGGTAATCGAAGCCATAACAATATAGGTGGCCGTCGTCGGCAGACCCATCCCGATAATCAGACTGACGATGGCCGTAATGAGCAGCAAGAGGAAGACGTTTCCCATCGCCAGACGCTCGACAACCTGGACGATCATGCTGCCGATTCCCATGTTGACGATGCCTACGATAATCCCCGCGGTGGCCGTCGCCATGGCTACCGGAATCATGTTCCTTACACCGCTTACCATGCCTTCCACGGTTCGCGAGAGACCCGCAAGGAGTGCATGGCCGAGATTCTCCTGGTTGATGATCGCGTAATAGAAAAGCCGAAGAGTGAAAATTCCTACCATGACCAGGATCGCGTTGAAGACCGAGAGATTCGGTGATCTGCGCAAGACGGCAAGCTGATGGATCAGGGCCACCACCGGAATAAGATGATGAAACCCGTTCTTGAAGATCTCCCAGAAGCCCGGGATCTCTTCCCGGGGGAGCCCCCGCATCCCGAGCTTCGACGCTTCGAGGTGGGTTATGTAGAACAAGGCGATATAGGAGACGACCCCCGGAAGAAAAGCCGCCCGGACAACGTCGAGGTACCCGATTCCGAGATACTCGGCAATGATAAAGGCCGCGGCCCCCATGATCGGCGGCATCAGCTGCCCGTTCGTGCTCGCCGCCACCTCCGTCGCCGCCGCCGTGGGGCCGGGATAGCCTACCTTCTTCATCAACGGGATGGTAAAGGTTCCCGTCGTAACCACGTTCGCGATACTCGAGCCGGAGACCATACCGGTCAGGCCGCTCGAGACGACCGACGCCTTCGCCGGCCCCCCTTTGAACCGCCCGAGAAGGGCGATAGCCACGTCGTTAAAGAACTGCCCGGCGCCGAGGCGTTCGAGCATCGACCCGAAAAGAACGAAGAGAAAGACCGTCGTCGCCGAGACGTCGAGGGGTATGCCGTAGATACCCTCCGTCGTGAGGGCAATCTGGCTTACGTATTTGGTAACCGAGACTCCCCGGTACGCCAAGAAGCCCGGAAGATAGGGACCGAGAAAGGCGTACACGCTAAAGATGAGGGCTATGATGACCATCGGCAGCCCGATGCTCCGCCGGGCGGCCTCCAACAGAACCAGAATAATCGCGAAACCGGCAACGATGTCCCTCGGGAGGGGACGGCCGGAGCGCATCGAGACGCCTTCCCAATCCAAGACTATGTAGAGGACGGCCGCCGCCGCGATAACGGCGAGAACATAGTCCAGAATCGGGATCCGGTAGTGGGAGTGAAACCCCGGAATGGTCTTCGCGGTCTTCTTGAGCATCGGAAAGCTCAAGTACACCAAAGCGATCGCGAAGGCGAGGTGAATCGCCCGAATCGACACGCTGTCGAGGAGCACAAACCGCGGCAGGGAAAGCTGGAACAGGGCCCAGGCGATCGAAAGGAGCCCGATGACGATGCTGTCGATCTTTCGCTCGGTCCGGGTGTGGTCGGTGGCGTCGACGATCTCGTGGATCGGTTTTCTAACTAACGAGGATATCTTCATGGTTCTTCAATAACTCGAAAGAGGCTGCCTCCTAACGAGGCAGCCTCCATAGGTACATACGATGCGATCGAGACTAGGGCAGGAGAGCAGGATTGATCATGTCGATCATACCCGCTTCCTCGTAGTAGCGAACCGCACCGGGGTGCAAGGGGGCCGACAAGCCCTCGAGCATGTTCTCCTTGGTCAGGACCTGGTACGCCGGGTGGAGCGCCTTGAAATCTTCGAGGTTGTCGAAGACTTCCTTGGTAATCGCGTAGACGACCTCTTCCGGTACGTTCGCGGAGGTGACGAAGGTCGCCTTTACGCCGACGGTTGTCGCGTCGGAGGTGTTGGCCGCCGCCGGGTAGAGGGACGCAGGGATGGCCGCCCGAGCGTAGTACGGAAACTCGTCGAGCATGTCGTCCACTTCCGGTCCGTCGATGTTGACGATACGGACCTCGATCCGTCCCGAAGTAGCCTCGGTGATGTTACCGTTGGGGTGGCCGACGGTGTAGAAGAAGGCGTCGATCCGCCCGTCCTGGAGAAGGCCCGGAGCCTCGACGGCGCCGACCTGCTCCGCCTGGATGTCCGATTCAGAGATACCGAAGGCGTTCATGACGTCCCGGGAGTTCTGGAGCTGTCCGGAGCCGGGGTTGCCGATGTTGACCCGCATACCCTCGAGATCTTCGATACTCTGGATGCCGCTATCGACCGACGCGATAAGCGTGATGGATTCCGGATGGACCGCGAAGACGCTTCGGAGGTCCTCCTGGGCACCCTGGGATTCCCATTCGGCGAGACCGTTGTACGCCTGATACTGCCGGTCGGATTGGGCAATGCCGAACTCGAGGTCTCCGGTCAGAACCGCGTTGATGTTGAATACCGAACCACCGGTCGACTCGACGGTAGCCCGGATG
>CAYPUT010000204.1:0-3581 GCA_964413945.1 uncultured Spirochaetaceae bacterium
GCCCCGGAATACATCGGGCTATAGAGGTAGCTCTCCACCGAAAGCTCGAAGGGCTCGTCGGCACCGCCCTCGGAACCGAGAGAGAACTCGAAACCGTGGGAGTAACCGCAGTTGGTCGTGTCCCACTCCACCTCGGAGGCGGCGGCCCGCGCCGTCGAGCGGGGGCTGTCGAACCTCAGCGGCGTAAGCTCCCGGACCCCGGCGAGAGATAAGCGTCCCAGCCACCTGACCCCGGTATAGCATTTCCAGGCGGAGCTCCCCCGCATCAGCACTCGCCACCGGCCCTCGAATCGGCCTTCGGGAACCTCGGTGTGAATAAGGGTGTCACGACGGAAAATGTCGACCCGGTCGACTTCCGCGGTGCCGGCGACATTCACCGTAAGACGGACCGGACCGGTAGAGCGCACCTCTTCTCCGAGGCCCGCCGTCCCCTCTATCCCGGGCCCTTCGGCCCGGAGGTCCAGATAGATCCTCGGGCCGCTGGTTCCGTAGGTCCGGCGAGCACGGAGGGCGTCGAGGATACCCGTTAGGGTAAACTCCTCGGCGAAAATAGCCGCGGAGCCGCTCCGGGAGAAGCGCCGGGCGATGTACCCCGGAAACTCGCTTCCGGGCCTTCCGGTGTAGCCGTCGCTGCCCGCGACCACTCCGACCTTGTAACCCCGCCGGAGGGCGTCGAGGTAGAACCACTCGAAGGTGCCGTGGGTCGAGGCGATCTCGACCACATGCTCCAACTGCGGGTCGTGGAGCTCGATATCAGACTGCCTGCCACCGACGTGGGGAAGGAGCACGACGTTGGAATAGCGGTAGTGGTCGTAGAGCGCCTTCTGGTTCGGGAGCTCCCGCTCCGGATCCGGCTCCTCTCCCTCGACCGCGCTATAGCTCGATCGGAGCAAGGGAAGACCGTGCCGGGGAAAGAGCACGAGATGGTCCCCCCCGAGGTACGTATCGGCGGACCATTCGTACCCCGGGAGCGCGATAAACTCATCCGGATGGTAGAAATCGAGCTCGGTCTTCTTCTGGATCTCCCATTCCGCGTCGGGTATTTCGTGGTCGTTTCGTTGATACGAGACGAAGGATAATCCCGACACGTCCCGGGCATAAACGTAATAGGCGGCAATCTTTTCCGGATCGACCAGCTGGCCACCGTGAAAATCGCCCCAGAGTTGTCGGTACCCCGAATCGGCGGCAACCGTCATCGGGTTTCCCTCGGCGGTTAGCGATCCCGCCGAAGCCTCCGCCCGGATAACCGCGGAGCTCCCCGCCGGCTGCGGGCTGCGGCCCCCCCGGCTAACGCCACCTAGGGAGCCCGCCGCGAACTCCGCCCAGGCTACCGCGCGATCCTCCGGGAGCCGAAGCGTTTGCTCCTCCCCGGAGAGGCGGACGGTTACCTCCTCGGTAAACCCGGAGGCCGGGTTCCCCCATTGGTCCTCGGCTTTTACCACCATGCGGATCGGCACACCGGGACTAACCATCGTCGGGCAGATCAGCACCAACCGAACCGCGGGTCCTCCGAGGACTCGAAGGGCGGGCGACCCTTCCACGGGCCTCCTCCGCCCGTCGGCCCGAACCACGGTCAAGTGGAAATAGCGCCGCTCTTCGGCGAAGGTCTGCATCCGAAGGCCCGGACCGGCGCCGAATACCAGAGAAAGCTCTTCTCCCTCATCGAGGGTCCCGGACAAGAGGGTCAGGTGCATCTTCTTGACGGTCTCTATCGTCAAAGCCGCAGCGAGGGGCCTTCCCTTGGCATCCCGGTCCGGGAGACGAATTTCCGTAAAACCCGTCTCGCCGGGACTCCGTGTCTGCGGTTCTTCCCAGTCGGTATCCGAGTCGGTATGGATAATCAGCCGGTCCCCGGCCGCGAGACCACCGGGCCCTACCCGGTAGGTCAGGGTCCAGGTGCCTACCTCTCCGGCGATTGCGGTGGGGGGGTAGAGGCGAGCGATACCGGATTTCATCATTGGCGTTCCTTGTCGTAGATTTGATTCAGCGTATCTATTGCGGACTGCTTGTGTTGTTTCAGTGCGGCGGTCATCGCCTCCCGGTCTTTCCTCAACCACGCATCAAATATGGATCGATGTTGGTTTAGCGCAAGGCGAATACGTTCGGTCATGAGCGTCGAGAGCGAAACATAGGCGTAGGCCTGGTTGTACAACTGCTGGTAGAAACGCTCGATTGTCCGATTGTGAGCACACCGCAGATACCTCATGTGGAACTCTCGATCTATTTCCACATAGTGGAGATAGACCTCGATCGAGAGTTTGTCCGTAACCTCCTCGATAAGACGGCGGTGTTCATCTAATTTCTTCTCCAACTCAGGCTGCATAAGGGCCCGATCCTCTGGTTTGCAGTCAATCGAGGCGTCGACCGCCACGAGATTTACCATCTGCCGCGCCTCCATCAGCTCCTGCACGGCTTCTTTGGTAACCCGGCGGACAATGACGCCTCTTCGGGGTACAGCTTCGAGCATGCCTTCACTGACCAATCGATTAAAGGCCTGCTTAACCGGGGTTTCGCTCACTCCGTACCTGGAGGCAACGGCTACAACCGGGAGTTTCTGCCCCGGGAGATAGCGCCGTTCCATGATGTCCCCTATAAGGTGCTCCCGGACGACTTCGACGAGGGAGGGGCTATCGATTAGCTTCTCGGGACGATCACTCAACGAAATCTCTCCGAAATCCGAACTCAAACGTTCTGCTTTCTCCCTCGACGTTTGTAGAGCATGAACGCAAGCGAACCGAACGTCAGAAAGATAAAGAAAGCCGAAACTGGCTTCTGAAAGAACTCGGCGTACGAGCCGTCGGAAAAGATCAAGCCACGACGAAGGTTGATCTCGATGATCGGCGACAGGATAAAACCAAGAATAAAGGGCGCGAGTGGATATTCGAACTTGTAGAGCCCATACCCGACGATCGCGAAAATCAGGATCGAAATTGCATCGAAGATCCGGTTGTTGATGCTGAACGCACCAACCATACAGAGGACGATGATAATCGGCAGAATATAGGACTTGGGTATCTTCAGAAGTCGAACAAAGACCCTGATTCCAAAGTACTCAACGATTATCATGGCGAAGTTCGCGATAATCAGGGCTGCGAAGATTACGTAGACAAGCTCGGCGCTCGTTTGCATCAGCATGGGCCCCGGGGTCAGACCGTGAATCATAAAGCCCGCCAAGAGCATCGCCGTCGCCGCGTCTCCGGGGATACCCATGGTCAACGTCGGAATGAGGGCCCCACCGATAACGGCGTTGTTGGCCGTCTCGGAGGCGACGACCCCGTCGATTACTCCGGTCCCGAACTTCTCAGGATACTTGGACCGCTTCTTCGCCATACTGTAGGCGATGATGTTCGCCTGCCCCGCTCCTAGACCGGGAAGGATTCCGATGCCGACTCCGATCAACAGTGACCGGACTGCATTCGGTATCTGACCGATGAACTCCTTGAGACTTAAGCCGAAGCCGTGGATTTTGAAGCTGTGTTGATCCACTATGCCAACACTATCTTCTTGCTCCGCCGTCTTGAGGATCTCAGTTACGGCGTAGATCCCGATAAGACAGGGCAACAAGTGAAAGCCGGCGTTCA
>CAYPUT010000204.1:3591-5609 GCA_964413945.1 uncultured Spirochaetaceae bacterium
TGAACCGTGGATAGCCGTCAATCGGCGCGCTACCGAAGGCGCTCATTATCATGCCGACGAGTGCCGCAGCCAAGCCTTTGAGTGCGGACTTGCCGGACAGCCCTCCGATCAGAGTAATCGCAAAAAGCGTAATACCGAAATAGTCGAAAGGAGTGAATTTCAAGGCGATTCTCGCGAGATAACCCGCAAAGATGTAGAGGAGCACGAAGCTGAAGAGCCCGCCGAGAAAGGAATAGAGTATACCGATGCCGAGAGCTCTTCCGGCTTCTCCCTTTTGGGTCATCGGATAGCCGTCGAAGGTGGTACTTATCGCCGCCGGAGTTCCTGGGATATTCAACAGGATCGCGGTAATGAGGCCACCGGAGGTGCCGCCGACGTATAATCCGGTCAAGAGCGCCATCGCGTTGGAGGCGTTCAGACTGAAGGTCAGAGGCAACATGAACACCATGCCCATCGAGGTGGTAAGGCCCGGGCTCGCGCCGAACATAATTCCCAGAACGACGCCCAGGAGAATCAGCAGGAGAGCGTTGAGGTGCAGAATGCCGGAGAATCCGATTTGAAACATCTCAAACATAGGAGAATCCTTTACCAGACCCGACCAGGGGGCAGAAGTACGTTGAAGACAAAGTAGAAGAGGTAGTAGATACCGAATGAGACTCCGAGCGAGAGCAGCCCGTAGATGGGGAGCCGCCGTTTGGCGACTCCCCCAAGGACCACAAACTGGCCGAAGAGATAGATGATCGTCGTCACGATAAAGCCGAAAGGCCGGAGACTGAAAACGTAAAACGAAATCAACGCCGCCGTGGCCGCAACCTTCTTATAGTTTACGGAGGGACCTTCGGTTTCTTTGGGGTCCTCAGTTACCGGAGCACTCTTCATACGCACCAGGCTGGTCACTACAATGGCTAGCCCCACTATCAACAACGCTGTGGAAAGAATCCGGGGCATAATCTTCGGCCCGAACTCCATGATCCCCAGAGCTCTGATACTCCTGGTCTCGAGGAGCATCACGATAGATACAAGAACCAGAAAGCTTCCTGAAACGACGTCAGCGTATCTCTTCATATTCTTGACTTGTTCCCCTACTCCATGATCAACGGCGCATAGGTCGTCATAAGATCGTATGCAGCCTCTTCCATGTCGTACAGCTCTTCAGGTGATATGTAGGCAGTCTTGTACAGGATTGCCTCGCCTTCTTCTATGAAGTCGGGGTTTTCCATCGTCCGCTGAATCGCTTCCCGGAACGTGCTCACAATAGACTCGGGTGTTCCCGGGGGAAAAGCCTGGAAGAAGAACTTGGGGAGGTACACGTTGATACCGAGCTCCGTCATCGTCGGAACATTCGGAACGAACTGGCTACGCTCCCTGGCAGACGTCAGCGCCAATACGTTGTAGCGCCCGCTCTGCACGGAATCTCGAATAACTCCGAGAGGAACAAGAGCGATGTCGATCTGATCACCCTCGAGGGCGGCCAGTGTCGGGCTGACGGCGCCGGTGTCGACGAACTTGAGGTTTTCCAAGCCAGAACGGTCTTTGATCGCCTCGAAGAGAATGTGGAATGCGGTTCCGACTTCCGTACCGAGGATTACCTCTTCGCGCTCGGCGATTCGAACAAGCTCATCCCACGACTCGATGTCCTTCGAGAAGAGACAAACCGTATCGACCTCGAAGGTTCCGCTGGCCGTCGCCATGGTCCGCAGGTCCAGATCGCTCAGACCAAAGACCCGGTTGGCAACGAAGGACTCGTGCTGGTAAAGCAGAGTGTACCCGTCGGGCTCCGCATCCGCAACGTAGCTTGAGGCTACCGTTCCACCGGCCCCGGGCATATTCGTAATAACGATGTTCGTGCCAATTTCGTCGGCAAGATACTTCGCCAGGAGCCGAGCACCAAGGTCCGTACCACCCCCCGGATTCGCGGGAACTATAAATTGAATGGGTTTGCTGGGATAGTCTGCCCCCGCCTCCTCCATCTCTCCTTGACCGGCGGCCCACACAAAGGCCGACGAAACCAGCATGAT
>CAYPUT010000205.1:0-5559 GCA_964413945.1 uncultured Spirochaetaceae bacterium
TCTCCCAGCAGAGACTCGGCGCGCCGGGCGTGGCGGGCTGCTTCCTCGGCGATACCCGCGGACCGGTATATCTCCGCGAGCTCTATGTGTCCCGCGGCGAGGCGAGGAGCAAAAGTCGTCGCCTTCGCAAAGTACTCTATAGCCAAAGTGGTGTCTCCGAGCTCCCGGGCGCTCTGTCCCATCAGGAGCAGAAGCTCGGCGTCTTCGCTGCTTACCTCGAGGGCCTGAACAAGGACTCGGCGCGAGTCCCCGGGACGCTCTTCTGCGAGATAGCTCCGGGCGAGCCACTTGGCCGCGTCCACGTGGTGCGGGTTCTCGTCGAAGAGGAGCGAGAGCTCCTCCGCGGCGGCGGCCGTATCACCCTGAAAGAAGAGTGTCTTTCCCAAGAGCAAACGCGCGGCCGGTAGACGCGCCCTTCCTCGAACCGGCGCCTCGAGGAGGCGTCGGGCGCCGGAGAGATTCCCCTGGACGTAAAGCGTCCGCGCCCGGAGGTAGGATTCGATGTCCGGGTCGCTTCCCGGGCCTGACCCGCAACTCGACAACAGGAATAAGAGAACCGTCAACAACAGGCACCTCATCGACCTATACAACACGGTTCTTTTGCCTGGTGATTGAGGTTTGAACCGATTTTTCGCCGTCCATCGATCAAAAGATTCCGCATTCGCGAAGCACCACGAAAGCTACCCCCGTTGTAGAGGGTGGAAAGCTAAACGATGGATCGCTATAGTTAAGGAGGTACAGGGTTGGGGGAGATGGCTGAACTTGCCGAGCGGATCGAAGAAGAGCTTACTCAGGCCTTCGAGGTGAAGGACCGAAACGCACTCCGGCGTTACGCCCGTTTGATCGAAGATCACACCGTGGATAGGCCGACTTTTGCCGTGACGAACGGCGAGGTTCAACGGGCGATTACTGTGCTTCAGGGAGACGTGCGGGTCGTGGCGGAGACCATCAAGCAGGGACTCGCCTTCGCAGAGAAGCGCTTCGAACAGGTCGATAAGCGCTTCGAACAGGTCGATAAGCGCTTCGAACAGGTCGATAAGCGATTCGAGCAGGTCGATAAACGGTTTGAACAGGTCGATAAGCGATTCGAGCAGGTCGATAAACGGTTTGAACAAGTCGATAAGCGCTTCGAGGAGTTCGATCAACGATTTGCCCGACTCCAGTGGGGGTTAACCCTCGGGTTTACCGTTCTCGCCGTGCTTATCGCCGCGTTCGGCCTTTTTGCGTGAACGTGCCCAACGATTATAGAACGCACACAACCAATTCCACTCTTTTTCTCCGAAACGTGAATCACCAGGCATGCTAGCCCTGTCATAGTCCTTGAAGGGGGACTATTGTGGGGAGGAGTTCTGCGTTCTCGCGTCTGGCGGTGTTGTTGGTGCTCGTCTTTTTCGCGGCGGCATCGTCGGCTCAGGATCTACAGCCGGTGCCGAGCCTTTCTCTGCAAGGTCTTGAGCGTCACTTCGATCGTGCCGACCGGGCAACTGACGTCGCCTCTTGGCTCGATGAGGCCGAGAGGGGCCTTGAGGCAGTCGCCGATTGGGAGCAGGCGGAGGCTCGGGACCGTCTGTCGAGGAGGCTGGCGCGCTTCCTGGGAGAGCAGCTCGAGGGGGAGCTTCCCGCCGTGCCCGGGGAGAACGCCATCGAGTACCTGAGAGCGCTGGACACCAGCTATCTCTATGAGTCCGTCGACGGCTTAATCGCCGTGGATTCCGCCGGAGACCCGCTGCTCCGGGGTGCCGAGGGCGCCGCCGGGGACCACGCCGCCTGGAGCGCGGCCGTCGTTGCCCGCCGGGCGGAGCTGGTAGATGCCTGGGCCCTCGAGGCGCGGGTTACCTACGACGAGATCCTCGCTCGTCTCGACGGAGAGTATCGGGCCACCGTTTCCGAAGAGCTTTCGGCTTCCCTGGATGAGTACGTCGCCCGGGCCGAGAGAGAGTTCGATCGCCTTGCCATCATGAGCGAAGGGCGCCTCTTGCGTGGCCGCCTCCTGGATACCTACAGCCTGCGCCGCAAGAGCGAGAGTGAGAACGCCGGAGCCATAGCCGCCGGCCTTGTCACTTCCACCGAAGAAGAGCTTTCGATTGCGCACCAGGTATTGCTGGCCACCACCGAGGCTCTCGGTACCGAGCCGGATATCGAGTCCCTCGGCGCATGGGAGGAGAGCTACAAAGAGGCTTTCCAGTCCGGCCTCGATGCCTGGAGCCAGGCCGAAGGGCGCCTCTTGGAAAAGCGCCTCGCCTGGGAAACGGCGAGCCAGGAGGCCTACATCGAGGCCGAAGCCGCCTGGGACGCCGCCTTCGCCGATCTGGATACGGCGCGCACCGCCTGGCTCATCTCCATGCAGAACATCATCGACACCGGCCGCGCCGCCTGGGACGCCCTGGAGCTGACCTTTGAGGAGGAGCTCTCCCGGAGCGTTTCGGACCTTGCCGCCGCCGCCGCCGAGGAGCAGGCCAAGATACGCCGGGAGGTGGATTCCTACCTTGGGGCCTACGACCAGGCCCTCGGGATTCTGGCCCTGGCGGAGAAGAACCGAGTCTATCTCGGGCAGGAGCTTGAGAATACCCGGCGTGCGCTAGAGTCGGAGATCCGGAGCCGGGACAATAGGATCAGCGCCAACGCGGCGAATGCCGCGGAAATCGATTCGCTCATCGACAAACCGATTCCCAGACCACCGGACGATGACGATGATGACGGCGCATCGTCTTTGAGAAGAAGGTCGAACTACCGAGATTTCTACGAGATGCTCTCACATAACCGAATCTGGGAGGGGCGTTACGAAAACGCGACGTCTGCGCAAAAGGCCGCATACCGTCAAAGTTATAACCGCCACCGTTTCGCCGGGCGGATCGCCCGGCTTGGGCGCACCATCGAGGCCCGAGACACCCAACTTGTCGCAGTCCATCGCAGGATAGCCGAGCTCGAGCCGGAGGTAGCGTTTCTGGCGGGGGAGCACGACTACTGGAACGATCTGGCATCTGCCTATCACACCACGGCCGGGTCGGTTGCCGAGACCATTTCGGGACTCGGGGCCGGTTACGTGGCCGACCTTGCCGGCGGAAGCATCAACGCCAAAGACCGGGAGCTGGCGCGCCTCGACCGGCAGCTAGAGCTTCTCGCCCACCAGCGCGATATCGCTCAGGCGGTGGTGGACTACGCCGGGGACCGGAGCTCCGGACGGGCCACCGAGGCGGACACCGCCGAGCGCCTGACCCGGGCCCAGGCCGCCTACGCGGAAGGCGAAGCCGCCTACCTTGCCCAGATCGATGCCCTGGAGGCCATCACCGACGACCTTGCCGACTATCAGAACCTCTTGGAGGTTGCCCAGGAAGATCTTGCGGATGTCACCACGAGCTACCAGGCGACGAAAGAAGCCTACGATAGCCTCTGGCTCTCCTGGGTCGCTCAGGATACGACAACGCTCCAGCGCGCCGTCGAGCGACTTGATGAGGAGATCGACGCCTTCTATCGGACCGACCGCCCGGGGCTCTACGCCGACTATTTCTCGGCCGCCGAGGCGTCGATTCGCGCCGATATCGCTACTCAGGCCGCGGCCATTATTGAGGATCTTCCGGATCTCGCAGAGACCGCCGACCGGCGCGAGGCCATCCTCTCGGTCGTGGTTATTCCAGAGGGAGACCCGCCTCCGGAGCCAAAGAGCCGGGAAGAGCTTTCGACGGAGTACCTTGCCGCCGGACTCTCTTTGAGCGATCCCGCCCTGGCGACCCTCCTCGCCGCCTACGAGGCGGCTACCGAGGGCATCGAACCCGACCGCGGCGCCGCCTGGGACGCGGTAAGGGGGGCCCACCGGGAACTGATAGCGGAGGTCACCTACGAATACGACCGACTCGCCGAGACCATCTCCTTCCTGGAGCGGGGGGAGACGACCGAGGAGGAATACCGGGTAGCCCTCGAAGGCCCCTTTGGGGAGGTCTATTCCCAGTACGCCGAGTTTGCGCCGAGCCGGACGGCGGTAGTTCGTGCCGAAGCCGCCGAAGAGCTCGCTTTGCTCCTCGGGCGCTCGGAAGAGGACGCCGGAACCCTCACCTTCAGTGCCATAGATTCGATTACGAGCGCCGGCCAGGCATTGGCGCTCCTCGAGGCGCTCGCTGCCACCGCACAGGCGCCGGCCTACCTTGCCGGGGTGATCCGGGAGTACCTCGCCGCCCACATCGCGCCGTTGGAGCTTGAGGCCGTCGCAGAGCGGGCGGAGTTAGGCGATGAGCTGGAAGCTACCATCGCGGCTCTGGAGCTCGCGGATGAGACCGGCGCATCCCTCGCCGTTGCGGCGAAGGTCTATCTGGCCCTTGGCGGACTTCGTGCCGTCGAAGACGCCGACGGGGAAGCCGAGCGCGTCGCGGAAATCCAGACCGCCGAGCGCTTTCTGCTTGGTGAGCTTGCCGCCTACATCGACCGCCGCGCCGAGGAGCTCGGTACCGATTCTCCGGAGGGTCGGGCGTTCATCGCGGTTCAGGGTCTGGAATCCGTGGGGCTCCCGGGTGATCTCTTCGGCGCCGACGATATCGACACCTTTCTCTCCACCGCTGAGATCGAAGGGGCCGACAGTCCCCATGCACTCTTTGATTCGGCAACGGATACTCTGACCCGGCGCTACGTGAGGCTCTCGGCGGAGCGCCGTGCCCTTCGCGATTTCGCGATGACCGCCGAGCGTGCAGAGGAGCTTTCGGCCGACCCGGAGCATGCTTCCGACGAGGTATCGGCCTTTCGCAACCTGCTTGCACGCGGCTTGGAGGCGATGGGCGAGGAAAGCCAGGAGGACGGTTCCGGGGAAGCGGCCGCTCAGGCGTCCGTGGCGGCTCTGAGCGCCCGCATCCGGCAGCACCGGCGGAATGTCGCCGAACGGGAGGAGCTGCAGAATGCCCTCAAAGTGGGCTCCACCGGCCGCCGGGCGTACTATACCTCAACCGTACAACCTGCCAAGGAGTCGCTCGAGGAAGCTACCACCGCCCTGACCGAAGCACGAAGCTCCTACGGACGGCTTCTCGACGGCTTTGAGGCACTCTCCTCGGGCTACGCCGCCGGCCGCAGTCACCTCGACGCCCTCTACCGGGAGTACTCGGCCGCGCGCAGGGAGCTTCAGCTCGCCGAGGAGCTCTCGGATTTTGCCGCCCACGGCTACGAGCTGGAGACCCGGAGTCCCACCGACGTACTGAGCTATCGCCAGGCGGAGCTCGAGAGGGTCTCGCGCATCAGAGACATTGTCGCGGCCCTAGAAGTCGATCCCGACATCATCGGCCCAACCGATGAGCTCTACCGGAATCACACGGCCCGGCAAGCATCCTTGCGCGAGGCAAAGAGCTACCTGCTCTACGCCTCCGAGCAGTTCGAGAAGCAGATCGGCGCCGCCGCGGCCGAGCTCATGCGTATCCGATCCGAGATGGCCGGCACCGTCCACGACCTCTTTAGGCTCCCCGAGGGGCTCTCCTTCGAGCCCGACTTCGGGGCTCTGGAAGCCGACGACGGCGGCATCAGTGAGCTTATCCGGTTCGACGACACCGACCCCGAGACCTTTATGGCAAGTGTGGCAGATTATTT
>CAYPUT010000206.1:0-5501 GCA_964413945.1 uncultured Spirochaetaceae bacterium
CTGCTGGTCGCGGCCCTGACCGGGAGCTTGGCGCCCTGGAAGATCTATCTCGGCGTGGCGGTAAGCTCGGTCTTCGTCGCTCTCCAGAGTCCGGCGTACAAGGCGGCGGTAACCGACCTCCTGAGCCCACAGCAGTTCTCCCGGGCCGGAGGACTGGTGCAGCTGGCCTCCTCGGCGCAGCACCTGGTCTCGCCGGTCCTCGCCGGAATTCTGATGACCGTCGGCGGTCTCACGGCGGTGTTTATCATCGACATCTCGACCTTCGGTCTTGCGGTGCTCGCGGCCTTGGCTATCAACCGGAGCCTGAAGCCCGCCCGAAGCGCCGGCACGGGGAACGCCCTCTCCGAGCTTAAAGAGGGGTGGGCCGCGGTGGTCTCCAAGCCGGAGGTTCTCGGCGTTGTCGGAGTCGTTTGTCTGGCCACCTTCTTCGTCGGGGTGCTCCAGACGCTCTTCGCGCCGATGGTCCTCTCCTTCTCCGACGCCCGGACCCTCGGTATCGCCCAGTCGGTCAGCGCCTCGGGAATGCTCTTCAGCAGCCTTCTTCTCGGCATCTACGGCATCAGCCGGCGCCACGCCGAGCTTTTGGTCCTCTCGTTGGCCGCCGCGGGGCTCTTTCTCGGGCTGATGGGATTGACCACGCACATCGTCCTTATTACCGCCTCGTTTTTTCTCTTCTTCTGTGCCCTGCCGGTTATCAACACCGCAGCCGACGTCCTTATCCGGACGAAGGTGCCCAACGAGACCCAGGGTCGGGCCTGGGGGATTATCGGGCTATTGTCGCAGCTCGGTTTCGTCCTCGCCTATTCAATATCCGGCTTCCTGGCCGACCGCGTCTTTATTCCCCTGCTGGTGGAAGGCGGGCGCCTCGCGCCGTCGGTGGGCCGGGTAATCGGAACCGGGGCCGGGAGGGGAATCGGGTTGATGCTGGTTCTCTGCGGATTCGGAGTCGTCTTTGTCGCCGGGGTCGCCCGGAGGAGGGTAGTAACGTGATTCGTTTGCGAATACTTAAGCGCGATTTTTCGAGAAAAAAGGGTGTGATGATGGTGATCTGCGCCTTCGTCGCCCTTTCTGCTCTTCTGGTAGCCGGGGGCGCCCGGATGATCGTCGAGCTCGACGGCGCCCTTGAGGCGCTCTTCGCCGACGCCGTGGTTCCCCACGTGGTGCAGATGCACGCAGGGGATCTAGACCCCGACGAGATAAAAGCCTGGGCGGAGGCGCAGGAGCTGGTCTCCCGGACGCAGATTGTCGAGATGGTAACGATCGACGGGTCGAGCCTGACCCTCGGGGCCCGGGAGGCGAGCGAAGCCGAGAGCGTGATGGACCTGAGTCTGGTGACCCAGAACCGGGACTTCGACTATCTCCTCGACCTTGAGAACCGCCGGGTACAGCCGGCAGAGGGGGAGATCGGGGTGCCGGTCTACTACCTCCGGCGGGATGGCCTCGAGATTGGGGATACGGTTCGGGTCGCCGGTAACGGCTTCTATCGGCAGTTTCGGATCTCGGCCTTCGTCCGGGACGCGCAGATGAACCCGGCCATCGTCCATTCGAAGCGCTTCGTCTTGAGCGAGGCCGACTACGCGGCCCTTCGGGGGCACTTCGACGAGGTCGAATACCTCATCGAGTTCCGGATGACCGACCCGGAACGGACCGACGCCCTTATCGACGCCTACGCCGCCTCGGGGCTTCCGAAGCGGGGCCCGACGGTGGACCACGGGCTCTTCCGGGTCCTGAACGCCCTGACCGACGGGATGGTCGCGGCGGTCGTCATTATCTTGAGTCTGCTGTTGATGGTTGTCGCGATTCTCTGCCTGCGGTTTACCATCCTGGCCGCCGTCGAGGAGGACTACCGGGAAATCGGCGTGATGAAGGCCATCGGCATGGCCGGGCGCGACATCCGCCGGATCTACCTGGCCAAGTACATCGCCGTCGGCGCGATCGCCGTCCTCGCCGGCTACCTTGCCTCCCTCCCCTTGAGCCGGGTGCTCTCGGGGAGCATCGCCCTGGCAATCGGCTCCGCCCCGGCGAGTGCCGCCGGCGGCGCGGTTCCCCTTGCCGCTGCAACCCTGCTCTTTCTCGCCGTGGTCGTCGCGGCCCTGCGGGTGCTCTCCCGGTTCCGCCGGATTAGCGCCGTCGAGGCCCTCCGGTCCGCGGGAAGCACCGAAGCGCCCCGGAGCGGGGCCTTCCTTCCGGTCAGTCGAACCCGTCTGCTTGGGATTAACGTCTTTCTCGGCGCCCGGGACGCGGCGCAGCGGTTTCGCCTCTTCGGGTTGCTCACCGGCATCTTCGTCTTTAGCGCCTTTATCACCATTGTCCCGGTTCACTTTCTCGGGACGATGACCTCCCCGTCGTTTATCTCCTACATGGGGATCGGCAGTAGCGACCTCCGGATCGACCTCCGGCAGACCGAAGAGGTGGCCGAGCGCTTCGATGCGATGGTCGCAACCCTCGCCGCCGACGAAGAGGTCGAGCGCTTCGCGCCCTTTATCACATCCCAGGTTACGCTTCTAACCGATAGCGGCGAGGAGGAGACCATCGCCGTGGAATCCGGGGACTTCTCCCTCTTTCCCCTGGACTACTTGGCGGGCGCCGCCCCGGGAAACGACCGGGAAATCGCCCTGTCGTACCTGAACGCCCGGGATATGGACAAAGAGGTCGGAGACACCGTCCGGCTTCTTGTGGGTGGCGAGGCCACGCCGATGAGGGTCTCTGGAATCTATCAGGATGTGACCAACGGAGGACGGACCGCCAAGGCCTCGATGCCCTTCGGCCGAGAGAACGCCCTCTGGTACACCGTCGGCGTCGACCTTGCCTCTCCGGACTTAGTCGACGCCAAGGTCGCCGAATACTCCCAGGCCTTCCACCCGGCCCGGGTGACCGACCTGGAGGGCTACGTCGCCCAGACCCTGGGAAACACCATCTCCCAGCTCGGCGTGGTAACCCTGGTGGCGGTCGCCGCGGGTATCGCGGTGGCGGTGCTGATTACCGCGCTCTTTCTCAAGATGCTCGTCGTCAAGGACGTCTCCCGGATCGCGATTATGAAGAGTCTCGGCTTTTCCCTGCGCCACATCCGCATCCAGTACCTAACGACGGCGCTGGTTCTGCTGACCGTCGGAATAGCCGCCGGGACGGTAGTCTCCAACACCCTCGGGCAGGGTCTCGTCGGCGCCCTCTGGTCCTTTATGGGGGCGGCTCGGATTCGGTTCGTTGTCGATCCCTTGCGGGCCTACGTCTTGCTGCCGCTTCTGCTCGCGCTGGCGGTCGGAATAACCACCTTTGCAAGCATTTCACGCATAAAAGAAACCAACATCGCCGCGTTAATCGCGGAGTAAGGGAGAAAGCAAAATGAATACGCTCTTAGAATCGAACCGGGTAAACAAGCGCTACGTACTGGGAAAGAAGAACGAGGCATGGGTCTTGAAGGATGTCGACCTGCGGATCTCCCGGGGAGAGTTCGTGTCGATCATGGGGCCCTCGGGTTCCGGGAAGTCTACGCTCCTCTACAACGTCTGCGGGATGGACCGGATGAGCTCCGGGAGTGTCGTCTTTAACGGCAGGGAGCTTTCGACCCTCTCGGAATCTCAACTCTCGCACTTACGGCTTACGGAGATGGGGTTTATCTTCCAGCAGATTCACCTGCTGAAGAACCTCTCGATCTTCGACAACATCGTTCTCTCGGGATACCTTGCGAACGGCAGGAGCCGCGCCGAAGTAAACCGGCGGGCAACCGAGTTGATGGAGCAGACGGGGATAGCCTCCCTCGCCGGGAACAGCATCACCCAGGCCTCCGGCGGGCAGCTGCAGCGGGTCGGAATCTGCCGGGCGCTGATAAACGATCCGGAAATGCTCTTCGGCGACGAGCCGACCGGTGCCCTCGACTCCCGGTCCTCCGGAGAGATTATGGATCTGCTGTCGGATATCAACCGGAGGGGAACCACCATCCTCTTGGTTACCCACGACATCGCCGTGGCGGCCCAGACCGAGCGGGTTCTCTTTATGCTCGACGGGAGAATCGCCGGCGAGGAGCGCCTCGGGCCCGACACCGGGGACCCCGCCGACCGGGCGGCCCGGGGGGAGCGGATAGCCCGGCGCCTCCGGGGAACCGCAGCTTAGAGCGACATTACCGCGACGAAGTGGCTCGCCGTGCCTGCGAGGACGAAGAGGTGCCAGACCGCGTGGCCGAAGGGCAGCCGGCGCCAGGCGTAGAAGACGACCCCGACGGTGTAGAAGAGCCCGCCGCCCAAGAGCCAGAGCAGGGTGTCCGCCGGGACGCTCCGGAGGAGGGGCACCACCGCCAGGACGACGATCCACCCCATCGCCAGGTAGATCGACGTAGAGACGATCGGAAACCGGCCGGTAAAGAACAACTTGAACACGGTGCCTGCGAGGGCCAGGGCCCACGCCACGCCGAAGATCGTCCACCCCCAGGGGCCCCCCATCCCGACGACGGTTATGGGCGTGTAGGTTCCGGCTATCAGATAGAAGATGGAGATGTGGTCGAAGATTTTCAGCCGCGCCTTGGAGAGCTCGCTCTTTTGGCTGTGGTAGAGGGTCGAAGCGGTGTAGAGCAGGACCATCGTTACCCCGAAGACGGGGTAGGTTGCGATGCGAAGTGGGTCCCCGGTGTCGAAGGCCCGGAGGGTAAGAACCACGGCGCCGATGAGACTCATTACGAGGCCGACACCGTGGGTTATGCTGTTTGCCCGCTCTTCGTTTTTCGAGTAAGGCCTCGAGTAGGGCACGTTTCGGAGCTCCTTGTCGATCGGCCGCCGCCGGCGGGGTTAGCTTGCCGAGGGCGCAGCCTGCTTGGCAAACACCGGTTTATCTTCCAGGGCCGCCTCGTACTCTTCCTGCGAGATGGTACCCCGGAGGCGCATGACGTCGTAGTAGCTCTTCATCCGGATAAACCAGCCGTCGCTTATCTCCCCCTGGGCGTAGTACCAGTGGTAGCGCTTCGGAGAGGGGAGGATGCTCGCGAGAAAGGTCGCCTCGCCGAGGGAGAGCTCCGCGGGGTCCTTTCCGAAATAGTACTGTGCCGCGTCGTGGATGCCGAAGACCCCGGGGCCGAACTCGGCGATGTTCAGGTAGATCTCCAGGATCCGGTCCTTCGCAACGGGCACCTGATGCTCCATCAGATAGACCAGGAACACCTCCTGGAGCTTCCGCGAAAAGACGCGGTCGTCGTTCAGAAAGAGCATCTTTACCAGCTGCATGCTGATGGTGCTCGCGCCGACGATAACGTCCTTCTCGCTTAAGTTCCGAACGATCGCAAGGGCAAGGGTCCGGAAGTTGACCCCGTCGTGGTAGTAGAAGGCGCCGTCTTCCGCGGTCAGGACCGCTTCGGGAATCCATGGGGACATCTGTTCGAGGCGGACGTAGGTATAAGTCGGGTCCGAGGCAGCGGGCCCGTCGGAAGGGCCCGCATCCCATCCCGAAAGCGCCCCGGCTCTAACCCCGGCTCCGGCCGGAGGAATACGCACCCGCCGGAAGTAGTTGACCCCGGG
>CAYPUT010000207.1:0-5473 GCA_964413945.1 uncultured Spirochaetaceae bacterium
GTCGCAACACGACCAACGCCCCAAACACCGAGCCAAGCGAGAAGATACGCCCCCAGAAAAGCGATGGGTTTAGCAGCCTCCAGATAGACAGAGCCACGAAATAGAGCGGCGGTTGGGCCTCGAATCGAAGGGCCTCCCGGAGGGCGAACACCGCCCCTCCGCCGGTGGTACGGAACGTATAGGCTTCGTCGACCCACATATTTAGCCGGTATGAGAGAAACAGAGAGACACCGGCAAACAGCAGGAGTGCGACGGCCGAAATCGTGTCGATGCCACGCCTGTCGTCGCCGATCATTTTCGGTCCTTCCGGTATACCAATAGGCGCCCTAACAGACCCAGGTGTCCCCAGATGGTTTTGATTGTCTTCATCTTGGAGTACCCAAACACTCGACTCTGGAGCGTCGTGGGAAACTCTTTGATTCGAGCACCATGGAGATCCATGCGCGCCAGCATCTCAACGATCCCACGGAAATCACCGTACTCCTGCTGCTCCCGGAGTACGGCGTCCCGGCGAGCGACCCGAAAGCAGGATGTATAGGTTGCGAGCTTGTTCCGAAGTATCAGGCGGTATATCGCCGAAAGACCCCGGGAGAGGAATAGCCGCCACTGGGGCACCGCAACCACGAAGCCGTTGGGATGATAGGGCGAGGCAGTGACCATGTCTGTTTCGTCGTCCAGCTCCGGTATCATCCTAAGGAGCTCGAGAGGATCGTAGGAGCAATCCGCGTCGATGGAGCAGACAATGTCCGTTTTCGCGTGCTCAATACCGGTCCGGATGGCACCGGCCACCCCCTTGTTCGCCTCGTGGAAGACCAGCGTACAGTTGGGTTTATCGTCAAAGATCCGCTGCAACTCACTGCGAGTGGCATCTTTGCTGCAGTCATCAACCAGAACGAAGGAAAAGGAAACCGTTCCGACGGCCGCGTCTTCCAGCTCCGCCAGGCTCTTCTCGAGATAGGGGAGCGTCGACTCCTCGTTGTAACAGGGGATCACGACGGTCACCGGCGTCCCGTGGGCGTCGAAACGTCTTCCGGACATCTCGGCGCTGCTTCGGTTTTCCAGATCCGCCGAACGGTCGCTCGATCGGGCGGTCGGGGAGGCCTCGATGCCAAGGTAGTCGCGAACGGATCTAAACGCTCCCACCGAGAAGTAGTACGGCAGGACCTCGCGGAACTTTCCCAAGTTCCGGTAGTGCCGGATCTGGGAAAGGGCACCGATGGCGGATATTCGAGGTTGTTCGGGGTCGAGCTCCCAGGGATGGAAATAGAGAACGAAAGGCCCCTTCCCACGACGATTCCAGTGCTGGAAGGCCGGATACATCAACCATTGGGGAAGCTGTCGAATGAAATTTCCGCCGGCAATGGGAAGGTTGATTGCAAGTATCCGTTGCGTGGGCATCGGTAACTCAACAAGTCTCTTGCCGTCCTTTACGTGAACGAAGGGATAACGCGCGGATCTCCGAAACAATTCGAAAAGATTCGGCTGCAGGCTGACGTCGTACTGATAGCCCAGCTTGGCTAGCTCGTCGAGGATCCATAGATCAGAGGACCGAATCGACTTGTAGGACCGAAAGCCGAGAACCTTCTGACCTGTGGCGTCTTCGATCACCTTACGTGAGCGGGAAACTTCCTGCACGAATTGGTCGCGACTCATCTCGGAGACGTCCCGGGCAACGTACCCGGCGTCGGCGACTTCATGGCCCCGTTCTACCACCCGGGCGACGATCGAAGGGTAGCGCTCGGCGATCCATCCGAAGGCGAAGAACGTCGCAGTCGCATGGTACTCCTCAAGAAGGTCGCAGGCTTGCTCGATGTTGCTATCGAGGCGACTCTCGAATCGCCCCCAGTGTCGCTCCCCGATAATCCCCTTGAAGACGCGGTGGTGAAAATAGTCCTGAAGCAGAACGGTAGCGACGTACCCCGACCCGACATTGGGCACCTTACTTGCGTTATCTGTTTTCATGGCTCAACCTTCGTTCCCTCCTACGAAGCACAACAAGGCATGCCAAAACTATCCATAGGTAGGCATTGTTATGATTGGGAAACAGTGTTCGGTCGGGTAATCCAGACAACAAATACGCGATAACGGACACGACGAGTCCAACGAACACATCGTCCTGGCGCCAGGCACGTACCCCGGGGATCCCGCGCTTGGCTCTCGTGACCCTCTCTTGGCCGCTCGCCGCATAGTCGAGCAGCCGGTAGAAGAGGATTCCAATCACAACCGCACCCAGAATTCCGACGTCTATCACCAGCTCCAGGTACATGTTGTGGGGATGGCCCGCAGGCAGTATTCGCCCGGCACGAAAGGCATCGGTTACGGTGATTCCGTATCGCCCCAGTCCGAGAAGAAGCTTACCCGGGGAAGCGATAAGCTCATCAATTAACGGGGTCCACAAAAACTCCAGCCTCCCGGCCGAAAGTGCCGCAAGATCCACCGAGCCCCCCGAGAGTCCGGTAAGCGCCCGGGCCAAGATTGTCCGGGGCAGAAGTGGTAGTGCGAGTAGTCCGAAAGCGGCACCCAGGAGTATCCATCTGCTTCGCTTGGTAAGCCAGAGAAACAACACCGTAGCGAGTAGAACCGAGGCATAGGCACCTCTGGAGTAGATGAGGGCCACGGCCACCAGATTCAAGAGAAGAGAACCGACCGCGAATAAGCTTCTTCGCGCGAATACGAAGGCCAGAACGATGGGAAACGTGGTCGTATAGTAGCTTGCGATGTTGTTTCCGTGCATCTTTAGGAACTGACCGAAGTAGTTCCGTACCTCCGCAAAATCCTGGCGTTGGATCGGAGACAGGTGAAAGACATAGAGATACAACAAGTAGAGGGATAGAAGAGACATCGCCAATACGAGCGCTTCCAATACCGATTCAACATGCCGCCTCTCGTGGTAGTAGCCGGCCACAATGGGGAGCGGCAAGAGAAAGAACAGTGGTTTGACGTAGTGTGAGAGCAGGTATCGGGAGACACCGACATCGTCGATAACTCCGATAGCCCCGGAGGCGATCGAACGGAAAACCGCCACCGTAAACAGAGCGACCAAAGCCAAACTGAATGCCGAAACGATGCCGGGTATCTCCCAACGATCGGTGCTGTTGTACAAGACCACCAAGAGCATATAGGCGGAAAAAAGCAGGAAGGGCTTGGCCCCGGGCATCGGGAGAATCTGACGATCGAGAATATCGTGACTGGCAAAGGGAATCATGACGATAAACAGGAGGATAATCCATTCCAAGGGCACGCCGAAAACGACATCGACGCCGGCCTCTAGAGCTTGCCCGCATCTGCTCCGGAGTTGACTGCGTCCAACCATCATCTTCTAGCCATCATCACGCTTCGGTCTCCTCCGTGCCCTTGAGCGAAACAAAAGATACAAGAAATAAGGAATGCCCCGAGGATATCGCAAACCGACCCGGAAAGGCTCCTTAACCGATCGATAGAGCCATTCCAGCCCCATGCGGCGCATCATGCGCGGGGCTCGGGGCACGGTGCCGGCAAAGAAATCGAAGGCGGCGCCAACTGAGGCGACGACCGGCACGGAAATCGCGTCTCGGTTCTGATAGACCCACATTTCCTGTTTCGGAGCGCTCATCGCTACCCAGAGAACGTCCGCCCCACTACCGTTGACGTCCCGGAGTATGCGTTCATTCGTCTCTGCCGTCCACGGAGCCATAGGCGGGCTCTGAGCACCAACCACTTCTACCTGCGGGTAGTCCCTCGCGAGGCGCGTTAGCATAGCAGAGAGAACTGCAGAACGAGAACCTAGAAGAAAGACCTTGTTTCTATCTCCCGGGAATTCGAGGTACCGAAGAAAGAGGTCCGGACCCGTTACTCGCCGAGACAAGCCATGAGACCCATACAACCAGCGCGAGGCCATCACGATTCCTATCCCATCAGGGACTACGAGGTCGGCGCTTTCGATCGCATTCCGATAGTTCGACAACCGCACAAGGTCTCGCGCCAGAGGGAGACTGAGGGTGGAAATGGTCAGCGGCTCGTGAACGCTCCGAATTCGTTCGACAACCTCATCCAGAGTGAGACGGGTAATGCGAATACCGAATATCTCCACGTGCTCCCTCTTGCTCTCGTGTTTATGCTCTTGCGACGGTTGAACCGAGAATCGCAGCCTCGAAGGTAGGCAACAGCCGATCTAGTTCAAAGTGATCGGCCCGGCTGCCTGCTGCGCGACTCATGCGGCGCCGGAGCTCTCGATCCCGAAGAATCGTCTCTAAGAAGCCCGCAAAACCGTCCTCTTCTTCCGGAGGAACCAGAAAACCGCTAACTCCATGTTCGATCAGCTCTCCCGGTCCGGTCAAGCAATCAGTCGATACTACCGGACAGCCGTTTGCCATTGCTTCAAGGAGCACGTTTGGAAAACCCTCGTAGTCTGACGTGAGGCAGAGCACCTCCGCCCGTCGCATCAACGGGTATGGGTTCGCCACAAACCCCAGAAAGGCCACCCGACGCTCGACGCCGAGCTCAACCGCGAGTTCCCGGACGGCGCCGTCCAGCTCGCCCGTACCGGCGACGACGAGGCCGACCCCGGGAATGTCGTCCGCAATTCTGCGGAACACACGCAGCAGTCGATCCGGCCGTTTCTGCCTGGACAGGCGTCCAACGAACAGAACGTATCGCTCAAACGGAGGCGACTGATGCGACGGCATCGGCGAATCTGCGAGCTTTCGGAGCTTTCCGACGGGTACGGGGTTGGGAACCACCGAGATGCGCTCCCTTGGCACGGCAAAGTCCCTTGCGAGGCAGTCCGCGATTCCGTTGGTTACGGCCACCAACGCATCCGCTCGACGATAGGTCTTCCGAATCAGTAGCGTGACAAGTCGCCGAAATCTAACGTCATCGAGATAGCTCGGCGGAAAATTGCGTTCCGATATGACCAGGCGGAAGCGCCGTGCGCTCAATGCCCGTGCCACTACGGAAAGAATGTTGGCGTAGTGGAGAAAGGAAACGAGAACCGTCGGCGGGTCGACCCGGAGGATGCGGACAAAACGGAGCAGCACCCTCGCAGCGTCCAGGGTGCCCCGCTTACCGAGGGAAATGCGCTCGACCTCGAGGGGGAGGCTTCCCGGGTAGTCGTCGGCATCCGCAAAGGTCAGAAGCGAGGTCCCGTAACCGCGCTGTGAAAACCGGCGCAAGAGATGAGTAACCACCCGCTCGGCTCCTCCACCGCCGAGAGACGGCAGAACGAAGAGCAAACGGGGCACCGCCCGAGAGTCCACTCTATCGGACGACATCGAGAAACAACCGAGCCAGCTTTTCGGGATCATGGTGCTTTCGGACATACGCGCGACATCTTTCGGCCGCTGCGTCACTCTCTGTTGACCCCAAATAACTTGCCAACGTGTCGACGAAATGATCGTCATCATCCACCACCGCTCCAAGTGAGTTTCCTTCCACAATGCCGTCGTGGTCGACCCGCCGCGGAACTACCAAGGGAGTACCGGCCGCCATCGCCTCC
>CAYPUT010000208.1:0-5468 GCA_964413945.1 uncultured Spirochaetaceae bacterium
AGGAGGGGGTATACCGGGAGTTTCAGTCCGATCTGCGGGCGAACTACGAACGCTACTTCGAGACCGACGGCTATCGGTGGCTTGCCGAAAGGGAGCTGAATAACGCGGTGGTGGACCTCTTTATTACCTATTCCGGGGAGGTCGATCTGTTCTACCGTCTTTTGGATGCCCGGGGGGGCTCCCTCGAGGCGGTTCTCGAGGATCTAAAGAGCCGGCGCCGGGGAATCCGCCGGAGGGGGCTTGAGGAGGTGCGTCGTTTAGCGGAAGTCTCTGCTTTCGACGGGGGCGGGAGCGACGGATAGCGCCGGGGAAAAGCACGACTCGACGATAAGATGGAGTAATCCTTCGCCCCGTTCCACCCGGCCGGAGACCCCCAAGAAAGAGGAGCTCAGAATGATGTTTCGGTGCTCTTCGAAGGTCTGTCGCCGGATGACGAGATTCACAAAGCCGCTCTCGTCCTCCAGGGTGATAAACACGGTGCCCCCGGCGGTGTCCGGCCGCTGCCTGCAGATTACGAGCCCCGCATAGCTTACCCGCCTTCCTTCCGGAGACGACTGGAGTGTTTGGGCGTCGGGAAAGCCCTGGTCCGTAAGCTCCCTGCGGTATGGCTCCAAGGGGTGACCGGTGGTGCTGTGGGCACCCCAGGTATAGTCCCATCGGATTTCGTCGGCCCGGTTCAAGAGGGGAAGCTCGACCGGCTCGTTGGCAAGATCGAAGGCGTTTGTCGGCACCCCGCCCCCGGCTCCCCCGGAGACGCCCCAGAGGGCCTCCCGGCGCTCCCTCCCGAAGCACCCAAGGGCGCCGCTTTGGGCCAGAGCCGCGAGGGTATCTTCCGGAAGCCGGGTTTTTTGAACGAACGCTTCGAAGCGGGGTGCTTCTCCGGTGCCGGATAGACCTTCGCGGTAGGTGTGGATGCGCTCCCAATCCCCTTGTCCGAGCCCCTTAACGAACCGCAAGCCCATCCGAAGGGCGTACCGCGGCGCGTGTACCCCGGCGTTCCGAGGCCGGGGTACGCGCAGGCTCTCGGGGACTTGCCTCAAGGGTACCAACCGGCAGTCCCAATCGCTTAAGAGAAGGTCCATCGGCAGCACCGTAACGCCGTGGCGCTTCGCGTCCTCGACGATGGTCGCCGGTGCGTAGAAACCCATAGGCCAGGCGTTGAGAAGGGCGCAGACAAAGACCTCCGGGAAGTGGTAGCGCATCCAGGCGGTACAGTAGGCGATCAAGGCAAAGCTCGCGGCGTGGCTTTCCGGAAAGCCATACTCACCGAATCCCATAATCTGGTCGAAGACCCGCTTGGCAAACTCCTTCGGGATCCCCTTGGCGACCATCCGGGAGACCAACTTTTCTCCGTGGTGTTCCATACTTCCGCTCTTTCGCCAGGCTGCCATGTCCCGCCGGAGCTGGTCCGCCTCGCCGGGGGTATAGTCCGCGGCGACGATTGCCAGTTTCATCACCTGCTCCTGGAAGAGGGGGACTCCGAGCGTCTTCTTTAAAACCGGCTCCAGCTTGGGGTGAGGGAAGGTGACCGGTTCTTCGCCGTTCCGGCGCCGGAGATAGGGGTGAACCATGCCGCCGGTAATGGGCCCCGGCCGAACGATACTGACCTCGATAACCAAGTCGTAGAAGGTTTTCGGACGCAGGCGGGGGAGCATCGCCATCTGGGCCCGGCTCTCTACCTGAAAGACGCCGACGGTATCCCCCCGGCTGAGCATTCCGAAGACCCCGGGGTCCTTCGCCGGGATGGTAGTCATCGAGAGGTCGACGGCAAAGTGCTCTTTGAGAAGACGGAACGCGTAGTCGAGGTGGGTCAGGGCCCCGAGACCGAGGAGGTCTACTTTAAAGAGCCCCATCGCCTCGACATCGTACTTATCCCACTGAATAACGGTTCGGCCGGGCATGGTGGCGTTCTCCACCGGGACGATGCGATGCACCGCCTCGCTTCCCAAGAGGAATCCCCCGGGATGAATCGAAAGATGCCGGGGAAAGCCGAGAATCTCCCGGCAGAGCCGGCGAAAGAGGGAGACAACCGAGGCCCCGCGCTCTTCGATAACCGTCGTAAAGGCCTCCTCAAAGCTGCTGTCCCGGTGGGAGAGGAGCTTGGCCATGCGGTCGAGGGTGGTCTCGGGAAGACCGAGGACCTTCCCGACGTCCCGGACCGCCGACCGGGGGCGGTAACGAACAAGATTCGCGACCATGGCCGCCCGGTCCCGGCCGTACTTCCGGTACATGTGGGTAATAACCTCTTCCCGCCGGCGGTGCTCGATGTCGAGGTCTATATCCGGTGGTTCCGCCCGTTCTTTGGATAAGAAGCGCTCAAAGAGAAGGTCCATTCGAACCGGGTCGATCGCCGTAATACCGAGGCAGTAGCACACAGCCGAATTGGCGGCGGAGCCCCGTCCCTGGCAGAGAATACCCTCCTTCCGGCAGTACTCCACTAAGTCCCACATGGTTAAGAAGTAGCCGCAGTAGTCGAGCTCGCCGATAACCGCGAGCTCTCGCTCGAGTTGGGCGAGAACCTCTTCCGGGACGTGCTCTCCGTAGCGTTTCTTCGCTCCTCCGTAGGTGAGCTCCCGAAGGCGGTTCTCGGTGGTGTATCCCCCGGGGAGGTCCTCCGACGGGTAGCGGTAGGTAATCTCATCCAAAGAAAACCTACACTCTGCGGCAATCTCCTCGGTTCTCCGGAGAAGCTCCTCTTCTTCCGGGTAGCGGTTGCGGATCTCCTCGAGGCTCGGCATGGCGTAGCTGTCGTTAGGGCGAAGCTGTGTTCCGGTTTCCGTCAGGCGGATACCCCGGCGGATACAGGTAAGGGTGTCCTGGAGCATCTGTCGCTCGGGGTCGTGGTAGAGGACTTGCGGAAGCGCCACCGCCGGAATTTCCAATCGGTCGGCCACCTCGAGTGCCTCCGAAGTGTAGTGTTTCTCCTCGACGGTGTAGTGCCGGGAGATACCCAGGTAGAGCGTTCCGGGAAAGCGGGCCTTTAACTCCGGAAAGAAGACCTTCGGCGGCGGAGGGTTCCCGGAAGAAACCTCCGGAAGATCCGGCGGCAAGATAATGGCGATAAGGTCCCTCCCGTGGTCGTAGACCTCCTGCAATTCGACCGAGCTTTCTCCCTTGGGGCTCCGCATGCGTCCCCTGCTAATGAGGGTGGAGAGGTCTCCGTAGCCGGAGGCATTCTTTGCCAGAAGCAAGAGGGAAGGAGCCTCCTTGACGGTAATCTGGGCACCGACAATCAGCTTTATTCCGTACTCCTTTGCGGCGAGATGGCCCCGGACCACGCCGTAAAGCCCGTCGAGGTCGGTTATGGCGACTGCGGTTAGGCCCAACCGCCCGGCGGTTTCCACCAACTCCTCCGGAGTGCTCGCACCGATGAGGAAGGAGTGGTTGCTCTTGCACCAGAGAGGAACGTAGCCGGAGGTCATTGGATGGCTCCATGGAGCATCCAGCACCCGGCCTTCTTGTCGTAGTAGAGCCAGAGGGGGGTACCCCTGTCGTCGTCGACGTAGTAGTAGGCCCGGTCGTAACTCTTGGACCACCACCCACCGCTGTAGAGGAAGGGTCCGGCCCTAAAGCCTCCCCGGGGCTCCTCCTTCAACAGAAGGGGGGAAGAGAGAATCCGCCGGACGACGGTGGGCACTCCGGGAATGGTGACCGATTTTTCCGGCTTTCGAGCGAGCGCGCGAAAACGGGAGAGATCGTCTACCCAGGCGTACTGTTCTTCCGGAAGATACCCCTTCTGTGTTTTGGCCACGACGACGCTCCGGTTGCCGAACTCCGCCTGGATGAGGGAGAAGGCCTTGGCCGCCTTACCCCAGTCGTGACGATGGTTCTCGCCGCCGAAGAGGGCCCCCTGGGTGGCTCTAACCTCTCTGGTATCACAACTGAGCCGGACCCCCTCTATACGGCTCGAGAAGGTAAGCCCCCCGAGGCGGAGCCGGAGAAGCCGGCGGAGAAGAGCCGGACGGGTGGTGGCCGTAGCGGGAGCAATTTCCTCTAGCTCGCAGGCGCCGTCTTCGAAATAGAGTCCGACCCAGAGCTTTTGGACCGCAAGCTGCGCCTCGGTTACCTCTACGATCAGCCGTTCCAAGAGCTCATCGAGGTGGACCATTATCTCGTCGAGCCCCGAGAGGGCGGCGGTAAGGTTCTTTGTGTAGGAGAACTCCTGTTCTTCTTCGAGGCTCTGGAAGGGGAGCTCGAGATCCCCGGAGGCAAAGTGATAGACCTTGGCGGCTTCGGCCCCAAGACGCCGGGCGACCTCGCTTCCCGGAAGCTGCAGAAAGTCCCGGACGGTGTAAAGACCAAGATCCACCAGGCGTCGGCGGGCCTTCGGGGGGAGGGGAAGGAGCTCTAAGGATGCTCTCGCCGCCGCCCGGCGTTCCTCCAGGGGTTCGTGCAGAAGCGTCGGCGCCTTGCTGCTGCTTGCAACGAGGTAGCTACCGAAGCGGGAAAACCCGACGGCAATCCGCGCCGGAAGGCCTTCCTCTTCCAGGGTTTCGGCGATTGCGTCCATCCAGGTGGAAAAGGAGTCGAACAACGGAAAGAGGCCCCTAGCGTCTATCCAGAGCGTCCCCAGGTCGAAGTCGCAGAGCTCGATCTCCGGGGCGAAGCGACGCAGACGCGCGACAACTCTTTCCCGATGCTCCTCCAGCAGAGATTCGGGAACGACCCCCGCCTGAAGACGGGGCTCCAGGGTAAGCGCCGTGGCGTAGCGCATACCCCGGCGGACGCCCCGATCCCTCGCTTTGCCGTTTATCGAAAGGATATGACCGTTCGGGCTGTCGACGGAGATAACCGCCACGGCTTCCCGGCGCCATGGCGGGTGTTGCATCAGGAGGATCTGAAGCGGAAACTCCGGAAGGTTAACGCAGGCCAATCGGGGCATGGTAGGTAATACGCCGTCGCCATTGGGGAGCCGCACGCCGGTCCCTCTCGGCGGTAAGGGTTAGAACGAGGCGCCCCTCGGCGGCGGGCTCGAGGCGGGTATTGAGCCGGAGGGACGTTAAGCTGCCGAAGATGCTCTGCGACGTATCCTTGAGGGCCGAAAGGGCAACGACTCCACAGCGAACCTTTCCCGCGAGCCTCATAAGACGGCCGGAGATACCATCCGGAATTCCCGGGTGCTTTGACATATCCAGGACTACCAGACCAAAGGCCTCGCTCCGGAGAAGATATTCCAGGGCCTTCGTCGCCCCGGTGGGCGTACCGATCCAAAAAAAGGAGAGAAGCGAGAGGTCGACGCCGTTTCTTTCGAGATCCGGAGGGAAGACGGTGTGGAGAGTCGTCGAAATCCAACCGCAGAGCTCGCCTTCCTGCTGTGCTTCCGCCAGCAGCGAGGAAACCAGAGAGAGTTGGCCGGATCCGGAAATTTCTACCAACCTACCGGCTATCCGCCGGTAACCGAAAGTCGGGAGATCCGATGGTGATGGGAGGTTTTTAGCCGGAAGAAGCATCGCGGAAAGAGTACTACA
>CAYPUT010000209.1:0-5436 GCA_964413945.1 uncultured Spirochaetaceae bacterium
GGGGTCCTCGTGAGTCCCGAGGGGCATATTCTGACCAACTGGCACGTTATCCGGGGGCCCGCAGGGGTTAACTCGGAGAACATCTACGTCGGGATGAGCCTGGACCACCGGAAACCGAGCCAGGAGCTTTTTCGCGCGGAGCTTATAGATGCGGCACCCGAGCGGGACCTGGCCCTCCTGCGAGTGTCCGCCGGTCTCCACGGGCAGAGCCTCCCGCCGGGGTACCGCTTCCCCTCGGTCCCGATCGGCGACCACGAGAGGCTCCGGGTGGGAGAGAACCTGGGCTTTGTCGGCTTTCCCCTGGTAGGCGGCACCGGGTCCCGGGTCACCATTACCTACACCCGGGGGGTCGTCAGCGGCTTCGAAGAGACGAGCGTCGGAACGATTATCAAGAGCGACGCGGAAATAAACGAGGGCAACTCCGGGGGAGCTGCCCTGAACGACGATTTTGAGCTGGTGGGTCTGCCGACCCAGGTGGTCGGATTCGATGCCGGCCAGCTGGCGTACATCTACCCGGTAAGCCTTATCCCGGAGGCGTGGCTTCGGACCATCGAGGCGGCCCGGTAGCTACCGTTGACCGGTGGCTACCCCTCTTGGTGGAGGCGGCGCACTTCCTCCCGAAGCTGATCGAGGACCTGCTGATACTGTCCCTGCAACTGCCGCATGTTCTGCTGCAGCACACCGGCAAACTCCGGATCCTGGGCGGGGTCGAGGCGGACGGAGGAGCCGTACTGCCGGGCGAACTCCTCCTCCTTCTGACGAATTCTCTGGGCGAACTGGTTGCGCACATGCTCTATGAGCTGCTGCCGGTTTTCGAGGTACTGTGTCAGCAGTTGATGGGCTTGATCGAAGAGGTACTCGATCTCCGCCTTCTTCCCGAGGGCCGTCGCCAACCCGTTCTTGATCGGATCGAGCCGCCCAAGGTCCGCTTCGGTCGTCGGAAGGGCGATGTTGGAGAGGGCCACATCGACGAACCCGTCGACGACCCATTTCCGCTCTTCCCCCTTGTACTGGTTGAGCTCTTTCTTGATATCCAGTTTCGGGTTTTCGGTCAGCTGCGAGAGAAGCCGTTTTCCCTTCTGCTTATGCTCGTACTCTTGGACGCTCTTCTTGTCTCCCTGGACGCCGGCCGTCCGCTCCAGGGCCAGTTCGAGGGCACTCTTTATTTCTCCCACATTGTTCTCCTTACCTAGCTAAAGGTATCGATCTATCGCGTCTAAGAAAACAGCCGGCAATCGAGGACACCGTCTGGGGTTGCCACCACGTCTACCGGGACATCGTGGGAACCGGCGGGCACCTCGTCTATAGCCTGGCAAGAAAACGCCACACCGACGAGGAGAACCTGCAAAGTGGTTACCCCCCGGAGGAAGCGGTCGTAGTAGCCGCCACCCCGGCCGAGGCGTCGGCCGGCGGCGTCGAAGGCCCGGCCGGGAACCAGAACAAGGGCCGGCTCCTCGGCGGCGAGCACCAACTCCTCCGCTTCGTCCGTCGGCTCTCGAAAGCCGAGCTCTTGGTTGCGTCGAAAGCTGTCGGGACCGAGATCCCTCACACCGTGAAAGCGAAGCTCGGCGCCGCCGAGGCGCGGGAGGCCGACGCGCTTGCCGGCCTCAATTGCTGCCCCGAGGAGCGGATCGAGGTCCGGTTCGTCCGACAGGGGGAGAAAACCGAGAACGGTCCGGTATTCGGACCATTCCGGTAGCGCCAGGATGGTACTGCGGATGAGCCGCGACTGCCGTTCCCGCTCTTCCGGCGCCATCTTCCCTATCCGCCGGGCGATCTCGCCGCGGAGCTCCGTTTTGCGGTCCTGCGCTTTTTGGTCCTGCGAGTCGCCCATCCTTGAGAAGTCTATCATGCGGCGGGCCTTGTGCCGACGGCGGCTCCGGGATACTCTCGGGCGGGAGGTGCTATCGATGACGGAAGAACAGGACCTGCGGGAGCAGTTGCGGGGGGCGATCAAGTCTCGAGCCATGGTCTACTACCAGGTATATCAAGAGCTTATTCCCGAAGTAGGCGAGGAAAAGGCGAAAGAGATTCTCAAACGGGCCATCTATAAGCGGGGCCTCGCCATCGGCCGGCAGTTTCGGCAGCATTCCCCCGACGATCTCGAGGGCCTGAAGAAGGCGTTTATGCACTTCGTTCCGGACCACGGGGGAATGTTCAACCCTCAGGTGCTCCGAGAGGACGGAGAGCATCTCGACATCCACATGGCTCAGTGCCCCCTCAAGGAAGCATGGCAGGAGGCAGGGGTCGACGATGACACCCTGGCCACCATGTGCGAGATCGCCGGGATCGTGGACAACGGGACCTTCGAGGGAGCCGGATTCTCCATCTCCGGGGAGACCTGGAAGCCGGGCCGGACCGGCTGCTGCACCCTCCACATTACACCGGGTTTGATGTAGGCACCTTCGATGAAGAATACCCTCAAAGCGAAGCTTCGCGAAGGAAAATCGACCGTCGGCCTCTGGATGAGCATCCCGAGTCCGGACGTCTCGGAGGCGCTGTCCACCCTTCCCTTCGACTGGTTCCTCTTCGATATGGAGCACTCGGCCCTCAACGAGCAGAGCGCCCAGGTTCTGATGCAGGGGATGCGGGGCGATTTAATCACGCCCCTCATCAGAGTGGCTTGGAACGATCAGGTCCTGATCAAGAAGGCCCTCGACATCGGGGCCCACGGGGTTATCGTACCGATGGTAAACACCCGGCAAGACGCCGAGAAAGCCGTATCGGCGTGCAAGTATCCTCCGGTGGGTAATCGCGGTTACGGTCCCAAGCGACCCTGGGTTTACGATCCGCACTACTTCGACAACGCCGACGAAGAGGTCCTCGTGATCGTGCAGATCGAGACCGGAGAGGCGGTAGAGAACGTCGAGGAGATTCTCTCCGTCGACGGCGTCGACGGGTGTTTCATCGGCCCCTTCGACCTGTCGGTCTCCATGGGCTTCAAGGGACAAATGGATGATCCATCCTTTCAGAAAGCCGTCGACACGGTCTTTGCGGCGGGAAAGCGTCTCGGGGTAGCCACGGGGATGTGGGGCGGCGCCGGCAAGAGAGTCGCCGAGCGCCTCGCCGACGGATGGCAGATCGTCGCCGTAGGCCTCGACCTCTACGTCCTGGTTGCCGGGGCAAAGCGCGTCCTCGAAGAGGCGCTGGGGTAAGCACCTCAAGGGGCCGACTCCCAACGCCGAAATATAAGTGTGGCAATCATCATTCGACGCCCTGGGGCTCTTCTGATTTCTGCTCTTTTTCTGGCCGTCGCCCTCCCGGGAACACTCTCCGCCCACCCCCACGTCTGGTTCGAAACCCGGATCGTTCTCCAGCCGGGGTCCTCCGGGTCCGGGGAGACGCTCCGGGTCGGCTTGGAGTGGACCTTCGACGCCATGTTTACCGAGATGATTCTCGCCGACTTCGACGAGAACCGGGACCGACGCTTTTCCGCCGCCGAGACCCGAAGCATCGAGGCCGAGGCCTTTAGCAACCTCCGGCACTACGACTATTTCGTAAGCTTGCGGGTCGGGGACCGGGAGTTCGTCCCCCAGGGGGTCGAAGAGTTCTCGGCCCGGATCGACGACCACGGGCCCGACGGAGACCGGCTGGTCTACCGCTTCTTCCTGGCAGATGAGCTCCCGGCGGCCTTCGCCGTCACCGTCTTTGACGAGAGCTACTACTCCGCCGTCGACTATCATCCCGAGGTGGTCCTTACCGAGGGTCTCGAAGCCGGGCGTCTGACGGTAAGCCGCCGTCCAGCCCGGGACCGGGTAGCCCGGTATCAAGTCGGTCACGGCATTTCGGGTATCTTCGGGGGAAGCGAGATCGCCTACGGAGAAGAGGTGGTCGTCCGGCTCGATTCCGGTTCCTCCTGACGGAAGATCAGATCGTAACGCTGCTCGGTAACCGAGGATCCCCACTTCCGGTTCACGTACTGCTCGGTCAGGCGAAAGCCGTGATGACGATAGAGTTGCTCCGCTTCCTTAAAACGGACCGCGGTCCAGACGTGGACCGACCGGTAGTTCTGCCGGCGACAGAAATCCAGGGCATCCGCCAAGAGCCGGCTCCCGAGCCCCCGGCACCGGAGCTCCGGATCCAAGACAAACCAGCGTATCTCCGCCTCCCGGTCGTTGTGCCGGGCTACCCCGAGGGAACCCATTACCTGTCGCCCGCGCTTGACGATCCAGAGAATCTCCCGGCTGCCCCGATTGATCGCGAAGGTTCCCAGACCCGAGGCGACATCCGCCTCGAAGGAAGCGTCGAGGCCGTATGCTTCGCAGAAGAGCGCCCCGTGGAGGGAAACCAAGGCGCCGATGTCGCCGAGTTGAGAATTGGTCTGCACCGTCACGTCGTCGCAGGGGTTTTCCACGACTCAATTATCGCACGCTCCGAAACCGAATGCAAGAAAATCCATTACCACCAAAAAATGCGCTTTTCTTACAAAATCGGTGGGAGTATTCTTGAGTGGATGGCAAAGAATGTGCTTGGAACGCCCCTCGAGGGCTGCAGCGAGGAGCCGGCAACCGGCTTCTACCGAACGGGAGACTGCTCTACCGGGGAGGAGGACACAGGTCTCCATGTGGTCTGTGCCGAGATGACCGAGAAGTTTCTTATCTTCACCCAGAGCCGTGGAAACGACCTCTCGACTCCCCGGCCTGAGTACGGCTTCCCGGGGCTCGAGCCGGGGGACCGCTGGTGCCTCTGCGCCCTCCGGTGGCGGGAGGCGCTCGTTGCCGGTGCCGCCCCGCCGGTCGTCCTCTCCGCGACCGAGGAGGCAGCCCTTAAGGTCGTCGAGCTCCACGATCTCCGGGAGTACGCGGTGGATCTTTAGAAAAGGCGGCGTCGGCAACGGAGGGCAGAAGATGATACGATTGCAATACGAAGAGGTAACACGATGAACATCAAAATAGTGCTTGAGCCAAGCGAAGAAGGCGGATTCACAGCCATTGTACCGTCATTGCCGGGAGGCAATAGAGCTTCACTTGGAGCCGGTTGAGGAGGGAATGGTCTTTTCCGCCCGAGCCGAGAAAGTTGACCTCGCGATATGAGCAAGATTCCCTCCTTGAGTTATGAAAAAGTCATCACCGCGCTCAGGAGGGGCGGGTGGATTGTCGTCCGCCAAAAGGGAAGTCACATCAGATTGTAGAAGGTGGCACGCCCTTCCCGGCAAAACGCCCTGATGAAAAGCTATGGGGTTCGTTGCAGCGACACATTTGCGCTCGAACTCGTTTCCACATATAATTTCGCGTAGGTGAAAATCCGCGGAAAAATCATCCTCGTCGTTCTTCCCATCGTCTTCGTCGCGGTAATCGTCGCGGCAAGCGCCGCCTTCTTTTTAGCGACCAACGCCGTCACGCAGGTGATGCAGGAGTTCCTGAGCTTCAAGGTCTCCCAGATCGAGCGCTACGCCCAGAGCCAGTGGCAGCTGTTGGTCGATAACGGCTTTGCCGG
>CAYPUT010000210.1:0-5291 GCA_964413945.1 uncultured Spirochaetaceae bacterium
CGACTCGCTGCTGTCCATCGTGCAGATGCCCCGGGGCGTCCCGGTAGCGACGGTGGCCATCAACAACGGCAAGAACGCCGGGCTTCTCGCGGCGCGCATCTTGAGCCTCGCCGACCCCGAGCTTGCCCGGCTCCTGACCGACTACCAAGCCGCCGAAGAGGCCCGGGTCCTCGAAGAGGCCCGGGAGCTCGAAGAGACCGGCCCGGAGGGCTTTCTCTCCCGGCGGCAGCCTTAGAGGCCGGGGGCCGGGGAAACTCAGTCGTCCTTGGGGCCGCGGTGTCGATTGGAAGAGTAGGGCATCAATACGCTTCTTGATTCCCTCCCGGAAATCCACTATCGTCTGAAATGACCGACGGTCAGAAAATGATCGAAAGTCAGAAAGGTGGCGTAAGATGGGAACAGGCGAACGGCGAACCCGGGAGCGGGCTCAGCGGAAGGACGAAATAGTAGACGCAGCCCGGAAACTCTTCTTCGCCGGAGGCTACGAAGGCACGACGATGGTGGAGATCGCCGAGAGCCTCGAGCTTGCGAAGGGGACGGTCTATCTCTCCTTCCCGAGCAAAGAGCATCTGGCCCACGAGATATTTCTGCGCAGCTTCGACGTCCTAATCGGCTTGGTCCGTGAAGCTTCCTCGGCGGAAGAGGGAGGGGTTGGAAAGCTCCGGGCGATGGCGGGAGCCTACGTCGCATATTACCGGGAACACTACGAGGACTTCTTTTTTCTACAGACCTTCGAGGGGGTTCTCTACGAGAACATCGGCCGCGGCGACTTCGGCCCGGCGTTTCGACGGCGCTTCGACGAGCTCAAGGCGGTGGTTCGGGGAGCGATAGAGGCGGGCCTCGCGGACGGCTCTCTGCGCACGGACATCCGGCCGGAGCTGTCGTCGGTTACCTACATGTTTGCCGTCGACGGCGTCATGCGGCAGTTGATTACCCGGTCGCTGCTCTTCCAAGAGCTTCTCGGCTTCTCCGAAGAGGAGCTGATCGAGGAGCTCTTTCGAATACTCATTCATTCTTTGGAGTAAGGCTCGATGCATCGACTTTTTCGGTTTCCTCGGCTTATTGTCGCCCTCATTCTCGCCGTTACCGTTTTCTTTGCCTTCCACCTCCCGGACGCGGAGCTCGACAACAATATCTTTTCCTTTGTTCCCAACGATCACCCCGATAACCTGGCGATGGACGAGGTCGAAGAGGTCTTTGGTACAACCGTGCCGATGGCCGTCGGTATCGAGTTTCCCCGGGGCAGCATCTTCGACGTGACGGCAGTGCAGCTCGTCTCCGAGCTGACCGAAGCCTTCGAGGAGCTTGAGAACGTCGGAGAGGTCACCTCTCTGTCCAACATGGACTACATCGAGGGCACCGAGGAGGGGATGGAAGTGATGCCGCTCCTCTCCGGTTTCGAAGGGACCGAACAGGAGATACGAGAGGTCAAGAACCGCCTTCTCTCCTGGGAGATCTACGATAATTTTCTCTACTCCGACGACTTCCGGGCCACGCAAATACTCATCGGTGTAGACTTGGATATAGGTGCGGACCGTCGGGAGCAACTCTACTTCGACGTCAAGGGCATTCTCGCCGACTACCAAGCGCCGGAGGTCGACTTTTACCTTGCCGGAGAGCCGGTCATAAGCGTCCTGTTGAGTACCAACATGCGTAGCGACCTCGCGACGCTTATTCCCTTGGTGCTGGTCGTGGTGCTCGTCGTGCTCTACGCTTTTTTTCGCCGAATCGGGGGAGTGCTCTTGCCGACCATCACCGTCGTGGTCAGCGCCGTCTGGACTATCGGAGCCATGGCGCTCCTCGGCGTGTCGCTCTCCCTGGTGGCCACGGTTATTCCGGTTCTTTTGGTTGCCGTCGGGAGCGCTTACGGCATCCACGTTGTCAACCATTTCTACGAGGAGCTTCCATCGCCGGAGCCCCAGGGGGCCGTCCTTCGGACCTTGAAGGCCGTGGGCAGGCCCGTCCTCCTCGCCGGGGTAACGACAGTAATCGGGTTCGGCGCCCTGGCGACGAGCGAGGTGGAGCCGATGCGCAGCTTCGGCATCTTTACCGCCTTCGGGGTCGCCGTGGCTCTTGTGGTCGCCTTGACGCTGATACCCGCCCTCCTGCTTCTTTGGCCTCCCAAGACCGGTAGAGCTCCGAGAAAGGCTTCCGGCCGTGCCGAAGAACGAGCCCTGCGCTATTCAGCCCTTCTGATACGCCGTCGGGGGCCCATCCTCGCCGGTGCTCTCGTCGTCAGCGTCGTCGCCGCCTGGGGGGCCTCGAGGCTGGTGGTGGACAACGAGCTTATCGGCTACTTTACACCGGCGAGCGAAATACAGGTGTCCGACCGGTTTCTTCGGGAGCGCTTCGGCGGCACCCGTACCTTCGACATCGAGGTGGCCGGCGAGAAAAACGGAGCCCTGACGCAGCCGGAGGTCCTCATCGCGATGGACCGCATGGCGCGCTACTTAACCGAGCGATACCCCGAAAAGATCGCCCGAATCGTCGGCTACCCGACCTTTGTAAAGCGCATGAACCAGGTGATGCACGTCGGTTCTCCGGCCCCGGTCGCCGGCGGAGAAACCGTGGCGCCGGCCTCCGATCCACCCGGCGCTGCTTTATCCGAGGACACCTCATCCGGGGAGCTACCGAGCTTCTTCTCCGGTGGCGGCTTCGGCGGGGAGTTCGGCGGACAGGATCTGCCCGCCGCCGACGAGCCGGGCCCTGAGAAACCCGGGGCCGCGGAACCCGGGGCCCCGGAGCTGACCCCGGGCGACGAGTCGGCTCCCCGGGACGGAGTTGCCGCCCTCCTTGCCGAGGCCCTCGGCGGCGCCGACCGGGCGGACCTCTCGGCGAGGGAGCTGGTCTCCTTGGTCGGCCGGGAGACGAACTACCAGGGTGCCGCCTACTACGAGATTCCCTCGGAACCCCGGCGCTACGGTCTTGAAACCGCCGAAGAGCTCTCCAATCTCGTCAGCCAATATCTCTTGGTCTACTCCGGCAGCTTGGACGAGTGGGCGGACGATCCCCTCGAGCCCCGCAGGGGCCGGATGCTCGTCCAGCTCGGAACGACCGGGAACCTCTTTACCGAGGAGCTCGTCCGGGAGATCGACGACTACGTCGAGGCGGAGTTTCCCCCGGGCTACCGGGTGCGGTCCGCCGGTTTTTCCATCGTCGAGATGGCGATTACCCGACTTATCTCCCGGGCGCAGATCTACAGCATCGCCGTCTCTTTGACCCTCGTGTTCTTGGTCGTGGCCCTTACCTTTCGCTCCCTCGTCGCCGGCTTCTTCGGAATCGTTCCCATCGGTATCACCATCCTCGTCAATTTTGGGGTGATGGGTTTCGCCGGCATCAATCTCGACGTCAGCACGGCGATGGTGGCGTCCATCGCCATCGGTATCGGCATCGACTACACGATCCATTTTCTCTCGTCGTACCACCGGGAGCGGCGCCGGAGCGGCGACGCCGAGGAAGCGGCCTTCCGGGTTCTTTCGACTACCGGGAAGGCGATCTTCTTTAACGCCGGCTCCGTCGCGGCGGGGTTCGCGGTGCTTCTTTTGTCGAACTTCGTACCCCTTCGGTACCTCGGTTTACTCATAGCACTTACCATGCTCGTCTCCGGCGTCGCGGCGGTAACCATCCTCCCGGTGCTCTTGGAGGTGATCAACCCACGTTTTATGAAAAGTGATTCCCAAAAGGAGGTAGCAAAATGATAGGAAACAACACCCGATTTGGAACCCTCGTTGCCGCTCTTGTTGTCCTCGGCCTTGTGCCGGCCCTCGCCCTTACCGGCCGAGAGGTGGCCGAAAACGTTGAGAACCGGGAGGCCGGGGACACGACTCATGCGCTCGTCGAGATGGACTTGGTCGAAGCCGACGGCGAGACCAAGTCCCGGATCATCGAGCAGTACGGCCGAGAGTCCAACGGCCTCTCGAGTAACGTTATCGTCTTTCATCGGCCGGCATCGGTCGAGGGAACCCGGTTTCTCTCGATCGAGCGCGCCGACCGGGACGACGATCAGTGGATCTACCTTCCGGCCCTCGGACGCGTCCGCCGGATCGCCGGAAGCGAAGGCGGAAACTCCTTTATGGGGACCGATTTTAGCTACGACGATCTCCAAGGGTGGGAGTTGGAGGACTTCTCCTACGAGCTTCTCCGGCGAGAACAGATCGGTGGGTGGAACACCCACGTCGTCGAGGCGACACCGCTTCCCGGGGCCGACGTCGCCTACTCCCGGATCGTCCATTTCGTCGACCCCGAAAGCTGGATTCCCGTCCGCATCGAGCTCTACGGGGAGGACGGCGAGCTGTCGAAGGTCAACCGCGTCGGGCGGATAGAAACGGTACAGGGCTACCCGACCATCATCGAAAACACGATGGAGAACCTTCGAACCGGACACCGGACCGAGCTTCGAGTGACGAACTTCGCCTACAACGAGAACCTGCCCGAGGGCCTCTTCTCGGTGCGCTTTCTCGAAACCGGACGCCCCTAGGGACGCGGATCGTGGAGGAAGAACGATGAAACGACTATTGCTCTATTTGATACTTGCACCGATGCTGATGCCGCCGGCGGCCCTCGCCCAGACCGGAGACGATGCCTCCGCCGGCGATTTCTCCTCCGGGTTCGGGTCCGGCTTCGGCGGGGCCGGAGGCTCTGCGGTGGACCTCGGGGGTGCCTTGCGTTTCGACACACGGGTAACCGCAGACTACGACCGTCCGGAGAAGAGCCCCGTCGAGTCGCACCCCGAGCTCTACCTGGAGCTCGGCTACCAGGGGGAATCGAGCGACGTCGTGGTCAACCTCGAAATACGACCAGACTACCTGGAAGCCGGCGACGGCGCGACGGACTTCGCCGAAGCGCTGGTGGACGAGGCGTACGTCAGACTCTACTACGACCGCCTAACCCTTTCCGCGGGATACCTCAAGAGAGTCTGGGGCACCGGGGACCAGATCCACGTCGTCGACGTCCTTAACTCCAGCGACTACCGGGACTTCGTGAACCCGGACTATCTCGAGCGACGCCTCGCGCGGCCGATGCTTCACCTTGCCGTTCCCCTCGGTCGCCAGGGCAGACTGGAGACAGCCTACCTTCCCGCTTTCGAGGGGGACACCATTCCCCAAGGCGGTCGCTGGGCCCCAACGGAGGTCCGGGAGCTTTTGGCCCTCGTCGGGGAAGACGCCGTGGTTCGGCCGCAGACCGCCACCCTTCAGTGGGGGCAGTTCGGTGCTCGCTACCGAAACAGTTTCGGCGGGGTGGATCTCGGATTTATCTACTACCACGGCTTCCTGAAGCAACCGAGCGTCGTC
>CAYPUT010000211.1:0-5281 GCA_964413945.1 uncultured Spirochaetaceae bacterium
GTCGACCCCATGTGGGCGCGCAAAGAGCTTTCCGTCTTGAAAGAGGATCTCCGCATCCTCCATCGGCACTTCTGTGATCAAGAAGCGGCGTACCTCCTCGAGATCCACCATGAGACCGTTCACTTTCCGGGTCCCCTTCGTCTCTCGGTTGAAGACGAGGTGTTTGCCGTCGAAATATCCCAGGTCTCCGGTGTGAAACCAGCCATCCGCATCGAAGGCCTCGGCGGTTTCTTCGAGCTTTCGATAGTAGCCGCGTGCCATTGCGGGCGTCCGGATGAGGATCTCCCCGGTTGAGGAAGCCCCGAAAGACTCGTGGCTAAGCGTGAGCTCTATCTCTGCCGCCGGAGGCCCCATTGTGCCAGGCCGGGAATAATTCCGGAGGTTTCTAGTCGCCGGGGTAAATTCGGTTAGTCCGTAGCCGTGAAGAACTGCGGTGCCAAAACGCCGTTGGAGCTCCTCGTAGAGCTCCTCAGTCAGGTGGCTTCCCCCGGAGCCAATAGTGTCCAAGGTGGTTTCCACAAGCTCGTCCGGAACGAATCGCGCGAGTAGCGCGGCTATCTCCGGTACCAGAACCAGGAAGTCAATGCCGCAGCGGTTTACTGTCTCGAGAAGCCGCCGCGGATGTACCGTTCCGACAAGGTACATGGTCATCTGCTCGAAAAGGGAGGTGAACACGCATCCGACAAGAGCAAAGATGTTTGCCATAGGCAGCGCCACGGCAACCCGTTCACAGATGCCACCCCGAATTCCCTGGGCAAAGATCTCCGCCCCGAGAAGGTACTGCTCTCCGGGAATCATCGCGCCCAGAGGATAGCCATGCCCCCGGTAGGTGAAGTTGATCGAAGTAATGTCCTCATCCACGGCCGCGACACTACCGGGGGTAGGTATCCGACGGCGGAGTGCCAACTCGCCGTCCGCTCGTACGATGACTCCCCGTTCCTTTAGAAACGGGCCCGCAACCTCCAGATGGGAGTGCTCCAAAACGACCAGGTCCGGCTCCAAGTCAGTGAACATAGGCTCCAGCTCAAAGCGCCTGAACTCCATCTTAAAGGGGGCCACCACTGCGCCCAGCTCCACAGCTGCGAGGAATACGGCAACGAAATCGGTGGAGTTCGGTAGCATAATGGCCACGGGACCACGCGGTTTCAGTCCTGCGTCCTGCAGCAATAGCTTGGCAGCGTCGATACGAGACAGCACTTCTTGCGGGGACCAGCTTCTTGGCTCCCGGTGTTCGGCCTGTTCCACGAATACCGGACGAGGTCCCCAGGAACCGAGCGCATGGCGAACTTCCTCGGAGAGACTCATCGCTTGAATGCGGTGGCGATTACCGCCTGATACGGATCTCCTAGACCACGACACGTTTCGATGTCCGAGAATCCCGCTTGAAGAAGCAGGTCAGCGAGCTGCTCCCCGGTGTAGAACTGAAAAAGCCCTTCCTCTTCCAGCTCGAAGAGAGCTGCCGCTTCGCTGAGCATCTGACGTGCCCCGGTCATGGTGACTTGGTTAACTCCCTGCTTCGTGGATTCTGCAACAAACTCGGTGAATATCACCGAGATGTCGCTGTCCGGCTTCATACTCGAGAGAACGATCTTCCCGCCGGGTCTGCAGATCCTGTAGAACTCCTCCATCAGGTAGTCGGCATTGAAGATGTAGGAGATAAAGAGGCTCGCCATTATGCGATCGTAAGAACCGTCTGCGAACGGGAGGGCGAGTTCTTGGGCAGCGTCGCGAAAATTCAGATGATCAAAGATCAGATCCGCCGTCGTCAGCTCCGCCTCCTGGCGAGGCCCGTCTGACGGCGCGGATGAGTTGGGCTGCGGGCTCCTCAGGTCGCCATACTGCAGTGTACCCTGAAGAAATCTGCCGGCGCGTCCCAATTCCCGAAGCACTTCGCATGCGTGTGGCGTCAAATCGCCGAGACCGAGGCCTTCGGGATCGATGCACCCCTCGACCACCCGCTTCGCGTCCTCCGAGTCCAGGAGCACAAGCTCCTCGAGAGCCTGGCTTCCAAGACCTTCGATGCGCCCCCGAAGCTCCTCGATCTTGGCGCCAGGCGTTCCGATATAGCGTGCTACCGGCACCAGCCGATTCGGCTCCAAATCCAAGATCCGATACTCCACCGGCACAATAACGTCGTAGCTCTCTTGCACTCGGTCAGCTTTCTCCTTGGCACGCTCCAACGCGGTGGGAACAAGATCGCAGGCCGTGATCGCTCCGGTAAATGTCTCCGATGCCGAGACTAAACGGCTGAGCAGTACTTCAAGAAAGAGTCCTGTCCCACAACCGGCATCGAGTACCCTGCTATCAGCCTCAGACGCGAGCAGCTCGGCTTCCAGGCGAAGGAACTCGACAAATGGCTTGAGGTTTCGGTAGAAATCGTACCCCGAGTCCGAGGCGCCGCTGCCGATGAGGTAACGGCGCCAGTACTCGTCAAGCCGTGAAAGCTCCCTGTGGATTTCCAAGCGTTCGCGCTCGAATGTCACCAGATCTAGCAGTTCGTCCTTGGGCGCAGTCTTCGCTTCCGTCTGGGCCAAACTCACGACGTTTGCGACATCTTCGGCCTCCACCGTTCCCTTTGCAGCGAAGGAGGCAATCAGCCGGAAGGTTCGCAGTGCGTCGTCGCTGGTGCGGAGATTATGCCCGGCGGGTATTTGAATAACGCCTCGAGGAGCCCCTGCCTCGATAGACATGACATCTTCGATTTCTTCCGGCCCGACCCAGCGGTCGTGGGTGCCGTAGACCCATAGCACGGGTATGTCTATCCGCGCCATGTCGGCCCGGGCGTCGGTCATGTGTGCATAGCGATGCTCCACCAAGTCTGCGGCCACCTGATCCATATCGAGTAGATGTCCGAGTAAGCCACAGACGCCGCTTGGTATCCCTGCGGCGTGATTGCTAACGATATCTAAGCCTCCAAGAGTCTGGACCAGAGCACTCTTCGCCGCCGGTACACCCATGACGCTTATCCAGAGGGATACGTGCCGTGCCAAGGGTGAATCCGCAAGCAGACGCCGACCGTCGAGGGCTGACATGCTGAACGTCGTGAGAACCATCCGAGTCGCGGAAAAGATGGGATTGTTCTCGGCGTAACGAATTGCTGCCTCCAAGTCTCCACGCCCCTGACTGATCCGATATCCCAGCATTTCGTAGCCACGGGCAGGGTTTTCGAGACGGTTGGCACTCTCACCCGGGCGATCCGTCCCGTCGAATCGTAGGACGGCAACTTCCTCCCCGCGACTCCGAAAAGTAGCAAGAAGCGTCAGCGCTAGGGACGCCAAGGCTTCCTTCTTCTTGCCGAAGGCGGGCGGGACGATGACCACAGTCGAGACCTTGCCTAAGGAGGTCGCATTCAGGAGGCCGACGATGGGACGCCCATCTTCCGCCGGAAACTCAAGCCGCAGGGACTTGTAAGCCGCAGAATTGGCGACGGATACTGCATCTTCGTAAACCTTGCCGGACTGAAACTCTGCGGAACCGATCGACGAGGTGAGCAGGTTTCTTCGCCGCGTGCCAAGTTCAATGCCAAGCCGATATGCGTTGCCACCGCTGCCCGGCACGGCACGAACATGGCGCACCTCCCCTCTCCTGAGCAACTCCTTCGCAACGCTCTCGGACATACCGTCGGGATGTGGGCCTAGTACTACCGACGCCCCGGCCACGGAAGAGGCGAACTCAGCATCGTGTACCTCGACGGACACTCCGGTATCGCTGCTGTCAAGAAGGTATCCCGTCACCGCGCCGTCAGCCGCATCGCTTCTCTTGATGGACCAGCGAACGCGGGCCCCATGGCTGGCCCGATGGGTTCCCCGTTTCTCAGTGAAAACCATAGAGTCCGGCAGGGACAATCCCAGCTCGCTACCGGCGCGGTGGACGGTGCGAGTCTGGAAATAGTAACTCCCGCCGTCCACCGTAAGAGACACTCTGAGATGTGTTCCCACAGGCGGCAGCACCGCCTCCTGCGCAAGGCCCGTCACCCAGAGAAGATCTTCATCGACTTTGACGAGCTGAGTGGTAAACCCCATCGAGTGATCCTCCTGGAGGAGGTGGGTCATTAGCTTTCGGTCTGCGGAATCCGAAAGAATTCGCCGAATGGCGAGTTCCTCTTCCACCTTCAGCTGCGAACCCCGATCCGATCCATCCCAGAGCCTTCGGTAGACACCCCGGAGGGAGCCCCAGGCGCTGGAAGCCAGGATGAAGTTTCGAATCCGAGCTCGGTTCACCTCGCTCATTTCCTCCACGAAAGCCACCCCGGCGTATCCTGGAGGTCCGGCGTCATCCACAGAAGAGTGGGTTACTACACCATCCAAGATCAACGGCCGTTTGTCACCGGGAACCGAAACCGTAAGTCTTATCGAGGCACCCACGGGGAGCTCACCGGAGAATGCCAGTTTCAGGCCCTGCGGTGACATATCGAGGATGTGCGCGCTTTTCGGGGCCGGGAGGGATTGCACCTCTCGCACTCCGCCTACGTTGGAGACCAGAACGTCGTCGATAAAGCACTCAATTCGGGGAAGTCCACGGAGGTCTTCGAACTCGCCCTCCTTTAAGCCGCGAAAGAAGCTGTCCCAAACGAAACGGTCGAGCACCGTCTGATCATCAGCGTCTCGGAAGTGAAATAGAAACGCCGCAGCCACACCTGCCGGGAGGTTCGCTTCTTCGTAACCAGTTGGCTCATCCCCGGAAGACAGAACCCGGACCGAAACAATATCCACGGAGGTTTGTTTGGCCGCACCCGGAAGCGTAATCCTTGCCCGTTCCCAGCCGTTTGTGGGTGTTCCGTGAGGTAACCAGACCTGCATACCAGATCTGCTCATATCTATCGCGACGGTTTCCGCCTTCTGCCGAGGACCTTCCAGAAAGACGGCTATCCGCGCGGCAACGCGAGCGTGTCGCCGATTGTTCTTCATGCCGAACGAGCCGTAGTGTAACCTACCAACCGTGACAAAGAAAAGGCCATCCGGCAATTTGTAGTCGAAACTCGCCGCCGCGCCGGCAGCACAGATGGTGATGGCCGCCCTCTAAACGCACCAAAGCCCTGATCGGAAGTGAGAGGGGAGTGAGGCAACGACCTACTCTCCCACCTGAGGGCAGTACCATCGGCGTGGGACAGCTTAACTTCCGTGTTCGGAATGGGAACGGGTGTTTCCTGTCCGCTATGATCACCACACAACCTCTCAACTTCCGACCAGGGCTTTGGAAACAGGCTCCCGGTCGGGTAGGGATAAAAGAAGATAGAACGCGTCTGAAAAGAGAACGATGAATACGGTCAAGCCTCACGGAA
>CAYPUT010000212.1:0-5257 GCA_964413945.1 uncultured Spirochaetaceae bacterium
TCGCCGGATTCGTCACCCTCGGGTTTCTGATATCCTTAGCCTGGGAGCTCTGGCGTCGGAGATAAGATGGCGGCTTCGGGGCGCCGCACTAGGGGGCGATTCCCCCATTTCTCAGACGGACGAGGCGCTGAGAGAGGAGCCGGGCGAGGAAGAGCGCATAGTGCGGTTTCTGTTTGATCGCCGCGATAAACTCGCGCTTGGAGACCCGCAGGAGCACGCTCTGCCCCATCGACCGGACCGTAGCCGAGCGCCGGTTGTTCAAGAGAAAGGACATCTCCCCGACGAAAATGTCCTCCGGCGTGAGAACCGAAATCCGCCTGTCCTGGTAGAGCACCTCGAAGCTGCCGGAGACGATGTAGTAGAGGTGGCTCGACTTTTCCCCTTCGGTAAATACGACCTCTTTGTCCTTGAAGACAACTTCCCGGCGGTCGGCGAACATCTCCGGAACGGCGTTCGTCTCGCTCCGGGGGTGCTCGAGCTCGAAGTAGACCTCGTTGCCCTTGTCGTTGTAGGTCAAATTGGTCAGGTAGTGGCCGGCCATTAAGATTCCCCGGCCGTGACTCTCGTCGAGGCCGTCGGTCCCTGTAGCGGTGTTGTACTTCCGCCAGTCGAAGCCCTCCCCCTCGTCGCGCACACGGAAGGTCGAGATATTCGGCCGGATGCGGTAGAACAGATGGACCTTTTTCTTGCTAATCTCCGGGTCCTGGTTCCGTTCCCGGATCAGGTCCATCGAGTCGCCCCCCTTCGCGAGATAGGCGCTCTTTTCCTCGTAGGTTATCCGGCAGTTCCCGTGCTCTATCGCGTTTACCAGGAGCTCCATGATCGCCACGTAGAAGCGCTCCTTCTGCTCGTGGGAGACGAGGTTCGCGTTAAAGAGAAAGTTCGCCAGGAGGTTGGAGTAGGCGGTCAGATCGAAGGGATCGTTGTCGAGGACAAAGGAGCCCGAGAGGTTCTGACTCAATAGCGCGTGGAGATCCCGCTGATAGAGGATATTCCGGTTGTGGGAGAGAATCCGTAGGAGGCGGGGCATGTAGAAGTCGATCCGGGCGTACTCGAGAATGGAAATAAGGTTGACGTCCCGGATAGCCGAGGGAACCACGCCGACCCGTTCCTGGTCGTAGACCAGGATTACGCCGCCGAAGTGGAGCCAGGGGTCGTTCTTGAGCTCCATCAACAGCTGCCGAATCCGTAATACCGGATCCGAAACGTCGAGGACCACCAGGTCCGGAAGCTCGTAATTGAGGTATTGGGCGAAGGACTCGTCGTCCTCGAAGAGATCCACCTCGAAATCTTCGTGGAACGCCTCGCAGGCGTGCTTGAGATTGGTGCTTAGTTGCTTGTTGCTGCTAAGGACTCCGATTACTCGGGTTTCCATGTTCACTTTATTACTTATCGGCGCAAATCTCAGCGGTCGATAATCGCTCCCCCTAGACGTATTTTCGGATAATCGACCGAACCGATCCGGCGTAGCCACCGCCGAAGAGGTTCAGATGGTTCATCATGTGATAGAGATTATACAAATCTCGCCGTTCTTGGTATCCCGGATCGAGCCCGCCTGCCTCCCGGTAGGCTTCGTAGAAGGGGCTCCCGAAGCGGCCGAAGAGCTCGGTCATCGCGAGGTCCGCCTCGGGGTGGCCGAAATAGGCCGCCGGGTCGATGATGACGGCGTCCCCACCGGGACCGACCATGTAGTTTCCGCTCCAGAGGTCGCCGTGTAGGAGGGCCCGTTTCTCCGGCTCGACGAGAAGCGTCTCTAGCCGCTCGACGATCCTTCGGACCCCCCGACTCATATCGGAATCCGCGAGACCCTGCTGCTCCGCGAGCTCGATCTGAAAGAGCAACCGTCTCTCTCCGAAGAAGGCTATCCAGCTCTCGCTCCGGCCGTTCTGCTGGGGCGTCGACCCGATAAAGTTGTCCGTATCGAATCCGAAGGGGCCCGGTGGGCTCCCCCGGTGGAGCGCCGCCGTCGCTGCGCCGAACTCTTCCCAGAAGCGCGGCTTCCGGGAGCCTTCGGACAGGAACTCCAACAGGAGGTATTGATTCTCCTCGTCTTCCCAGTGGGCCAACGGCTTCGGAACCCGGATTCCGCCGACGGCCTCGAGCGCGGCGAGACCCGCCGCCTCGGCGGCCATCATCCCCGCCGGGTGTCTACCGTGCTCCTTCAGAAAGAGCCGCTCGCCGTTGGAGAGCTCGAGGAGGCCCGCTCGGTTGATGCATCCACCGGCGATGGGCTTTCTCCGGTCGACGGACACTCCGGAGCCGTAGAGCTGTTCTAAAGCGTCTTGAAGACCGGCGGCGGAGTCAATCACCCGCCGGCGCTCCAACCCGGTCCCGTTCCCCGGCGATAAGGGCGGCGCAGGTCCGGAGGACAATCTCGAAAACGCGCTCGAAGCCGTTCATCCCGCCGTACCAGGGGTCCGGAACCTCGAGATCGCCCTTCGCCTCGGGGTCGTACTCCCGGAACATGCGGATCTTCGCCTGGTGTTCCGGGCCTCGGGCCATCCTCATCAAATCCCGGTAGTTGCTCTGGTCCATCGCCAGAATAAGGTCGTACTCTTCGAAGTCCTTGAGGCTCATCTGCCGCGCCCGGTGGGAGAGGCGGATCCCCCGGTTTGCCGCGGTTTCCCGCATCCGCGGGTCTACTTGCTCTCCGACGTGGTAGCCGGTGGTTCCCCGGGATTCAACGTGAATCGTCCCATCCCCCGGAAGCCTCCCGAGGAGGTGTTCCGAGACTCCCTGAGCCAAGGGGCTTCGACAGATATTTCCGCTGCACACGTAGAGAACGCGCAAGGGTCGTCTTCCGCTCATGGGGGGCAATGTACCAAAGTATCCCGGATTATTGAAGAACGGCAGCGGCCGGACGGGCGTGCAGAAAGAGCGCCTCCTCCACCGAGGCGATAATAATGCTATCCCCCCGGAGGAGGATCGTCCAGCTACCGCCGTCGGGGGTCTCGATCAGTAGTTCTCGGGCCTCCGAAGGCTGGGAAGCCGCGAGGGCACGGAAGACCGGGGCAAAGTCTACCGCGGCGACCCGGGATTCAGTCTGCTCCTCGGACAAGAAGATGAAAAACACGTGCCCGTAGAGCCGGGAGCGCTCTATTTCGAGGCGTCGGGCGTCGGTTTCGAGGTGCCGGACCCGGTAGGTGGTTTCCTCGGCCTCGAGCAGAAGCCGGTCCTCGACGCTGCCGCCGGAGACCAGGTCCACCGCCATCGGAACCTCTAAGGGACCGAAGGCCTCGATAAGCAACAACAGACCGTAAACAAAGGTTGGAACTGCCATTCTGCTTTGAGAGTCGGCAAAAAAAGAGCCGCCCCTTACCGGAGGCGGCTACTGTCGTGTTTCGCCGCTATGGTTATTCGCCCTTCGCCTTGATGGTCCGGGGCTTCGCGTCTTCGGCCTTGTGCAGATCGAGGATTAGAACGCCGTTCTGAAAGCGGGCTTCGAACCATGTATCGCATATTGCACCTCCATGCAGTGTCTTTATGCGATCTAATGCGCAAAGCACGTGCCAAAACCTTCAAATCGGCAGGGGACTCTTATAAAATATTACCTATAAATGAATTAGAAAACCGTCGCTCAGGTGGGAGCCATCGGCGACGGAGGGCCCGGGGCCCCGAGAACGGATAAGCAAAATTTATCCCTGGGTCATACCCCGAGACTCCTGCATCATTTTGCTACAGTCTCGGGGTTGTCTCGCCGGGAAACCGATCAAGATGCCTCAGCCGGCGAGCTTCTTCACGACCGTCAGGAGCTTGTCCGCGTCGAAGGGCTTTACGATCCACCCGGTGGCCCCGGCGGCCTTGCCCTCCTCCATCTTCGAGCCCTGCGACTCGGTGGTAAGGACGATGATCGGGGTAAACTTGTAATCACCCAGCTCCCGAACCCGTTTTACCAGGGTTATTCCGTCCATGTTGGGCATGTTGACATCGGTAATGATCAGGCTGAAGGCCGTTCCGTCGAGTTTGGTAAGGGCTTCCTCTCCGTCACCCGCCTGGACCACGACGTATCCGGCCTGATCGAGGACAAACGAGACGCTCTGCCGAATAGCCGCGGAGTCGTCTACTACCAGTACGTTCTTGCTCATCCGACCTCCTGATCTTTATTATATTTAACATCTCTAAATTGATCAACCAGCATCTCCGATATTTTACAACCCTTCAATATAAAACTATGATATCAGCAGTATGGTTCTCTGCTGCGGCGAAGCGCTAATCGATTTTATCAAACCCTCGGGGAATGACAACTGCTACCACGCCGCCCCCGGTGGGAGTCCCTTCAACACGGCGATCGCCGCCGCGCGCCTCGGCGTCCCGACGGGGTTCTACTCCCGCATATCCGAGGACATGTTCGGTGAACGCCTCGTCGAGCACCTCCGAGAGAACGGGGTGGACATCTCCTACGTCGAGCGATCGAAGGATCCCTCGACCCTGGCCTTCGTCGACAAGAGTGGCGCCGACGTCTCTTACGCGTTCTTCGCCAAGGGCAGCGCCGACCGATCGATCTATACGGCGGATCTCCCGGCCTCCCTCCCGGAAACGATTCGGGCGCTCGCTCTCGGCTCCTTGGCCACCATCCTCGAGCCGGTGGCGGATAGCCTCCTTGCGTTGACCAAAAGGGAGCACGGAGAGCGGCTTGTATCCTTCGACCCGAACATTCGACAGCGGATGATAGAGGACCGGCAGGCCTACTTGAATCGCTTCTTCGAGATCGTGCGCCACTCTCACGTGGTCAAGGCTTCCGATCAGGACTTGGGGTGGATCTTTCCGACGAGCAGCATCGAGGAAGCCGCCTCTTCGCTCCTCGCCCGGGGCCCCGAGCTCGTCTTGGTTACCCAAGGGGCCACCGGGAGCCTCGCGTTTACGACCAACGAAAGCGTCGGGGCCCAGGCTCCCAAGACCGACGTCGTCGATACCGTCGGAGCCGGGGACACCTTCCACGGTGCCGTCTTGGCGTGGCTCTACCGGGAGGAGGCTCTCGCACCGGGGATTCCCGGATCCCTCAAAGAAGAGGACCTCCGCCGGCTCTTGGCTTTCGCCGCCCGGGCAGCCGCCCTTACCTGTTCCCGTGCAGGTGCCGATCCACCGAGAATCGAGGAACTGCTCTAACAGTAGCTTCCTACGATTTCGGCCAGGAGGCGGTAGGTCGGGTCGATCGAAGGCAGATGGAGCCGTTCGTCCGGGGAATGGGCCTGCTCTATCCTCGGTCCGAAGGAGATCATTTCCATTCCCGGGTACTTGTCTCCGATTACCCCCGCCT
>CAYPUT010000213.1:0-5222 GCA_964413945.1 uncultured Spirochaetaceae bacterium
GATGGCGTTGATCGCCTCGAGAGAGACCTGCAAGGCCACAACGAGCTCCGCCTCACCCTTGTGCATAGACGGTTGGGCGATAAAGGCCGCCGGCTCTCCGTTCGAAGGGGCGTAGGGCCTAAAGTCCCCGAAGCCGAACTCCCCGCTTTGTAGGGCCTCCCGGACGGCGTCACCGAGGCTCGAGTCTGCGTACTTGCCGTCGATAATATTCGTGCCGTAGTCGGCTTCCTTTGCCACACTGTAGAAAACACGCCCTTCGGGATGAATCAGAAACAGATCGTAATAGCCGTACTCGGCGACGTAATCGGTGTAATAGTCGGCGGTGTGCCCCTCGAGGGTAGGCGCGATCGCCTCCTCGAGGTTCATCTTGGTCACGATGGCCCATTCCATTCCCGGAATATCCAACGGCTCATAGACCACCATCGTCAGGTTTCCCGCAGAATCGGTAAACACATCCACTCCGTGTTCCCCTCGGTAGGCCCGCAGGAGGTACTCCGGGGCGATGTCCGTCGCGTCGTAGCCGAATACGAAATCCCCGCCGCCCATCGTCTCCATGTCGCTGCGAAAGAAGATCCTTCCGTTTCGCTTTTCGGTAACGTAACTCTCGCCGGTAGATCCGAGACCCGTTCGGTCGCCCACGATGTCGTTCATGGCCGCGTGGACGCCGCCCCCGGCTATCGCCTGATCCGATTGAATTCCGAATTGCCTAAAGTAGCGCTCTACGGCCCGAGCTTTGTTGTGATGTACGGCCTCGAGCTCTTCGAACGCCGCCTCTTGCAATGACGCGACCGTGTTCATCAAGACCTGCAAATCGCCCCTTCGTTCTTCGAAAAAGCTGTCGATCTGCGCGACCTTTATGCCCCGAACCGCTTCAAGCTGTCCGAAGGAATGATCCATCAAGGCCGCGGTTGACAGGCGAGTGGCCCAAAACCCGATGGCCGCCAGGGGGAGTATTCCCACCAAAAGAAAGAGGCCGACGAGCTTCGGTTTGAGTTTGATGTCCTTTAGTCTCACGTTTTACTCTCCTACGGCGCCGGGGAGCCGGCGCCACACCGGAGCCCCACGCTAAATTTATTATTTCTATAATAGCTATTATACATTTTACCACTATTATCAACATTTAGCAAGATATAGTTAGGAGGAGAATCGCAGATGTCTGTTGACGCGGCGTCGCGCCGGGGAGAACTTAAGAGCATGAAAGCCCAAGACATCTTAACCGTGGCGACGCTGGCCGCCGTGGTCTTGATAGTGGTCGGTTGCACTACCGTCACCACGGAGGTTCGGACCGGCCCTGAGGAGAATTGGCGCTACACCGTCAAGGAGCCCAAACGCGATACGAGCCCGAACGGGCCTGTCGGGGAGTTGGAGTATCGAGGCCGGGATATCCTGCCCTTCTTCACCTCCGTGGTTGTGGGTAACCGCACTTTCGACTATGTCGTTCAGATTGATCGCAGCGACTTCCGGGGATACCGGATGACGGTCTCCACCGCACGGCAGGGCGCCGGCGGCGGCACCCTGCAATCGGCTCCGGGGCCGGGGACCATCACCGAAGAGGAGCTGGAAAAGAACTGGTACTTCGCACCCCCGGAGGGCAGGAAGCCGGGCACCCCGGAGACCTGGGTCTGGGTCAAGCGCTTAAACGTCGAGGCCTTCGTCGCCCCCGCCCACATCTCGCGCCTGGCGGACCGCTTAGACCTCAACCCCGTCGACGGCAAGCTGGATGAAGAGCCGCGATCCGGCGTATCCGTTGGTATTCGGTTTACGACGGTCTTCTAGACCGGGAAGGAGGAGCGGGTGGGAACAGTCTCTTGAGGCGTTGCCGGGGCCGGGTTTCCAGAATCCCGAAGAATTCAAGCCGCTTGATGGCCTCCCGGATATAGCCCCGGCGCGAGCTTTCCCGAGGCGATGAGATCCTGAATCTGTCTGATGATGATATCCGGCGGCCGCTGAACATCTATCTGCCGGAAGTACTCCACGGAGAGCTCATCCACCGTGAATGCCGTCAACGAGAAATCTCGTCGTCTCGTCCTCAGGGATTCGACGCGAAGCTGATATTGTCTATGTTGGAGGAGCCCGTGCCGACGTCGTCGGTTGCCAGGGAAAAGCGAGAAATTGAGGTGGCCGGCTGGAGAAAGGGCTGGTTTGAGACCGCTTGAGAGCCGTCTACCGTCACGCTGTACTGCTTTGTTGCGACGTCTCCGCTTACCTGGATCGACGTGAACGTGTCTTCCGGAATTGTCTGCGACGTTTGCACCGAACCCGAGTCTGTGGCGTACACCAGGTAGCCGTCGCTGCCGACGAAGAGCCGCACCGCCGCGGTCCCTGCTCCGTCGGAGATCTCGATTCCCGGGCCGGCGCCCCGGCCGGGAACCTTCAGGGAAAAGCTCACCTGGAAGCTGCCCGATGTCACGGCGTCGAAGTTGTGGAACGCTACGACTTGATCACTCGCGGGATCATCATCAACGAGAAGGAAGTTGTTGGCGTTGAGACGTCGAACCTCGACCGTAAAGGATGACGGCTCGGAAGGGGTCACCACGAACCCGGCGTCGGTCCCGGCGGTTCCGACGCCGTAGCTCTCGAAGGTGCCGTCGAAACCCGGGTTTTCGCCACCACCCGGATCGTTGTTCTGGGTATCGAGCTCGACCGGATTATTGAAGTTGTAGCAGGAGGTCGAGAGAAGAATCAGAGTGAAAAGAAACAGCGCCCTGCCGATTATCATGAACCTCCGTACCAAGTTTAGCCCCTTATGTGCGGGAATTCCAAGGCCGGGCCTTCCAACTGACCTTCGAGCTCCCCCCGATAGCCCATCTCCCCGCGAAGCTCTTCGATGCGCCGGCGAATTGCCTCCTCCTCCGTCCGTACGCGGCGATTGCGCCTTCGAAGAAGCTCACTGCCCCCGGCGGTGGCCAGGGCGACGCCGGCAACGGTCGCCGCGCCGATGGTGAGTGCCTGAAATCGTTCCGTCCGGGCTCGCGCATCCGCAGCTTCCTCTGCAGTGGTTGCTGCCTGATATTCGGCGTAGGCGGCGTTTCCTAAGAGGAGCGTGACGGCAAAGGAGACGGCAGCGGTGCCACCGACACCCAGGGACCCCAAGGTGAGCCGTCTCAAGAACTCCTCTTGCCGATCCTCCGTGCCGCCCTGACCCGCCGGCAAGCGTTGCAGCCGTGTCTGCAACCGGGCGATCTCCCGACGGAGAGACTCCTCCCTGGACCATCGACGCGAGAAGGCGTTCTGCAGTTCTTCGGCCCGGGATACGAGATCGTCCGGCGTGGCGGATCCGCCGCCTGCAACGCTTGCCGCCGGCTCAGGGTCGGCAGCGGTCGCGGCCCGCGCCGCCGCGACCAGGCACGCGGCGGCGGCGAGGTCCTCTTCCGCGAGAGTCGGTTTTGTCTTCAGGCGGCCGGTTAGGAGCTCAAGCTCCGCAACGAGTTGAGGAGACGCATCGGCACCGGGTACAGGTTCGGCGCGACCGGGAGGCGGCGGCACGAGGGACACCCTTTCGTCCGCTTCTTCCCGCGCCACCTCGACCAGGGCGAATCGGACCTGGTGGATTTGCCCCGGCTCCAAGGCGATCCTCCGGTCCAACTCCTGGTATCCCCGGTGGAAAAGCCGAACGGCAACCTGACCCGGCTGGATTCCGGAGAGCACCGCGGGAGAGGACCCCACAGGCACTCCATTCACCTCGACCAGGGCGCCCGGGGGATCGCTGTGAATCCACAGCTCCGCCGTGGTCGGCCCGGCGCTCGAATCTTCGTCCGTAGTCGGCGGCAATGAAGGCGCCGGGAGAACCTCCCTTCCCGCGAAGGGCCGTAGCGCGTCCAGGAACGGGTCGTCCTGCAGCTGTTTCAAGGCGTCGCGGCCCTCCCGGGCTATGTCCCCGTCCGAGGAGTAGAACTCCCCCACCATCACCAGGCGTCGGTTCGCCTCCCGGACCCACTGATCGTCCTGAAGAAAGGCGATCCGCCGATACTCGCCCACGGCCTCACGGTAGTGGCCTAACTCCTCGTGAGAGCGCCCCTTGAAGTAGCGGGCCTCCGGCTCACGATCTCGGGGACCTTCACCGTCCAGATAGCGCCGAAGCACCGAAATCGCCCTCTCGTAGTCCATGTATAGATAGGCAAGGCGTCCCTCGTCGACGGGGCGCAGAGTCTCCTCGGCGGGTCCGCGTTCAATCTCTTCCAGCACCGCCAGAAGGCGTCGGGCAACCACGTCGTACTCCGTCCGGGGGAACACACGACTCACGGCTTCGTACTGCTCCCGGGCACGTCGAAAATCTAGAGTCATCGAGTGGCAGAACCCGAGGTGAAGGTGCACCGTGGCTCGTACGTAGTCGGGGAGATCTTCTCGTGTTAGGACCCGCTCGTAAGCGTCGACGGCAGCATCCCACTGTCTCGCCCGCTCCAGCAGGTAAGCTTCCTGCACCTCCGCAACGGACACCGGATCACCTCCCCGAATCAGGGGCGGTTTACCGAGGACGGTTCGAAAACCGGCCACCGCGGCGTAGCCGAGCGTGGAAACCGAAGCACCGGGCGAGGTGCCTTCCTGCAGCCCTGCCGGAGGGTCGCGGAGAACCGCAAGCCGCGCCTCCAAGCGATAGCCCTCGAGAGAGGATTCGCCCTCCAGGATGCGCCGGCGGATTAGCTCATAGCGACCCAGGAGTTCCGCCGGAGAGGCTCGCTCCTCCCGAGCCGCCTCCGACAGCAGGATGTCCAATTCCTGCATTCGAACGCGTGAGACGTCTCGGTTGAAGAGCAGCACAAGGAGTATCAGAAGAACGAGCGCCGCCGTCTCGAGAAGCTCTCCGGCAGTCACCCGAGCCCTAGCCATGGGTTGTCTCGCCCCCGGCGCCACGCATGTCCACAACGAAGCCGGAACCCGTCTGCCGTTTCGCGCGCTTCTTTACCTCTGCCGCTACCTGTACCACCTCGGCGGGGCGGGCGAAGCTGCGATGGATCGTCGTCACCACGGCGACGGAGAGGCTCATGATGGGAAACCGCTGAGGCCGACCCTGCCGGTCGAGGGCCTCGATGTAGCCCCGGCGAAGATCGCCGTCGACGTAGAACTGTTCCCGACCGGAATCGAAGACCTCGACCAGCCTCCCGGCCACCGTCTCCCATTCGCCGGCGTCGAGGAGCACCACAAAGTCATCGCCGCCCTCGTGACCGAGGAAGACGTCGGCTGCCCCTTCGGCGGCCCGCCGAATGCAATCCCGGGTGTACAGG
>CAYPUT010000214.1:0-5085 GCA_964413945.1 uncultured Spirochaetaceae bacterium
CCCTTCCTCCGGGACGACGCCGTGGTCGCCCTCCTACTCGTATCCGAGAGCCCGTACCTCCGGAGCAACCGTCCCTTTCTGTCGGTAATCTGTGCCGCCGTCTCGGACACGGTTTCTGAGCTTATCTACAAGAACCGTGAAGAGCGAATGCGGGATGCTCGGTTCCAGACCGCCTTTAGCCTCGAGGAGCTCGCTTCCCATCTCGAAGAGCTCGATCCGGGAGACCGGGAGAAGCTCCAACTTGTGCTTCTCTCGGCGAACAAGGCTGTGGGGGCCCTGGTCCAGAAGGGGGAGGCGAACGACGAGTACCGCATCCGCCGGGACGTTATGCGGGTTGTGTCGGCGATGGTTTCGGGCATTGCGAGCATAGCTGATGTCGGGGAAGGACGGATTCTCTTGGCTATGTACGACGGTGGCAAGAACGATCTCGACCTCTTGCTCCATCAACTGTCTTACCAGACGGGAGAGCTCTTTCCGGAAATCGCCGACCAGGAGAAGTTTTCGCTCCGGACGCTGCCGGCGCCGTCGGCGGAGGGATCGATCGCGGAGCATCTGCGCTCCGTACTACCCTGAGGTTTGTAGCCATTCAGGACGGCAAATCCACACACGGTAGGCTCCACTCCCGCTTCGACCCCGGAAAAGAGGCCCGCCGGTTTCTCGACCGGGAAGTCGGTTCACAGAGAGTCGCTACGGCGATTCTGGTCGCTCCGGGGCTGAACTATCTTACCGACGCTCTTGCCGAACGGAATCCGGATGCCAAAATTGTCGCCCTCTTCGCCTCGGAGGTGACCTTTCGGGAAGCAGTCGCCCGTCCCGCTCTATCCTGGCATCCCGGGCTCTCGGTGGCCCCGGAAACCTTTCTCCGTAGCGTCCTTAGAGAAGAGGACGTGCTCCACTTGCGTCTTTTGGTCTGGCCCCCCGCGCAGACGCGGTTCCCCGAGGTCAGCGCCCGGCTTCTCGAAGACGCCGGGAGGACCATCGCGACTCTCTCCGCCGGGTTTGCAACGACCGCGGCCTCGGGAAAGCGGTGGATTCGAAACGCCGCATTCCACGCCTCGGTCCTCGATCGACACCCCGACCGAGACTCCCTGCTCCGGTGGGACCTGCGGCGGGGAACGCACCCGGTGGTAATCGCCGCAGCGGGCCCGACTCTGGAGGATTCCCTCGACGAGCCGGCTCTCCGTCGACGGGAGGTGGAGCTCTGGGCTCTCCCCTCGGCGCTCCTTCCGCTGACCCGTAGAAGCATCGTCCCGGATCTGGTAGTTACGAGCGACCCCGGATTCTACGCCCGGAGCCATCTACGCCGGGCCTTTGAATCGGAGATCCCCGTCGCGGCTCCGATTACCGCGGCCCGAAATCTCCTTCGCCTTGCCGGTCCCCTCGCGCTCTTTTCCAATGGGACCCCCCTGGAAGCGCTTCTGTTCTCCGAAAGGGGACTCCCGGTGGTACCGGAGAACGGCAGCGTCGCCGGAATCGCCTTGGAGCTCGCTCTCCTGATAGGACGCGATCCGATCGTCTTTGTCGGCCTCGACGGCTGCACCTCCGACTTGCGGACCCATGCGCGACCGTCGGAGCTCGACGCCTACATTGCCGGCGGGGCCACCCGGCTCTTGCCGGAGGAGGCCGTTCGTTTCGAGCGCCTCGCCGGGAGCAGCCGTATCGAGGGGACGAGTCCTCCCCGGCGAGTTTCGGCTGCCCTCGGGGAGTACGCGAGGTGGTTTCGGTTGCGGTGCCGCTCCCTCGGGGGGCGCGTCAGGCGCGTCAATCCGACGCCGGTAGACTACGGAATGGCACCGATTACCGTCGATGAGATTCCGACGATACCGAGGGAGCCGGCGATAACCGGTGCACCGGTGTCCGGGAACGGGGGGGTCTCCCTGGGTATCGAGAAGCTGGTTGATGAGCTCTCCGCGGTTTCCGACGGAACCCTCGCAGAGCTCCTCGAGAAAGAGCGGTCTCTCCGTCTCTCCGGAGGCCCCCGGAGCCCGGGGGCGGACCTCATCTTTCTTGCAGCACCCCGGAGCTATGCGAAAGCCCTCATCTCCGACGACCCGGAGGACCGGAGGCCCCTTTTCCGGGAGCTGCAGGGTCTCGCCGAAAAGCTCCACCGCTATGCGGAGGTCTCCGGATGACACCCTTCCTGGAGGCAAACCTGGCGGCTCTATCCGAGCATTCGCCGGCGTTGGTGGATGTCCTCGCGGCCTGGGATCCGCCTCCCTGGCTTGGCCGGACCGAGAGCCGCGCGGGTGACCCGACGGCGTTCGTCCGGAGGGGCACCGAGGAGGTGACGATCCACTCCCGGTACAACCCCCGGCGGGAGGGAGAGAGGCTGGCCGGAAGCCTAGCCGTCGGCGCCACGGTCGTCGTCGAAGGCTTCGGCCTCGGCTACCATATCGAGGCTCTTCTTGCGGCGAGAGACCCGTTCCGGGTTCTGATCGTCGACAGAGATGCAAGCCTCCTCGGAGCCGCGGTCCGGTCCCGGGAGTTGACGGATATCTTTCGAGACCCCAGGGTACGCATCGCGATCGCTCCGGAAGCGTCGGATTTCCCGGCTCTGGTCTGTGAGGTGTTTCAACCGCTCTTCTCCCGGACGGTCGAGAGCCTCTCCCTGACTCCCTGGACGCGCCTCGATCCCGAGTGGTTCGCAAAGCGGCGGCGGTGGTTCCACGCGGCCGCGGAGGGCGTATTAGACGATGTGGCCGCCCAGTGCCGGTTTGGTTTGCGATGGACCCGGAACAGCATCGTCAATCTTGTTACCGCCGGGGGGAGCCCGGCACTCAATCGCGAGCTTGGACCAGGCTCCCCGGCGGAGCCGAATCCGGAGAGCCGGGCCGTTATCACCGCCGCGGGCCCCTCGCTCCCAGGGAGTCTCGAGGGGCTCCGGCTCGACGGGGAGTATCTCGTCGCCACCGACACCTCCCTCCCGTCGCTCGCCTACCGTGGTATCGTTCCCCGGGAGGTCCTGTCGATCGACTGCCAGCAGGTCTCGTACCATCACTTCTTCCGGCGGCTCCCGAAGGAGTCCCGGGCGCTTTTCGAGGTCGCCTCGCCCCCTTCGCTCCTTCGCCGGGCGGAACGCACCGCCCTCTTTCTCGGGGATCATCCCCTCCACGCGTACATCATAGGGAAGCGTCCGGACCTTCTCCGGCTCGATACCAGGGGCGGTAATGTTACCTCCGTTGGAGTGGACTATCTTCGGCGGCGGGGCTTCCGAGAAATCGATATCCTCGGGGCCGACTACGCCTATCCGAAGCTCGCCGGGTACACCAACCCGAGCTTTCTCCAGCTCTACTTCCAGACCACGGCAACCAGACTATCGTCCCTCGAAACGGGTATCGCGGGATTCGCCCTCGACCGCCTTCCGGAGGGGCGGCGTTCGACCCCCCTCTTAGAGGGATACCGGCGCAATCTCGAGGTCTACGTCGAAAGGCACGGTGGAAAGATCGAAGAGAGGGGCCCGGGGCGCCTCGGGATTCGCTTTCCGAAGTCGGATGCATCTCCGAGTGCACCGCACCCCCCGGTGCGAGAGGCCGAACGGCCCTCGCTCTCGGAGGTGGTTGCGGAGTACCGCCGGGAGCTCTCCGCCCTCGATCTAGAAAAAATTGCCGGAGAGATTGTTGCGGGGCGGGGAGTACCCCGGCGGGAGCTTGAGGTTGCCCTGACGCTCTTTCCGGTTGCCCACGCCTTATCGGTCGCCTCTCACAAGGAGAACCGGTCCCCCGCACCCCAGGCCGCGACACTCCTGCGACGCGCCCAACGGTGGACCATACGGCTCATCGAAAGCTGCTACGCCGAGGCGGTCGAATAGGCCACCGTACCGTACCCGACGAAGGAGTCTGCCGGACGAAGTTCGTAGCTGCTGGTGTGCTCTAAGAGGGTGCCTCCGGGGACTCCGAGGGAGTCGGCAAAAACCATCGCCGCGGCGGCAGCACCGGGGCTGCAGGCGGAACGGTTCTCGGCCGCATGGTCGAGGGCCCTTTGCGGTTCTTCGGCAACACAGAAATCCAAGAACTTCCGGTCGTTCTCTCGGGCCCACTCGACGGCCGGGCCCCCGGTCCCCGCAGGGGCAAAGCCGAAGTTCGCACCGTAGTGGGTCAGATCCGTCGAGCCGACGACCCCGACGGAGGCTCCGGCGGCGGCCGCCTCGGCGAGAAGGCGTCCGAGGGCAATCGCTTCGGCGTTCGCGGGAGCCCGGAGGCAGACCACGGAAGCTTCGGGGAACAGCCCGGCAACCATAGGCAAGAGGACGTCGACACTGTTATCCACGCTGTCGTCCGGGGTCACGTTTATCGATCTGCGTATGCGCTCCCGGAGCTCGGTGTCGGCAAAGAGGACCCCAAAGGGAGTGTCGAACCCCTCTTCGGGGAACAGGAGAACCGGTTCCCGGGGCCCGAGGTGGCCCCCGACGATAACCACCGTCTCCGGGGCGCCGAGGTGCCGGAGAGCTCGATACGCAGGGCCACCGGAGAAGCCCCACCCCGCGTGGGGAGCCACGGTCGATACGACGACGGGTTGAGGGCTTACCTCAGTCGTCGCTTCTCGCTCCCACCGCCGAAAGAGCTCTTCAATCTCTGCCGGATCCCTGGGGTACCATGCCGATGGAAGTAACTGTGGTCGAATCATAAGCGCATCTACCCTATAATGTAGCATTATGGGCCGCCGTCTTACACTCGTGTTTTCCATTATCTCGGGACTGTTGCTGGTCGCCATCCTCGGGTACTCCCTCCACCGCCTCGACGTCGAGCGCCGTGAGGCCGTCATCGAAGCAGAGGCGTCCTTCGCCGACCTGATTCGGGTAATCGATGCGTCCGTAGACGACGCCGAAGAGGGGGCCCTTTCGGAGGAGATCCGGCAGGGGGTCAACCCCTTTCTCCGTAGCGATACCCGGCTTCGGGCTGTGGCGGTCTACAGCAGAGAGAACGGGGTAGAGTATATCTGGGCCGCAGAGGGACGCTACCTCTCGCAGGTCCGTCGGCTGGACGGTCGGGTTCAACTGCCGGAGCTCTCTATCAACAACCTTGTGGAAACCACCTTCCGGAGATCCATCAGATCGTCCGGTCTTCAGATCTACGTGGAAGCCGCTTA
>CAYPUT010000215.1:0-4999 GCA_964413945.1 uncultured Spirochaetaceae bacterium
GTGCCTAATGGAGTGGACCACCGCTGGTTTTGGAGCGGTGACGCTATAGAGCAAAATTGCCGACACGGTCGGCGAAAAGGAGAAGTCGTATGAGTAACAGGTTTCGTTTTCTCGCGTTCTTCCTCGCGGCGATACTCGCCGTGAGCGGAACGGCATTCGCGGGCGGAGGGTCCGAAGCGGCCGGTGGTGCTGCGGAGGTCGAGACGATCACGATGCGGCTGGGGCATGGAGGGACTACCTCCGATCTCCGGCAAGTAGCTTCGGAACGATTCAAGGAAGTGGTCGAGGGAGAGACCAACGGGCAAGTTGTCGTGGAGATTTTTCCCGCCTCGACCCTTGGCGACTGGCGGGAGATGCAGGAGGGTCTGCAGATCGGTACCGTTGATCTCGTCATCGAAGATATCGGCACGTTGCAGCGATACTCCGATATGGCGGCCCTCGGCTTTATGCCCTACGTCTACGTAAGCCGAGACCACTGGGAACGAGTATGGAACAGCGACGTCAAGGATATCCTTCTAAACGACTTTGAAGCCGCCACCGGATTCAAGCTGCTTGGCAACATGTATCGTGGTGCCCGTAATCTAACTGCTGTTCGCCCGGTCGAAAAGCTTGAAGACGTCCAAGGACTCAAGATCCGTGTTCCCGGAGCGGAATCCGCACTGGCGGGGTGGGAAGCCCTTGGGGCCAATCCCCAGGCAATGGCCTTTCCAGAGGTCTTTGGTGCGCTTCAGCAGGGCGTAATCGACGCCCAAGAAAACCCCTTCAACGTTATCTGGAACGACAGCATGTACGAGGTCGCTCCTTACATCACGTTCTCCGAGCATGTCTTTGGCGCCTTCAACTTCCAGCTCTGGGGAGTCACCTTCGATTCGTGGCCCGAGAACGTGCAGCGAGCGGTCGAAATGGGCGCTGACGCAGCAACGGAAGTCTACAATGCTCAGCAAGATGCCGCCGAGCAAGAGATTATTGACAAACTCGATGCGGACCCGGACGTCGAGCTGATTTACCTTTCGCCCGAAGAGACGCAGCGGTGGGCCGAAGCCGTACGGCCGGTTCACGACAGCTATCCCGAGCTGGCCGAGTTCCTTCAGGCCGTTCGTGACGCTCAGTAGTAGTCATAGGGGAGAGTAACAAAGTGCGAGCGCTCCGTTTTCCCAAAGCGTACGAAGCAGAAATGGTAGATGTTCCGCGCCCCGAGATTCGGGGCGCTCGCCAAGTTATTCTCAAGGTAGAGGCCTGCGGTATCTGTGCGAGCGACGTGATGGCTTACAAGGGGACACATCCCTATAGGACTCCGCCAGTCATTACTGGGCACGAAGTCGTAGGCTCGATTGTGGAGATTGCGAAAGAAGTTAGCGGCCTCAAGATCGGTGATCGGGTTGCCGTAGAGCCGCACGTCGGCTGTGGTGAGTGCCACTACTGTCGAATCGGCGAATACCAGCAGTGCACCAACAAGGGGCTCATCGGTGTCGGCGATTGGATCGGTGGTTTCGCCGAGTACATCGTCCTCGAAGAATCGATGTGTTACAAGATTCCCGATGAAGTCTCTTTCGAAGTTGGGGCTCTCTTGGAGCCGTACAACGTTGGACTCCACGCGGTCCGACGGGGAGCGGTTCAACCGGGGGAAAGCGTTGGCGTGGTTGGTACCGGAACTATCGGTTTGGTTACGCTCCTTGCGGTAACCATGGGACGCCACGGGAAGGTATACGCTACTGACATCAGCGAGTTCAAACTCGAGACGGCCAAGGCTCTTGGTGCGGACTTCGGCTTGAATCCGGACAAGATCTCCGTTGCCGAAGAAATTAGGATACACGAACCAGAGGGCCTGGACGTCGTTTTCTTGACCGTTCCGAGCGAAAAAGCCATCGATCAAGCATTGTCGATCTGTAAGAGGCTGGGGCGGGTGATCCTAATCGCGACTCTAGGGGAACCGGTAAGAATCGATACCCATAAGATTCAGCAGTTCGAAAGAAGCGTTATCGGGACCGCCATGTACAATCGTGACGACTGGTTGCTCGCGGTAGAGCATGTCGGTGGCGGGGACGTCTCCGGATTCCAACGGTTGGTTTCCAAACGAATCTCCCTTGACGAGGCCCCGCGGGAGATCGATGATTTGGCCCACGGCCGTAGGCCGGACAACATAAAGACCATTATCACAGACTTTGGAGGGTGAATGCGAAGGTTTCTCGGCGCTCTCGAAAGAATCATTTTGGCCGTGACGGCATTTCTTTTGGTTCTCGTTACGGTTGTACTCGGCATCCAGGTGTTTACCCGCTACGTACTTTCGTCATCCACACCCTGGTCCGAAGAGTTGGCCCGCTATTCTATAGTCTGGCTCACCCTTCTGAGCCTGGGCGTAGTTATTCGGAGACTCGAAGACATAAGGATCGACATTCTCGAGCAGTATCTTCTCAAGAGCCACATTCTTGCGGTTCTTCTTGGTCTGTTCCTCAAGGCGCTCGAGATCGCCTTTATGGTGGTCGTCATGATTTCGGCGATCAGACTGCTTCCCGCGGCCCGCTCGCAGCTAATAACCGGGCTTCAAGTGCCTTTGTCATGGGTGATCTGGAGCTTCGTCATCGGACCGGCGCTCACGCTGCCGTTCCTGATCGAGCGAACGATTGATATCATCACGTCTCGGCCCGAAACCCAAACTCAGGAATAACCGATGATTCTAGCAATTCTTCTGATCATGTTCATCGCTCTATCCGCACTCGGTTTGCCCATTGCCGTCTCCTTAGGTGTTACAAGCGTCTACGTCTTGCTCGTCATTCAAGACGTCAATATCGCGGTTATTGTTCAGCGTATCTTTTCGGGTATCGACTCCTTTCCATTAATGGCAATTCCCCTCTTTGTTCTTGCGGGTAACGCCATGAACGTCGGCGGAACCACGTCGCGGATCGTAAGGTTCAGCAACGCGATCGTCGGGCATGCTCGTGGCGGGCTTGCACATATCAATGTCCTTGCCAGCATGTTCTTCGGTGGGATCTCCGGGTCGGCGGTCGCAGACACGTCCTCCATCGGGGGCATCATGATTCCCTCGATGATCCAGGAGAAGTACGATAAGGGCTTCTCCGCGTCCATTACGGCGTTTTCGAGCGCCCTGGGGCCGATTATCCCACCGAGTATTACGATGGTTGTCTACGGGATTACCACGGGGCGTTCCATCCGGAGATTGTTTATCGCAGGAGCGATCCCGGGAATCATCTACGGACTCGGACTGATGGCCGCCGTTGCATACATTGCCACCAAACACGACTACCCTCGTCCTCCTTCCCTCACAATCAAGGAAAAGATCCAGAGCCTCCGGGACGTAGTCTGGGCCCTCTTGATGCCGGTGATAGTGGTCGGCGGTATTCTCACTGGAGTCTTTACCGTAACGGAGTCCGCGGCGATTGCGGCGATCTACTCGATCTTTGCGGGGGTCTTTGTCTACAAGGGCATCAACAGCTTCGACAAGTTCTACAAGATTCTCGAGTCTTCAGTGGTCCTTGTTGCATCCATCATGATCCTTATCGGAACCGCCAAGCTCTACTCTTGGCTACTGGTAATCAACCGCGTGCCGGACTTGGTTAGTCATCTGATCTTCTCGTTTACGACTAACCCTATTTTGGTTCTCCTGCTCATCAATGTCTTCATGATCATCGTTGGCATGTTCGTCGAAGCGAACGCCGCCATCGTCATCTTTATCCCCATTCTGTATCCCTTGGTGACGCAACTGGGGATTGACCCTATACACTTCGGTGTTGTCGTAGTCTTTAACCTCTGCCTCGGGTTGGTCACGCCCCCCGTCGGCCTTTGTCTGAACTTGGCGAGCAAGATTGCGAAGTGCAGTCTTATCGATTCCATACGCCATTCAGGATGGTTCTTCCTGGTTGGTGCGTCAGTACTCCTGGCCATAACCTATTGGCCGAGAATGGTACTGTTTCTTCCCGACGCTCTAGGAATGTAGGAGGCCGACCGTGCCCGACAGTAGATGGAACCCGACTATTGCGGTGAGTACCGCGTGTTTCGACGGATATTCGCTGGAAAAGACCGTGGAGGAGCTATCGGATTTGTCCGTCCCGTCGGTGGAGCTTGCCTACATCGACGGCTACGTCAGTAACTTCTCCGAGGAGCTCTTTAGCGACGCCAACGCCAAGACGGTCCGGGGAATGATGGACGCGGCCGGAACGGAGTGCACGGCGGTCTCGGCGCACACGGATCTGTCGACCGGGGACGCCCTCGACCGGGTACGTCGGCGCATCCGCTTTACCGCGGCGATCGGCGCCGACCGCGTGGTTACCAACGCCGCGATTATCGAGAACGAAGCCACCTTCCTGAAGAATCTCGAGACCCTGGCGAGGGAGGCGGATTCCGCCGGGGTCGACCTGTTGCTTGAGAACCCGGGTGATGGGCGGCAAAACGTCGTGAACGACGGGGCGACCGCGGCGGCCCTCTTCGGGCGGCTGGATTTGCCCCGGGTCTCCATCAACTACGACTTTGGGAACGTCGTCTCCCACTTCTACGAGAAAGTCCGGCCGGAGGAAGACTGGAAGCCGATCCGGCGGATCGCCGGTTATTTCCACCTGAAGGACGTAGGTAAGGAGGGGGAGGACTACTCGTACCCGGAGCTCGGAACCGGAATCCTGGACTACGCCTCTATTCTGAGGCAGATCGCCGAGGACCGGGTGGTCCCGGCCTTGGGACTCGAGATACCCCTACGCCTCCGGCGGCGCCCGGATGCCTCCCCCTACCGGATCGACGAGCCCCTCTCGGTCCCCGAGATCCGGGGTATCGTCGAGCGGAGCCTCGGCTTTCTCAGCCGGGAGCTCGGGCTCTGATCGAGCCGTATACATCCCCTCAGGAAATCCGCGAGAGACTGGGGATTCGCCCAGGGTCCGAGGTGGCGTTTACCCTCGAGGGAGACCACGCGGGGTTTCCACCGAAGACATCCTGGCTCTGACCCGGCGGCTCTTCAGAATCCCCCCTTTCCGTCTTTACACCCGCAGCCGCACGG
>CAYPUT010000216.1:0-3056 GCA_964413945.1 uncultured Spirochaetaceae bacterium
AGGAGGAGCACATGGAGAGCTGGAAGAGGAAGCTACGAATGGGAATGGTCGGCGGAGGACAAGGCGCCTTTATCGGAGGAGTCCACCGAATGGCCGCCGCCTTGGACCAGAACATCGAACTTGTCGCCGGGGCCTTTTCCCGGGACTACGAAAACACGAAGGAAACCGGGCGGCGGCTCTATCTGAACCCGGAGCGCTGCTACAAGAGCTACGAGGAGATGGCGAAGGCGGAAGCGGCTCTCCCGGAAGGGCAGCGCATCGATTTTGTGTCGATCGTGACCCCGAACAAGTCGCACTTTCCCATCGCCAAGACCTTCCTGGAGGACGGCTTTCACGCGATCTGCGACAAGCCGATGACCTACTCCCTAGCAGAAGCCGAGGAGTTGGTGACGCTGGTTGAGAGGACCGGGCTGGTCTTCGGCCTGACCCACAACTACACCGGCAATCCGATGATCCGGGAGGCGCGACGGATGTTCCTCTCCGGAGAGATGGGGACCGTCCGGAAAGCCATCGTCGAGTACGTACAGGATTTCCTGATGTATCCCCACGAGAAAGAGGGGATGAAGCAGGCGGTGTGGCGGGTGGACCCGGCCCAAAGCGGCCTCGGGGGCTCCTTGGGCGATGTCGGCTCCCACGCCTCGAATCTCCTGGAGTACGTAACTGGAGACCGGATAGAAACGCTCTGCGCCGACATGTCGACGTTTATGCCGGACCGGCAGCTGGACGAGGACGTCAACGTTTTGATGCGGCTACGAAGCGGCGGAAAGGGCGTCATTGCTCTGAGCCAGATCGCCACCGGAGAGGAGAACGGCCTGCGCTTGAAGATCTACGGATCCAAAGGGGCAATCGTCTGGGAACAGGAGAACCCGAACTATCTGGCGGTATATCGCTACGGGGAGCCTCGGCAGATCTGGACCCGGAACGGCCCCTACAACTCGCCGGCGAGCAGCGCCATCTGCCGGGTACCCTCGGGACATCCCGAGGGCTATCTGGAGGCCTTCGCCAATATCTATGTCGGCTTCGCAGAGGCGGTGCGGAGCCACATCGACGGCTTACCTTTCGCGGTTAAGGAGTACGCCTTTCCGACGGTCCAAGACGGACTTCGCGGAATGCAGTTCATTCAGGCGGCCTACGACTCGAACGCCAAGGGCAGCGAGTGGAGGCCGTTAACAGTGAAAACGTCGTAGGTATCTACGATGAAAAAATCCTATATGGAGGAGAAAGATGGGTAAACGAGTACTGTTGGTAGTGCTAATCGGGCTGCTAACGATCAGTCTTGCCTTTGCAGGTGGTGATCAGGAGGACAGCGGACGTCCCTTTATCGGGGTAAGCGTTCCCTCTGCGGACCATGGTTGGACCGGAGCGGTTATTGACTATGCCGAAGCGGCTCTCGAGCTCTACGATGTCGATGGCCGGGTACTTACAGCTGCTGACGTCAACAAGCAGTCCAACGATGTTGAAGACCTCATCGCCCAGGGCGTGGATGCCATCGTCATCCTGCCCCTAGAGGGCAGCCCCCTTACGCCGGCCGCCCAGTCGGTCCTGGACGCCGGAATTCCCTTGGTCAACTTTGACCGGGAGCTGGACGACCAAGCGTACACCGCCCTTGTGAAGGGTGACAACGAAGGTATCGGCACCAACGCAGCCGCCTGGCTCGTGGACAAGCTCGACGGAACCGGCAACGTGTTTATGCTCTCCGGGCCCCCGGTTTCGGTAACCACCCAGCGGGACAACGGTTTTACCGAGGGAATACAAGGCACTGACATCGAGGTCGTAGGACTCCAGGACGGCGGCTACCAGCGCGAGAAGGGCTACACCGTCATGCAGAACGCCTTGGTGGCCAACCCCGAAATTGACGCGATCTTTGCAATCGACGACGAAATGGCCCTTGGCGCCTTACAAGCCGTCAAGGAAGCCGGTCGGGACGATATCCAGTACATAACCGGCGCCGGCGGCGAGAAGAACTTCTTCGAAGCAATCATGGAAGAGGATGACATCGAAATGGCGACCTTCCTCTATTCACCACAGATGATTCAAGACGCCGTTGCTGTGGCGATCGACATCGTGAACGGTGAGGATTATGACAAGGTAACCGTCATTCCCGCCGCCCGGGTAGACCGCAACAACGTGGACGAGTATTACGACGAGAACGCGCCGTACTAATACTACAGACGGTACGCCGCTACGGCCTTACGCCGCCCTACGGCGGCGTAAGGCGCTGGAGATTCCATGAAAGACACCGGCGGTACGCCCGCCCATGGGGGAGATTCACCGGCCCTGGAAATGCGGGGAATCTCAAAGACATTTAACACAACGATTCGTGCTCTCGAGGGGGTGGACTTCTCTCTCGGCATTGGAGAAATCCACGCCCTTATCGGAGAAAACGGCGCCGGGAAATCGACTTTGATGAATATCCTCGGTGGAGTCGTGCACTGTGACAAAGGAGAAATACTGCGAAACGGTTCTCCGGTCGAAATTCGAGATAGTCACGACGCACGTCTGCATCGGATCAGCTTTATTCATCAGGAGCTAAACCTCATCCCCGACCTTAGGGTCTACGAAAACGTCTTCCTTGGTGAAGAACCGACGCGGTTTGGCGGTTTCGTGGATCGGGAGCGGATGATCCGGGAGACCCGGGAGCTCCTAAAGCGCCTCGATATTGCGGTATCCGCCACGGCGGTAATCCGGGGCCTCGGCGCTACGCTGAAACAGGTTGTAGAGATAGCCGGAGCGATCCGGCAGGAGTCGGACGTCATCATCATGGACGAGCCGACAACCAGCCTGACCGACCACGAAATAGAGCATCTCTTCGAAATAATGCGCGCCCTGAAGCGCCGGCGCGTCAGCATCATCTTTATCTCCCACAAGCTCAGAGAGGTAATGACAATCTGCGACCGCTACACGGTCCTCCGGGACGGAAAGGTTGCCGGAAGCGGCGAAATTGCTGAAACAAGCGAGGAGAGCATCGTCCGCCTAATGGTGGGCCGAGACCTTGCCACCCACCACTACTACCGGCCCCGGGAGATCGGTGACCCGCTCTTGGTGGCCGAAAAGCT
>CAYPUT010000216.1:3066-3396 GCA_964413945.1 uncultured Spirochaetaceae bacterium
TTTTTGTGTCCACCGCAATGAAATCGTGGCCTTTACCGGCCTGGCGGGAGACGGACGGAGCGAGCTCTTCGAGAGCGTCTTTGGGTACCGGCCGCTGTCTGAAGGGACGATCCGGATGGAGGGTCGGGCGGTCCGGATCGCTCATCCCCACGATGCGGCGGCGGTTGGCATCGGCTACGCCCCGAAGAACCGAAAAGAAAACGCGATCGTCCGGGACCTGCGGATCGTGGACAACATATCCCTTCCCTCTTTGAAGCGCTATGTCCGGGGAGTGTTTGTAGACCGCCAAGCAGAGTTGGATAGCGCCCGAAGGCACGGTACGTCGATGAA
>CAYPUT010000216.1:3406-4880 GCA_964413945.1 uncultured Spirochaetaceae bacterium
CGATGAATCTCCGGTACGGGAAGCTCACTGATTCAATCTTGAGCCTCAGCGGTGGGAATCAGCAGAAGGTCGTCCTGGCCAAATGGCTCGAAGCGAATTCGGACGTTATCATCCTGGACAATCCCACCCAGGGCATCGACGTCGGAGCTAAGGGAGAAATCTACGAGTTGCTTGTGGAGCTTGTGGAACACGGAAAGGCGGTGATTATCCTCTCTTCGGAGTTTTCGGAAATCAGAAGACTATGCGATCGAGTATACGTGATGTATCACGGCGAGATAGTCGGTGAGCTCGCCCGGGGCGAGGCCGACGACGAAACCCTCATGCTCTACTCCACCGGGGTGAAGCGACAGGAAAAGAGTGCCCTATGAATGATACGAAGCAGATCGGTGTCCGAGACCGCGCTAAGAACGCCCTTCGGTTCCTCTGGATGGAGTACAGTGCGCTCTTTGCCCTGATTCTCTTGATGGTAATCGCGAGTTTCATGAATCCGCGGTTTCTTACCTTCCGCAACCTCTCGAACATCCTTCGGCAAGTATCGGTTATCGGCATAGTCTCGACCGGAATGACAGTAATTATCGTATCCGGCGGGATCGACCTCTCGGTAGGCTCCGTGCTCGCACTCTCGGGTGTCGCGGGGATGACGATGCTGAACGTCAGCGGGAGCGTGATAGTCTCTCTATTGACGACGGTAGGTGCCGCGACTCTCATCGGAATGGTGAATGGAACCCTGATCACGAAGGGACGCCTGGCACCGTTCATCGCAACCCTTGGCATGATGGCGGCGACCCGGTCTCTTGCGCTCTTTTTCGTCCGGGGCGGAAACGTCGTCGGGGAGGTTGAAGCCTACGCCGCCTTGAGTCGGGGACTATTCTTGGGCTTTCGCTACCCGGTCTACGTCTTTCTCGCGTCTGCGGTCTTCGTTGGGTTGATCATGGGTAGAACCCGGTTCGGACGCTACGTCTACGCCACCGGAAGCAACGAGCGAGCTACGTTCCTGTCGGCGGTCAACGTTACCCGGGTCAAGCTCGGGGTCTACGCTTTGGCCGGAGCCTTGGTCGGCGTTGCTGCGGTTATGGAAAGTGCAACTCTGAACTCCATTTCTTCGGCAAACTCCGGCCACATGTATGAGCTCGACGCCATCGCCGCCGTCATCATCGGCGGCACCAAGCTCGAAGGCGGAAGAGGGTACATCGTGGGCACCGTTATCGGCGTGGTGCTCATGGGAGTCCTGAACAACGTGCTGAACCTGATGGATGTCTCCCCCTTCCTACAAGGCTTTGTGAAGGGGCTCATCATCATTGTGGCGGTTCTTGTGCAGCGTAAAGAGAAGTAGTCACTGGTCGGCCCCTCTCCGCGGTGTTAGTGCGAGAGACTGCCGTGCCATACATACCACTACCGGCACAGTAGGCTTCTTCCTTCACGTCAGCGGGACTCTGACCGAATATCGACCTTAAGCCCCCCAAGCGCGCTAACC
>CAYPUT010000217.1:0-4869 GCA_964413945.1 uncultured Spirochaetaceae bacterium
TAGTACAATAGTACAGTGAGTTAAACGTCAGTAGGAGAAACGTATGATAGACCTAGAGCACCTAATCTTCGGCTACACTAAACGAAAACCCCTCTTCGACGGCCTCGACCTTCGGGTCCACGCCGGATCGATGTGCGGTCTCCTCGGAAAGAACGGCGCCGGCAAGACCAGCCTCCTGCGGATTATCGCCGGACTTCTGTTTCCCGACGGCGGCTCGAGCCGGGTTCTCGGAATCGAAAGCGAAGGAAGGCGGCCGGAGCTCCTCGGAGATATCTACTTCGTCCCCGAAGAATTTGCCCTACCGGAGATCTCCGCGGAGAGCTTCGTCGCAACCCGGGGCCCCTTCTACCCCCGGTTCGACCGGGAAATCCTCGCCGAGGCCCTCGGAGAGCTCGAGGTGCCGCAAAAAGTCGGCCTCCACACGATGTCCTACGGGCAGCGGAAGAAGTTCCTCATCGCCTTCGGCATCGCCGCCGGCTCCCGGGTGGTTCTTCTCGACGAGCCGACGAACGGCCTCGACATTCCGTCGAAGAGCCAACTCCGGAAACTGCTCATCGGCAGCCTTTCGGAGGAGCGCGCCTTCGTCATCTCGACCCACCAAGTGCGGGATCTCGCGTCGATCCTCGACCCGATCGTCATCCTCGACGAGGGGAAGATTCTGCTAAACGTCGATGTCGAGACCCTGGGCCGACGCCTAACCAGCCGAATTCGGAGCGACGAGGCCGCCGACGGAGAGGTGCTCTGGCAGGAGCGGGTCCCCGGGGGCTATCAGGTCCTGGAAGAGAACGACGGCGACGCTCCGGGAGAGGTCGACGTCGAGCTTCTCTTTAACGCCGTGACGCAGCAGCCGGACCGGGTGCTGCCGCTTCTCGCCGCTACCACTCCCGAAGGAGGTATCCGATGATTCGCCGCATTCTCTCACTTATCCGGCTCTCGTTTATCGAGCAGCGAAAGGCCGTCGCCATAGCAGCCGGGGCGACCTTCGGTGCCCTCACGGTTATCTACCTTCTCAACCTTGTCGGCGGTCGATCCTGGGACTTCCACGAAGGCTTCTTTCCCATGGCGCTCCTGATCTCGGGCACCATCGTGACCAGCCTCGCCTTTATCGACCTTCACCTCCCGCAGAAGAGCCAGGCGTATCTGATGCTCCCGGTCTCCGCAGCCGAGCGGGTCGTCGAGCGGGTTCTGACGACGAACCTCCTCTTTATCGTGGCGGTGTCCCTGACGTACGGGCTCTTCTCCCTCGTCGCCGCCGGTCTCGGAGAGCTGCTTATCGGCCGTTCCTTCGGCTTCTACCTACCGGTTTCCGGCGAGGGCCTCGAGGCCATCAAGGGCTACGCCCTCGTCCATGCGCTCTTTCTCTTCGGGGCGGTCTACTTCCGCCGGAAGAACCTTCTCAAGACCCTCCTGAGTCTCGCCGCGTTGGGAATGGTCTTCGCCCTCTTTTCCGCCTTTCTCGCGTGGATGGCCTTCGGAGACTACCGCGAAATGGCGACGTCCGGGCTCTTTTCCGGCATGGCGATCGACGACGCCCTTGTCGCATCCCAGATGACGCGGCTCGCCGACTTAGCGAGGACCCTCTCCCGGGTCCTACGCTTCTTCCTGACCTACGCCCTTACCCCGATTCTCTGGGTCCTGACTTGGCTCCGGCTTCGGGAGACGGAGGTCGTCCATGGAGTTTGACGACCGGCAGTCGATCTACTTGCAGATCGTCGATTACATCGGAGAGGGAATTTTAAAAGGACGGTTCCCCGAGGGGGAGCGAATCCCCTCGGTCCGGGAGATGGCAATGGACACCCAGGTAAATCCCAACACCGTCATGAGGAGCTACGCCGCACTGCAGGAACGGGGAATAATCCACAACCAGCGGGGCATCGGCTACTTCGTCTGTGAAGGCGCCCGCCGCCGGATACGCGACGAAAAAGTAGGGGAGCTCCTGAGTCAGGAGGTTCCTCGGTTAGTGGAATCGCTACGGATCCTGAACATACGGGTCGATGAGATCGTCCGGGCAATAGAGAAGGAATATCAGGAGCAAACGAAATGAAGAAGAGAACAAACATCATACTCCTCGCCGCGGTTGTGACGGCCTTACTGTTGATAACCGTCGCGGTGGTAAGCGCGAAGAGCATCCTCGCCGAGGCTCTCAAAGAGGTCGGGTCGATCGAGCGGGGCTTCGACGTCGACGGCGTCGGGTCCGTGGAGCGCGCAGAGCCGACTAGACCCTGCGGCCTCGGGCCCGGATCCTCCCGAGAACGAAGCTTGCGACGAAGAAGAGCGTCAAGGTAAGAACGATGGCGGGGCCCGATGCGACGTTCCAGTAGTAGGAAACGTAGAAGCCGGCGACGGTAGCGAGGGTCGCAAAGAGGGTCGAAAGGGGAATAATCACGTGGAGCCGCTTCGAGACCATCGAGGCGGCTGCCCCGGGGGTCACCAGAAGAGCAAGCACCAGGACGACTCCCACCGTTTGGATCGCGACGACGGTGGTCAGGGCGAGAAGAAAGAGCAAAAGGTACCGAATAACCTCCGGGGAGAGCCCGATGGCCACCGAGTGCGCCGGGTCGAAGGAGGTCACCACGAGCTCCTTGTACGACGCAGCCACCCCAAGAAGAACGACGGCGACGACGATCGCCATTATCGTAAGATCTTCCCGGGCAACACCCAGAATATTTCCGAAGAGGATGTGGCTTAGGTCCTGGTAGGTGGCAATGCGGCTCAAGAGCAGAATCCCGAGGGCAAAGAAACCGGCAAAGATAACGCCGATCGCCGTGTCCTCTTTGAGGGCGTGGCGCCCGGAGAGCACGCCGATTCCGACGACCGCCAGGGTTCCCGCGCCGAGGGCACCGAAGAAGAGGCTAAACCCGAAGGCGTAGGCGACCACGATGCCCGGCAGTATCGAATGGGCCAAGGCGTCTCCGACAAAGGCCATCCCCCGCCAAACCACGAATGCGCTCAAGACCGCGCAGGCAGCAGCGGCGAGAAGCCCGGCGGCGAGGCCCCGAAGCATAAAGGCGTAGGTTAGCGGTTCCAGGACTATTTCGACCATGGATGATAGTCCTTGTGGAACTCGAAACCGTAAGCTCTCGCGATCGTCTCCGGTGTCATCACCTCGTCCACCGGCCCGTCGGCGATTACCCGCCGGTCCAAAAAGATCGCCCGGCTAAAGTGCACCGTTAGGACCCCGAGATCGTGGGTACTGACGATAACCGACTTTCCACCGGCGGTAAGCCGTTCGAGGGTGTGAAAGATCAGCTCCTGGGTTGTGATGTCGACGTGATTCAAGGGCTCGTCGAGAAGGAGCAGATCCGCGTCGTGGGCCAGGGTTCGAGCGAGCATGACTCGCTGCTGCTGCCCTCCGGAGAGCTCGCCGATCTGCCGGTCGGCGAGGGGGGCAATCTGCATCGCCTCGAGGGCCGCGTCGACTTTGCGACGGTCGCCGGCGCCCGGCCGCCGGAACCAGCCGAGGTGTACGTAGCGCCCCATCGTCACCACTTGCCGGACGGTTACCGGAAAGCGCCAGTCGACGGTGGAACGTTGGGGAACCACCGCCACGCGGTGGCGGCATTCCTGCGCGGGGTTTCCGTAGACCTCGATGCTTCCCGCCTGCGCCCGTTCCATACCGAGAATCAGGTGGAGAAGCGTCGACTTGCCGGCGCCGTTGGGTCCCACGAGGGCCACCCGCTCCCCGGGCGTTACGGTCAGGTCCACCCCTTCCAGGGCATCCTCGTCGCCACCGGGATAACGAAAACGAACCCCCGAAACCTTCAGGGCAGGGGTAGCGGGCACCGCCGGAATATGGCAGCGCCCGCCGTAATTGAGTCGGCCGAGAGTTTTGTCTAGCGTGAGAGAGCTCCGGTTATCGCCTCTCCATTGTACCGGGCAAACTCGAGGTAGGTGTCGCCTCGGCTGCCTTCCGGCGCCAAGGATCCGGTCAACAGTTCGACCACGGGGAGATCCCGGCCGACTTCCTCGGCGACGGTGTCAACGAGGTTTCGTAAGCCCCGACCGGCTGTCCCCCCGACGAAGATAGCCCGGACGTCTTCCTCCCGGATTACCTCGACCAAGCCGGCGATATCCTGGGCCGAGGGCTCGGCCTGGTCGGTCGTCGACGGAATTACGGCCCCGATCACCTCGAAGCCGTATTCGTCGGCGAAGTAGCCGAGGGCCGCGTGGTCGACGACGAGTTTCCGGCGACTCCGGGGAATTTCGGCGACCCCGGCGCGGATCTCCCGGTCGATCGCCTCGAGCTCTGCGATGTAGGCGTCGGCGTTGGCCTCGTAGGCCTCATGATTTCTCGGATCCGCTTCGCTCAGGGCTTCGGCGATGTTTTCGGCCCAGACAATGACGTTGGTCGGGGCAAACCAGAAGTGCGGGTCGCCCGCTGCGTGGTGATGGTCGTCTTCTTCGTGGTCGTGGTCGTCGTGGTCATCGCCGTGTTCATCGTCGTGGTCGTGGTGGTGACCGCCCCCCCGGGGCTCTATACCCGCCGACACCGGTACCACGTACCCGGCATCCATTCCCTCGAGGGCTTCCATCAACTGCTCCTCCAGGTTTAGGCCGTTTACGAAGACGACGTGGGCGTCGTTCATCCTCGCCATCGCCCTCGGAGTCGGTTCGTAGGCATGGGGGTTCTGCCCCCGCGCCATCAGCACCGTAACCTCTGCGGCGTCTCCGGCGATGTTCTGCACGACGTCTCCGACGATACTCGTGGTTGCGACGACAGTCAGCCGCTCCCCGGCCCCGAGGTCGACGGGGTCGATGTGGGGCAGGCTCATCGCACCGTGATCATCGTGGTCGTGATCGTGGTCGTCGTGATGCTCGTCGTGGTGATGGTCGTCGTCGTGGTGATCGTCCACCGCCTCTTGGGCACCG
>CAYPUT010000218.1:0-1398 GCA_964413945.1 uncultured Spirochaetaceae bacterium
GGCCAGAAAAGGCATTATCGGGGTCTACCCCGAAGGGCAAAACACCTGGGACGGGGGCACACTTCCGATGATTCCCTCGACGGCAAAGCTGCTCAAGTCGCTCAAGGTGCCGGTCGTCATCGCCAAGGTCCAAGGTGCCTTTCTGTCCATGCCTCGGTGGGCTCGAGGCATCCGGAGAGGCCGGGCCCGGGTGAGCTTTTTTCTCGGGTTTACCCCTGCGGATCTCAAGGCGCTGACGACGGAGGAGATTCGGGAGAAGATGGCGGAGCACCTCGCCCACGACGAGTTTGCCTTCCAACAGAGGGTCGGCTGGACCTTCCGCTCGAAGCATCGCGCCGAGTACATCGAGATTGTGCTCTTTAGCTGCCCGGAATGCCGGAAGATGAATACCCTGGTCTCCGGGGGCAACAAAGTGCAGTGCGGTAACTGCGGGTATGAGGTTACCGTGGCGCCGAGCGGATTCTTCCGGCGTCGGGAGGGGCCCCTCCACTTTGACACGATTCTGGCCTGGAACCGGTGGCAGACCCGGGAGCTCGAGAAGCTCTTGGACGAGAAACGCGAGGTGTTCCTTTCTGTGCCCGTCTTTAAAGAAGGCGATATGACGTTGGAGAAAGGGTACAAGAGCCTTCCGCTCCGGCTCCTGGGCTCCGGAGAGCTTCTTCTGTTTGGCGACAAGCTTGTCTTTGTGGACGCCGAGACCGGAACCGCTCGGGAGTTCTCGGTCCCGGAGATCGAGGGCATCAACGTGCAGAATAACGAGAACCTGGAGTTCTACTACCGGGATTCGCTCTACAAGATCCGAAACCGTAACAGGCGGGGGAACAGCTACAAGTACTACGCGGCGATTCGGCATTTGCGCCGGGGAATTGCCACTCACGAGATTGCAACACCTTGACGAATACGCGGCCGTTTAGTAAACATATGGTTCCGATAATTCGAAGAAGAGGTCTACCATGGCTCGTCGCTGCAGCATAACCGGAAAGAAACCGTTATCCGGCAACAACGTCTCCCACTCGCATAACAAGACCAAGCGGTGGCAGAGACCGAACATTCATTCAAAGAGACTCTACGTACCGGAGCTGAACCGATGGGTTCGGGTGCGCCTTTCGACCCGGGCACTGAGGACGGTGACCAAACTGGGGCTATTGCCCTTTCTCAAAAAGCGGGGCCTTTCGCTCAACGACGTCGTCTAGGGGTCGTTTCCGACGTGTCGGCCGAGGCCGTCGTTGTAGTTTCCGTAAATATTAGATTCGACGCTCCCGAGGACGGTAGGTTCCGTTGGGAGCGCCGTTTACCCGACCTTGCCGCGGCCCTTCTCGAAACGGGAGCCGACGTAATAGGCACCCAAGAGGGGTGGCATCGTCAGATTCTGGATATGCTCCGGATGCTACCGGGGTA
>CAYPUT010000218.1:1498-4783 GCA_964413945.1 uncultured Spirochaetaceae bacterium
CCCAAGAGGGGTGGCATCGTCAGATTCTGGATATGCTCCGGATGCTACCGGGGTATCGACTCGTCGACGAACACCGGAACTGGGACGAGACGAAAATGTACCCCTGCCTCTTTGTCCGGTCCGGCTCCATCGACGTCGAGTGGAGCCGGGACATCTGGCTCTCCCGGCACCCCCGGCGGCAGGGGAGCCGATCCTTCGGGAGCGTCTTCCCCCGTATCATGACCCTTTGCCGGGGCACCCACACCGCTACCGCCGGAAAGCTCCTTATCGGCTGTCTCCATCTCGACCACCTCTCGGACCGCACGAGGCGGAAGCAAGCCGGGGTCGTGGTCCGACAGCTGCGGAAGGCGGGGGCTTTCGAGGGCCCCACCCTCCTTCTCGGGGACTTCAACGAAGCGCCGTCGAAGGCCGTCCATCGACTGGTTCTCCGGAAGACGCCCCTGGTGGATCCCTGGCAGTCCCTGGAGTTGCCCGACGAGCCGACGTTTCACGGGTATGGCGGGGCCACCGAGCCCCAGCGAAAGCGTATCGATTGGATTCTCTCGGGGCCGGAGTTCGAGGCTCTCGAGGGGCGTCGAATCGAACCGCGCCACCCGGGGGAATATTTTTCGGACCACCACCCGGTGCTGCTGCGGCTCCGGATTCGTTGACCCGGCGCCGTAACGGCGGCATATTTCCTCTATGCGCAGTTTTCCGCCTTTTTTAATCATATTTGTCTTTATGGCACTGTTGCTTGCGGGATGCGTCGAGGACGCCGCAGGCGGCGGCGGTACCGAAGCGACGGCCCCGGAGACTCCCGATGCCCCGGTTGAATCCGAATTCGCCGGAAGAATTCCGGCACCGGAGTTTCCGCAAGGACTCGAGTGGGTTAACACTTCCCGTCCTCTTTCCTGGGAGGAGCTCCGGGGCAAGGTCGTTGTCGTCGACTTTTGGACTTACGGCTGTATCAACTGCCTCCACAACCTTCCCTTCCTCGCGGAACTTCAAGACGAGTTCGAAGAGGAGTTGGTAATCGTCGGGGTTCACTCGGCGAAGTTTACAACCGAGGGAAATCTGGAGAACATCCGCCGGGTATCCCGGCGCTATGCCGTCGACCACCCGATCGTCAACGACCAGGATTTTACCATCTGGCGCTCCTGGGGCGTCTCGGCGTGGCCGACGCTCTTTATCGTCGACCCCTTAGGCCAGGTGAGTACCTACCACCTCGGGGAGGGCTTCTACGGGGGGTTCCGGCGGGTTATCTCGACGATGATTACCGACTTCGACGAGTATATCGACCGAACGCCGGTCGATTTTGCCGTAGACGACGCCGGGCTTCCCCGGACGGTACTCTCCTTTCCCGGGAAGGTCGTCGTCGATGAGGACGCCGAGCGGCTGTTTATCGCGGATACCAGCCACAACCGGATTCTCGAAGTGTCTGTCGACGGATTCGAGGTGACGCGGATCTTCGGCTCCGGCGAAACGGGGGTTGTCGACGGTGTCGGTCAACAGGCGCGGTTTACCCTTCCCCACGGCATGGCGTTGGACCCGGAGAACAACCGGCTCTTCGTCGCCGACACGGGTAACCACGCCATTCGCACCATCGACCTCGAAACCGGCGAGGTACGCCTCTGGGCCGGAAGCGGACGGCAGTCGGAGCACTACCCACCGCTCCCGGCCCCCATCGGTAATGTCAAGCTCAGCTCCCCCTGGGACCTGGTTCTCGACGGCACGACCCTCTACGTCGCGATGGCGGGTTCCCATCAGATATGGCGGTTTACCTTGGACGACGACGAGGCGTGGCCCATCGTCGGCAGCGGCGCCGAGGGAACCGACGACGCCCCGGGGCGCGAGGCGACCCTGGCTCAGCCGAGCGGGTTGACCATCGGAGCAGACGGCTATCTCTACTTTGCCGAGAGCGAGGCGAGCAGCATCCGCCGAGTCGACATTAGCGACCCAGAGTACCCGGTAACCACCGTCGCCGGGAGCGGAGAGAGTCTCTTTGAGTTCGGTCTGGCGGATGGGGTCGGCAGCGAGGCGCTCTTTCAGCACCCCTTGGGTATCGACGGCGCCCCAGATGGGAGCCTCCTGGTCGCCGACACCTACAACAGCGCGATCCGGCGGATAGACCCGGCGAGTCGCCGGGTGGAGACCGTAAGCGGCGGGAGCGGACAGGGATGGCGGGACGGCACGGACCCGCTCTACTTCGAGCCCGGGGGCTTGGACGTCGTCGGGTCGAAGGTGTATATCGCCGACACCAACAACCACGCCCTTCGAGTTCTGGATCTGGAATCCGGGGCCGTCTCGACGGCGGTGCTAACGGGGATTGATCGTTTCTTCGCGCCCATCCGGCCGGACCGCCCGGCGGAGGAGCTGGTTCTCGAAGAGGTACGCCTGCGCCCCGGGGAGAGCCGGCTGGTTATCGATGTCGAGCTCCCCGAGGGGTACAAGATCAACCCGACGGCGGCCTCTCTCGCGGCGGCCACCGCAAAAGGGGAGGCGGTTCGTCTTCCGGGGGCGGCGGAGACCCGGGAACCGGGGCTTTCGTTCCCGGTAAGCTTTCCCCTGACAGTCACTCGAGGCTCCGGAGAGATCCGGGTGGAGCTATCGCTGGTCTACTGCGAGGCGGTCAACGAGGAGCTCTGCTATTTCGAGGACGTGTCCCTCCGGGTGCCGGTACGAAGCGGACGCCTCTTCGCCGAGGAAGAATTAGGCGTCCGCTACGAGATAGAGCTGTCTACTGGTCCAGGCGTATTCCAAGCACCGCTTCCCAGAGCTGAATGATGCCCGGCTGAAAGAGGCCGCCGTAGCCCTTGGCTCTGGCGGTCTTGAACACCTCTACGACCTGGGCGGTGATGGGGACCGGCGCATCGTACTGCTTGGCAAGGTCCATGGCGTACCCGAGGTCCTTGTAGATGATGTTGGTACCCCCGGGAGGGTTGAAGTCGTGGTTGTACATCGCCGGGGCGGCGACGTCGAGAACCGGGCTTCCGGCCCATCCATTCTTGATGGCTTGGTAGAGGAGCTTCGGATCGAGGCCGGCCTTCTTCGCCAGGGCGAAACCCTCCGCCGCTACCGTAAAGGTGCTCCCGACGATCATGTTGTTGACCAGTTTGGCGACGCCCCCGGAACCGACGTCCCCGACCCGGACGATGGTCGTCCCCATCGCCTGGAGAACCGGAAGGTAGCGTTCGAGGACCTCCTCGCTCCCGCCGACCATGATCGAAAGGCCGGCCTTCTGAGCCCCGCCCTCGCCGCTGCTAACCGGAGCGTCGAGAAAATCGATCCCCTTTTCGGCGAGGGCCC
>CAYPUT010000219.1:0-4762 GCA_964413945.1 uncultured Spirochaetaceae bacterium
CCTCGGCGCTCTCCTTCTTTGTGGCCTGGGAGCTCATGACCCTGACCTCCTTTTTCCTCGTTATCCGGGGACGCCATGCGGGGGCCGCCGCCTACCGTTACATCGTATTCAGCCTTGCCTCGGCCTTCCTGATGCTCTCCGCCTTCGGCCTCGGGGGAAGTAGGCTCTTCGACGCCCTCGCGGGCAGGGAGAGCATCTTTACCTTCGGGATGTCGGCCATGGTCGTCGTCCCGACGATCCTTCTGGTTCTGGCGGTGCTGATAAAGCTCGGCGCTGTGGGCCTGCACATCTGGCTTCCTCCGGCCTACGCCGAAGCAGACGACGACGTCTCGAGCCTGATGAGCTCCGTCTTAAGCAAGGCGGGGCTCTTCGTTCTCTTCGCCGGCGCCACCGTCTTTTCCATGCCCCTCTGGGGTGGCGTTCCCCTAAACGCCGTTCTGGGATGGGTCGGCGTCGCTACGGCGATGGTCGGCGCGATGATGGCCCTCTTCCAGGAGGACATCAAATACACCCTGGCCTATTCCTCGATGAGCCAAGTCGGCTACATGCTCCTGGCCTTCGCCATGATGAGCCACCTCGGATGGGTCGCGAGCCTCTATCTGGCGGTAACCCATCTTTTGTTTAAGGCGATGCTCTTTCTCGCCGTCGCCGGGGTGGTAATGCGCACGGGCACCCGGTTGATGTACCAGATGGGGGGCCTGATAAAGCGGATGCCCTTCAGCTTCGTGAGCGTCCTTATCGCGATTATCGCCCTCTCGGGGGTGCCGCCGCTGTCGGGGTTCGGCGGGAAGTGGCTGCTCTACACCGCGCTCTTGGAGAGCGGCTGGTACCTTCAGGCGGCGCTGGCCTTCTTCGCGAGTGGCGTCGCCTTTCTCTATCTCTTTCGGTTGATCCACGCGATCTTCTTAGGCCAGCGGAAGGCCATCCACGACCAGGTAACCGAGGCTCCGGCGACGGTGCTGATACCGCAGTTTCTCTTTCTCGTCGGCATCATGGCCGTCTCGATGTTCCCGAACCTGCTTATCCAGCCGCTTCAGGGGGCCGTAGAGCCGGCCTTTGCCTCCACGGTTCGGTGGGAGGGCTACAGCGTTATCTCGAGTCTGGGGTACTGGAACGGGAACGCGGTGATGTACGTAACCATGGGGGTCTTTTTCGCGCCGCTTCTCTGGCTACTGGCTGTCAAAGGGCGGGTCTACAAGGTGGAGCAGTTCAACATCGTCTACGCCGCGGAACGGCCCCACACGCCGGAAACGACGCACTACGCCTTTAACTTCTTCGGGCACTACCAGAAGGCCTTTGGGTCGCTTTTGAGTCCCTGGGTCCAGCGCTTCTGGGCCGGGACCGCATCCACCGGAAACACCATTTCGGGAGCACTCCGGGGGTGGAACACCGGGAATCCCCAAACCTACGCCTTCCAGATAATGCTCTATCTCCTGTTGCTCTTTCTTATTGCCAGAGGAGGACTCTAGATGGCTGAAGCGATAGCCACCAAGGCGCTCTACACCGTCATCTCCCTGGCGGTCATCCTGAACTACTCCCTCCTCTTGATCGGGACGATGGCCCGGGTCCGGGCGAAGGTTCAGGGCCGGATCGGGCAGCCGGTGTATCAGCCCTACATCGACATCATCAAGAATAACGCCAAGCGCACCAGTATAAACCACGGGGTAATGTTCTTCTTAGGTCCGGTCTTTCGCCTCGCCGGGGGATTGGGGACCTACCTCTTTATCCCGGTTATCTTCGGGTCGGTGGTCTTCTCCAACTTCAGCTTCTCCGGAGACCTGCTTCTGGTGATGTACTTCATCTTTTTCGGGCAGCTCGGCATGGCCTTAGGCGCCGGGGAGAGCGGACATCCCTACGCTCCGATCGGGGTCGCCCGGGGGCTCGCGCAGATGACCGCCTTCGAGCTTCCCTTTGCCCTCTCGGTAATCGCCGTGGCGGCGCAGTACGGAACCTTCTCCATCACCGAGATCGTGGCGGCGCAACAGGGCGGGGTAGGCAACTGGGTAGCCTTTACCAACCCCTTGGCGATGATAGCCGGGATGATAGCCTTCCTCGGCATGAGCGGCGGGAACCCCTTCTCGGTTGTGATAGCCCCGCAGGAAATTCCCATCGGGCCGCCTACTGAGATGCAGTCGAGCTTCCTCGGAATGCTGCAGACCAACCGCGCCATCTTTAACGGCGCCAAGATGGTGCTCTTTATGAACCTCTTCTGGGGCGGCGCGGCGCATTCGAACATCTTCGTCGCCCTTCTGATTCTGATGGCCAAGACCTTCCTGATCTATCTCTACGTAACCATCGTCGGGGCGAGCTTCCCGCGATTCAAGACCGAACAGTCCATCCGCTTCTTCCTCGGTGTTCCGACGCTTATCGGTGTCGCCGCCGTGGTTTTGCAGATGATCTAGGAGACCGTCGATATGGCAGACATAACAGCGACGCGAACATACGAAGAGCCTGGAGCCCCCGAGGGCTCCGCGGTTCGGAACCCGGATCCCCGGACAATACTCCCGGAGGCGATTATCCTCCGGGATGCCGGGGCGGGTACCCAGGCCCCGGGAGACACCCAGGCCCCGGGCGGGGAAACCGCCGAGGCGCAGCTTCGCCTCTTTACCGAAGAGCTTAAGCTGGCCAACGACGGTCTCTCCCCGGAGGACCGGCGGAACTTTTGCGACCACCCCCCGGAGGTCATCAAGCCCTTCCGCGGCTTCTGGGAGAAATTCCTAAACTGGGCCCGGTCCGAGAGCCTCTGGGTTCTGGGTTTCGGCACCGGTTGCGGCGCCATCGAGCTTAGGCCCCTGATGACCAGCCGTTTCGACATGTACCGGTACGGCATCCAGCCCCGGCCGACGCCCCGGCAGAGCTCGGTCTTCGTAATCGGCGGCTACGCATCGGTAAAGACGATGAAGCGTATCGTCCGGAGCTACGAGCAGATGCAGGGACCCAAGTTCGTTTTGGGCCTCGGCAGCTGCACCATCAACGGCGGCATGTACTGGGACAGCTACAACACGGTGAACCGCCTGGACCACTACATCCCGGTGGACGTCTACATCGCCGGGTGCATGCCCCGGCCCGAGGCGCTTCTCGCCGGATTTATGGAGCTAAAAAGGATGATAAAGGCCGGGGAGTGCGAGGGCGCCAACCGCTACGCCGAGAACTTCGAATGGTACAAGACAAACCAGAAGCGGGTTATCAAGAACTGGAACATGCCGGACTACAACTGGTAGGGGAGACGATATGAATAACGAACCGCGGGTGTCCGGGAACACGGCGCCCGAGAAACCGACTACCGATAGACAAGGCTTCTTCAAGGATCTCGCAAACCGCTTCGGGGTCCGGGGCGTCGAAGAGAACCGCCCCGACCAGGCCTACATCCGGGTGGACAGGGACGACGCCATTGCGCTTCTGTCCTATCTGCAGAACATAAGCGGCTACACGCATCTTTCTTTCTTTACCGCGGTGGACCGCATCGAGGACGGGACCTTCGACCTCCTCTACATGCTTCACAACTACTCAGAGACCCATGACCTGGGAATCTTCGTGGAGATTCCCCGGGAAGGGGAGGGCTGCACCATGGACTCTATCCACCATCTTTGGCCGGCGGGGGAGACCTACCAGCGGGAGCTTCGGGAGATGTTCGGCGTCGACTTTCCGGGGAGCCCCCGGCTCGGCGAGGACTTTGCGCTGGAGGGCTGGGAAGACCTGCCGCCGATGCGCCGAGACTTCGACACCCGGGAGTACTCCGAGCGGGTCTACTACCAGCGTCCGGGGCGCCGGACACACGACACCAGAGAGCACATGAAAGAAAAACTCTACCCCGGCGAGGCCGAGACATGGTAGGCGTACCCAACCTTCAGACGCGCAACCAAGCGCACATAAACGATAACCCTAAGATGCCGGCCATCGTCGACGGTAAGGCCCACTTTGACCCGGAGAACGGGAAGTATCTGAAGATCTGGCAGGGCCCCCAGCACCCGGGCATTACGGGCAACATGAGCCTGGAATTGGTTGTCTGCGGGGACGAGATCGTCGAGTGCAAGACGCACGTCGGCTATCTCCACCGGGGATTCGAGAAGCTGATGGAGCGGCGGAAATACATCCAGTGTTTTCCCATCGTCTGTCGGATCGCCGTGCCGGAGCCGGACTTTAACGAGTACCTCTTCGCGGCGACGGTAGAGGAGCTTGCGGGAATCGAGATTCCCGACCGGGCGAAGTGGATCCGCACCCTGCAGCTCGAGATGGCGCGCCTCGCGAGCTTCTTTATGTGGCTCGGGGGACAAGCCGGGGCCTTCGGCCTGGGAACCCAGGGGCAGTGGACCGTCACCATGCGGGACTACATCCTCGACCGCTTCGAGGAGCTTACCGGGGGACGGATCTATCACATGTACATGATTCCCGGAGGCGTCCGGGCCGACTTCCCGGCCGGCTTTGCGACCCGGCTCCGAGATACCCTGTTTACCTGCGAGAAGACGTTGCAGGACGTGGAGCGGACCCTCTTTAACAACGCGGTATTCAAGAAGCGGGCGAAGGGCCTCGGCGTTATCCACCCGGATGTCGTCGACCGCTTTGGCGTCGTGGGGCCCAACGCCCGGGCGGCCGGCTTTAGGCGGGATGTCCGGAAGGACCAGCCCTACCTGGTCTACGATCAGCTGGATTTCGAGGTGGTGACCCACAGGGACTCCGACGCCTACGCCAGGGCCTGGGTGCGACTCCAGGAGATGTACCAGAGCATCGACCTTATCCGTCAGATTCTCGACCAAATGCCGAC
>CAYPUT010000220.1:0-4743 GCA_964413945.1 uncultured Spirochaetaceae bacterium
GATGAGACAGTCAACCTGTTTTCCCTGGACCGGCAGATGAATCGCTGCGCCCAGGCTGTGGGGTTGCGAGCCGCCCTGGCATAGTCGATGTCCGTGCCGCGGGTTGCGCGCCGGCCCCGCGCTTTCCGCCTCCTTAATACGACCAAAAGACTAATATTTAATTTCCTTGACATATTGGGGAATCAGTTTAATAATCACTGAAGTAACGTAAAAACTGTATCGATAAACCAAGCGCGCAATGGTGGAGGAAGGATGAAGTCGTTCCGACAACGGGCTGTCCTTGGGGTCAGCCTCTTTCTTCTCTGGCTGCTGTTGGCCGGAAACCTGACAACCCAAGAAATCGTCGCCGGGGCAATCGTCGCCCTAACTATCAGCCTGCTGCACCTGCCGGGCTCGGCGGTCTACTCCGAGGTGCTCCTGGCCCCCCGCCGGATCGGCGCCGTCGTTGCCTACTTCTTCGTCTTTCTCCGGGCCGTCGTCAAATCGAACCTCGATGTGGCGTTCCGGGTGCTCTCGCCGACGCTGCCGATCAACCCGGGAATCGTCCGGGTAAAGACGCGCCTAAAGAGCCGGATCGGCCGGCTGCTCTTGGCGAATTCCATCACCCTGACCCCCGGGACCATCAGCGTCGCCATCGACGGAGAAAACGTCTTTGTTCACTGGATAAACACCAGCGCCCGGGACGTCGAGGAATCGACCCGGCAGATCGTATCCGGCTTCGAAAAGTACCTGGAGGTTAGCTTTGGTTGATTCCATCCTGATGGCCGCCGGCGCCATCGTCCTCTTGTCGATCGCCGTTTCCTTCGTCCGCTTCGTCCTGGGGCCCGACTACATGAACCGCCTGGTCGCTTTCGACGCTATGACCATCATGAGCCTCTCGGTTATCGCGATGCTCTCCTGGTTTCTCGGGCGCCTTATCTACCTGGATGTCGCTCTGGTCTACGGCCTCTTGAGCTTTCTCGGTGTGGTCTCGGTGGCTCGCTTCGGCGAAGGAGGGCTCTAGGATGATCGAGATCTTCGCTGCGGTGCTGGTGCTTCTCGGATCGATATTTCTCCTCCTTGCCAGTCTCGGACTTATTCGAATGCCCGACATCTACAACCGAATGCAGGCGGGGACCAAGGCGACCACCCTCGGGAGCATGTTGATCTTCGCCGGCTTCGCGGTGCTCTCACCGGGTGCCTGGCCGCGCTTCCTGCTGCTTATCGTCTTTATCTTTCTGACGAATCCCCTTTCCTCCCACGCCCTCGCCCGGTCGGCCCACTTTCAGGGCGTCCCGGTCGTAATCCCCGGAAAGGAAGGCCCCGAGGGCACGGCCCGAGACGACCTGGCGGTGGCGCAGTCCGGGGCCCAGGCCGGGGCTCCGGCGCCGGACGCCGAAGGAGGCGCCGAATGATGCTCGTTGTGCTGATTGTATTTGGGGTGATGATGATCGCCGCCGCCCTGGTCGCCCTCTACAGCAAGGACATTGTCGGGTCCATAGTCGCCGCCGGGGTCGTGTCGCTCTTAGCCTCGGTCCTCTACCTTATCTTTGGGGCCCCCGACGTCGCCATGACCGAAGCGGCTATTGGGTCCGCCCTGACCACGGTGGTCTTTCTCTTTGCCTGGAGCCGCATCCGGGCTTTGGCGCAGCGTGATGCCTCCTCCGACGGGGAGGTGAGGTGATGATCAAGCGAGTCTTTTCCCTTGCCCTGGTTGTCGTTCTGGCGGTGGCCTTCTTTCCGATGCTCGCCGGTATTCAGGACTTCCACGAGGTTGGGCTCCTGGCGCAGGAGTACCTCGCCGAGGGTCCCGAGGCTCTCGGTGCCGCCAACCTTGTAACGGCGGTTGTCGTAACTTACCGGGGCCTGGACACCCTGGGGGAGGTCACCGTGCTGTTTGCAGCCGCCGCCGGCGTCGCGCTGGTCTTTTCCCAGATTGGGGGACACGGCACCCGGGCCGGGGCCGCGGCTCCCGGCGGAGCCGACACTCGGCGGCGCCGGCTCCCGAGCGACACCGGGGTCTTCGACGCAGAGACCTCGGCCCAAACGCCTGCTGCCGTCCACAAGCGGCGCCAGGCGCCGTCGGAGCTCCTCGAGACCGGGGCCGGGTTGCTCCTGCCCCTCATTCTGCTCTTCGGCGTCTTTATCTTCCTCCACGGCCACCTGACCCCCGGGGGCGGCTTTCAGGGGGGGGTAATCATCGCAAGCGGCGTTTTGTTGACCTTCCTCGCGGGAACTCTCGAGGAGCTCTCCCACCGGCTGCTGGGCCTCCTGGAGATGCTCGCCGGAGCCGGCTACGTCGCCGTCGGGCTGTTGGGGCTCTGGCTCGCCGCGGGGTTCTTGGACCCGCGCTTTCTCCCCGCCGGGGAGCTCGGCAGCCTGGTCAGCGCCGGGGCAATCCCCATCATCTACAGCCTTGTCGGTATTAAAGTCGGCGCGGAGCTCTCCGGCGTAATCGACGCGATGCGGCAGAGGAGCCTTGCGCGATGACCTACTTTATGAGCCTTTTGGCCTTTATTCTGATGGGCCTCGGTATCTGGGGCCTGATGAGCCGCCGGCACATCATCAAGATCATCATCGGATTCTCTCTTCTCGATACGGGGATCCATCTCTTGCTCGTTGCCTTCGGTTACCGGGAAAACGGCACCGCGCCGATCGTCAGCGACGGGCTCCTCCCTGGGGCCCTCGCGGAGCGCGCTGTCGACCCGATTCCCTCGGCCCTGGTGCTGACCGCGATCGTTATTGGCCTCGCGGTAACGGCGCTGATGCTGAGCTTCGCCGTGCGCATGTTTCAGCGAAACCGCAGTATCTACATCGATCGAAACAGGGAGCTCAAATGGTAAGCCCGGTAGTCCTTCTCGCGGCATCCTTGGGGGTCGCCTTTCTCTACCCCGCCGTCGAGCGGCTGGGGAGGGCCGCCGGCCGTGCGGCCTCCTACGCGGCCATCGCTTCCTTCCTCGGCATCTCGCTGTCCTGGGTCGTCGCCTTCCTGGCGGGAGCCCCGGCTATTAGCGTGGACACCGCCGGCTTCCCGGCGCCGCTATCGATCAACCTGGCGGTGGGCCTGCCCGAGGCACTCGTTCTGACGGTAATCAATGTCATCGCCCTCTTGGCTCTCGTGTCCCTTACCCAGCGGGAGGAGGGCGCCTGGCAGGGCCGGCAGATCGTTTTGTTCTTCGTGCTGCTTCTCGGTTCCTACGGACTGGTGATGACCCGGGACCTCTTTAACGTCTTCGTCTTTATGGAGATTAGCGGCATCAGTCTCTTCGGTATCTTGAGCACCTCCCGGGACGGCCGGGTTTTCGAGGCGGGCTTTAAGTACATGGTGGCCTCGGGACTGGCCTCGGCCTTCTTCCTGATCGGTACCGCCTTTACCTACCGGGGCGTCGGCTCCCTGAGTATCGCCGATATCGCTTCGGCCTCGGCGGCGGGAGCCTTAAGCGGCACGACCGGTGTGCTGGGGCTTCTCTTTCTTCTTGCCGGGCTCCTGATAGAGCTCAAGCCCGCACCGGCAAACGGGTGGGCCCTGGACACCTACCAGGCGGCGGACCACAGCGTCGGCGCCCTGATATCCGGGATCAACGCGACCGCGATGGCGATGGTGCTCTTTCGGGTGGCACCGATCTTCTTCGAGGCTGCAGAAACGGTATTCTTGCCGGTCCTCGTCGCCGCGGGCGCCGGCGCCTTCGTGGTGCCTCAGGTTCAAGCGCTGATGCAGGGGAGCTTCAAGCGGCTCCTCGGCTACTCCTCGGTGGCCCAGATCGGCCTGGTGGTTCTGGCCTTCGCCCTGGCGCCTGAGGATGTAACCTTCGGTGCCGCGGGAGTTCGCATCGGCCTCCCGGTTGCTCTGGTGCTCTTGATCAACCACGCCCTGGCCAAGGCGGGGCTCTTCTGGATCGCCGAAGCCTCCGGCGACGACCGGACCGGCGCCTCGGGCAAGGCCCCGGCCTCCCTTCGGCACCGGCCGGGCCTCCTTATACTGGCCGGCGTCCTCTCCCTGGCGCTCCTCGGCCTGCCGCCCTTTCCGGGCTTCTGGGCCAAGTGGAGCCTGGTGATGCACCTGGGCGCCGGCGCCTCCGGCATCCCCGGCGGCGGCGCCCTCTTGTTCGTCGTCCTGTTGGGAAGCTTCCTGGAGGTGGTCTATCTGATGCGCTGGTTCACCGGAATTGCTCGCCGGGCGGAAGACGACGGCACGGTGTTGGAGGAGCGGATCCCGGAGGACTTTGCACCGGTCCCGGCGGCCGGAACACCAGCGGCGGACGGAAGCCCGGCGGTCGCCGCAGTGCCCTCGTCGGCCGGGGGCCAGGCAACCGAAGCCCCGGTCCAGGCCCCGGCTGCCTTGCCCGGGACCCTTGCCGCCGCCGGCGGCACGGCCCTTCTCCTGGTGCTGCTTTCGGGTCTCGGCCTCTTTGGTGCCGGCGTCGGGTTGCCCATCCTGCTGGTGCTTCTGGTAGTGGTTGCCTTTGCTCTGCTGGATTTCTTCCGGATTCCTACGGGGGTTCAGGTGGCCCTGGCGGTCGGCGTTCTGGGCTACTATCTAAGCACTCTGCTTCCGCAGCTTGCGGGCATCCGATTGGTCTTTGCCGGAATCTTCGGCGCCGGCGCGATGGTGCCGCTTATCGCCTTCTTCGCCCGGAAAGAGCGCGCCGCCGGCCTTTCCGGAATGACCGCCGGGATGCTGCTCTCGCTCCTGGCGCTTCTGACCGCATCCTCGGCGCTCTCCTTCTTTGTGGCCTGGGAGCTCATGACCCTGACCTCCTTTTT
>CAYPUT010000221.1:0-4687 GCA_964413945.1 uncultured Spirochaetaceae bacterium
GCCTGGCTTCGGACCCTCGAAGACGGAATCCACACCTACGACATCTACAAAGAGGGCGTTAGCAAGGAAAAGGTCGGAACCCGGGAGTTTGCCGAAGCGGTGGTCGCTCGCCTCGGTCGGAAGCCGCAGCAACTCGACCCCGTGAGCTACCAAGCCTGGGAGCGGCAGAAGATTACCTACACCAAGGCGCCGAAGGCCGCGGCGAGGAAGGAGATTGTCGGGGTCGACGTCTTTATCGACGACGCGGACACGACCCCGGACAAGCTCGGGGCGGCCCTCCAGGACGCGAGTACCGACCACTTGCAAATATCGATGATAAGCAACCGTGGGACCAAGGTGTGGCCCCAGGGAAACCCGGAGACCTTCTGTACGGACCACTGGCGCTGCCGGTTCTACGCCCAGAGCGGGACCGTCCGGCACGGCGACATCGTTGAGCTCCTGGCCAAGATCGGCGAGAAGGGTCACGACTTTATAAAGACCGAGCACCTTATCGCCTTCGACGGGGAGAAAGCCTTCGCCCTGGGACAGGGAGAGAAGGTAAAAACCGAGTAGTCAAAGATATTCAACTTGCGGTCGAAGAAGCCTATCGAAGTGCCTCTGCTTTGCCGATAGGATCGATGTGTGGACAACTCTATGGATTCGCACAGAATCGCGGCCTTGGAAGGCAAGATTTCTCATCAATCTATGGCCTCGACGCAGGAGGACCTATGAAGCACGTATCGCGGAGCCTTATTCTTGTCGCTTTTCTCCTTTTTCTTCTCGCTCCCCTCGGGGCCCAGCAGAATCAGGAGACGGAGTCGACACTGCCGGATATGTCCGGGGAGTGGCAGGCATTCCGGGTCGACGTCCTTTCGACGTACTCTCTCTCGGAGCACCGGCTGTCCCGGGAGACGGAGGCCGGCCCATCCGGGACGCTTACGCTCGGCCCGGACGGTACGGTAGAGACCGACATCGAAGGCGTGAATTTTCGCAATTGGGGCACCGATAAAGACTTCTTGCTCTTCGAAACTCCGGGAGGGAATGTCTTCTACCGCCCCCGGCAGCTCTCCGAGACGACGTTTTTCTTGGTCCAAGTAGATGTCGTCGAAAGGAACGATCAAATTATCTCGATTACCGCGCGGCCCCGGGGTAACCTCATCGTCATTCGTCCATAGCCTTGCCCCGCAATGCGAGACGTAATCGTTCTAGGAGCCGGCCCCGCGGGTCTTGCGGCGGCAAACTATCTTCTCCGCAAGCGTCTCGACATTCTCGTCGTATCCGAGGATCTCGGGGGCAAGAGCTCCCAGAGCTTGGTGATTCCCGAGGCACTGGGGCTCCGGGTCATACGGCCAACGGCGATTATCGAAAACTTCCGGAAGAGTATCGAATATCTAACCCACCTGCACCAATTAGGCCAGGCCGAGACGGTAAACCACCGAGGCGACGGCTTCTCGATTGCGTTCCGGGACGAGAGCGACAAGCGGAAGAGAGAGACCTCCCGAGCGGTTATCGTCGCGACGGGAACCACCCCGCGGTACCTGGGCGTCCCGGGTGAAAGCGAGTTTGCCGGCCGGGGCCTCGGCTACTCCTCCATCAGCTACTCCCATCTGCTTATCGGAAAAAAGGTCTTCTTAGTCGGCGACAGCCAGCGGACCGTCGACGACGCCCTGGAGCTGGCAATCCAGGCCAGAGAGGTGGTTATCCTCTTCGAAGAGGGGAGCCGATACCGGGAGATCTTCCAGGAGCAACTCGCCTCGATCGAGAACGTAACCGTCCTCGACGCCGAGCGGGTTACCGCCTTCGAAGGGGACGACTTCGCTCGACGGGCGGTTGTTACCTCCCGGGAGGGCAAGCCGATGGCTATCGAGGCGGATGCCTTCTTCGTCCAGCTTCAGCCGGAGCCGAACTCCCGCCTGGTAAAGGAGCTGGTGTCGACGGACGAAGAGGACCGGATTGTCGTGGATATGCGGAACCGGACGACCCTCCCAGGGCTCCTTGCCGCGGGGGACGTTACCAACGTCGGTTTCGAGCAGATTCTCGTCGCTCTCGGGGAGGGCTCGAAAGCCGCTCTCACGGCGTACCAGTACCTGACCCGCCGGTGAGGGCGGGCTAGGGCGCGATATCCGCCGCGAGGCGATCGATAGCGTCCTCGTCGATTTTTCGAACGCTCTCCTTGGTCTTCGCAAAGTCTCGAATGATCAACCGATCGAGAAACCGGAGCTTGTCGAGGATAATCTCGCCGCCGACGTTGTGGGCCCCCTCGGCGTGGACCTGGAGCCACGCCGGGAAGGCCTCCCGGAGCTGCTCGAGCCCCTTCTCGCCTTCGTAGAGGCACGAGACGAAGAGGATAACCCGCTTCTCTAAGAGCTCTTCCCGGCGGCGCTCCACGAACCGGGGAACGGAGGGGAGAATCCGTCCGGCGTAGATGGAGCCGCCGATTACGACCGTATCGTAGGGGCTCAACTCCGGCGGGGCGCTGACCCGGAGGTTTACCATGGTCGTGGGCACCTCGACTCTCCGGCAGAGCGCCTCGGATACCCGCTGAACCGCTCCGTATTTCGACGCGTAGGCGATAAGCACGTTCATCTCTTTTCCGACTCCAGGCTCTTTCGAATCTGATAAAGGCGATTTCGCATAGTCAATGCAATATCGATCGAAACCATCGTCCCGTTTAGGATATAGAGAAAAATGACCGGGTCGTAGAGGTAGAAGAGCTTGTGCAGGACCCCGGAGATGTATCCGATCAGAAGCGCGAAGAGGAAGACCATGCTCTTCGACCCCACCTCCCGGGTCGTTGCCGATTTATAGATCGAGAAAGGCCAGGCCAATCCGAAACAGACGAGCATGACAACCTCGAAGGGACTCATATTCACCCGTTACCTCCTCCCCGAAAGAATCACCACGAAAAGTCTCCGGGGTTGTCTTCGATGCTGGATTCAAGACGTCCCACCGCGCGTTCGAGAGCGTCGGCGACCGCCCCGGAGCGGCTCGAGCCCTGCCCTTGCTCCCGGGGACCGGCTAATTGACGAAGGAGCCGCCGGTCTTCGGTTCGGAGCACCCGGTAGGAGAGGGCAACGTTTGCCTGCCAAATATCGAAGACACGATCGCCAAGGGTTACCTGCTCCGCGCTGAGCAACTCCGCGACTACCAGGACCGTGACGTTTTCGGCGGGTCCGGCCCCCGCCCCGCCGTTGCCATCGCCGGGGACCGGGGCCCGGGCGCCGAGAAGAGCCCCGGGATCGGGCCGCTGAGCCGGCGAAACGAATTGCAGCCCCTCCGTCGATAGAGCCGCCGCGAGGCGGTCCGTGTTGCGATCCGTATAGCGAACCTCGTTGCCGTCTACCAGGAGAAATAGAAGCGAGGCGCGGCGTCCCAAGGGCTGATAGGTGTAGTCCCGAGAGAGGTTTTCCAGGGTATGGGGCCTGCCGTCTATGGTGAACACCACTCGAGCCCGAACGACCAGCGGTTGATACGGGTCGGACACCGAGAGCACCCGACTATCCGCCAGCCCGTACTCGGAAGTCGATACGGGAGAGAGGAGCGCGGCAGAGCCGGAGACGGCCTCGAAAGCGATGGGCATATCGGCGACTGCGGCACGTCCGGAACCGAGATTGATGGTGGCGAGAACCGCCGGGTGGAGCCCTGCCCCGGCTTCGAAGTCCAGAAGGCGCCCTTGAATCTGGTGCCCCCCGTCGTCGATCCAGGGATCGGCAGGCTGGAGACTCATTGCGGATTCGAGCTCCTGGAGACGGGCCCGGGCCTCGGCGGAGCCAAGGCGGTGCGCACGGATGAGAAGCTCGATGGCTTCGACGTGTTGGCCGTACCCCAGAGCTTGCTGCGCCTCGGTTAGGAGTCTTTCGGCTCGGCCCGTTACCTCGGTCCCCGATTGGGCCACGCCGGAGTCGGCTGCGAAGAGGAGCAGAAGCATCGCCAGATGTGCCATCGGGCGCGTTACGATCAGACGCAGACCCTTCATCGCCTTCCGACGATACTCCATCACCTTGCGTCGCGCAACAGGAAGTCCGCCGGGGAACTCGGTCGGGGGCCCCGGAAAAGGAAAAGCAGTATTATGAGATACGGAGGTAACTATGGGACTTTCGATAACCTATCTCGGACATTCGGGCTTCTCGCTTTCCGACGGCGAATACAGCCTCTGCGTAGATCCCTTCCTGACAGGTAACGACTATGCGAAGCACAAACCGGAGGATATCCGGTGTACCCATCTCGCCCTGACGCATGGCCATCCCGATCATGTTGGCGACAGCTTGGACATTATCCGGAACAACGACGCCCTGCTTATTGCGGCAAACGAGATTTGCCATTACTTCGGCGAGCAAGGGGTTGAGAAGATGGAGCCGGGGAACCCCGGCGGCAAGATCGACCTGCCCTTCGGATGGATCGCCTTTACACAGGCGTTTCACTCCTCTTCGTACCAGGGACGCTACATGGGGCTTCCCTGCGGATTGGTGATCTCGATCGGCGGCGCGGTCTTCTATCATCTCGGAGATACCGGGATCTTCTCGGACCTGAAGCTTCTCGGTGAGATCTACCGTCCCGATATCGCTGCGGTGCCTGTTGGGGACCGCTTTACCATGGGAGTGGAGCTCGGGAGCCGGGCCGCCGAACTCGTTCGGCCAAAGGTGGCGATTCCGATCCATTACAAGACTTTTGGCCTTCTTCGACAGGATGCCTCCGGCTTCAAACCGAA
>CAYPUT010000222.1:0-4673 GCA_964413945.1 uncultured Spirochaetaceae bacterium
GCTATTGTCTTTGGCTGGACCCTCTTCCCGGGGACGCGGATGGGGCCGGTGTTCTCGGCATTTGTTGCTGCCCTGATCTGCGCTCTTCTGGTCTTCGCAATCGCCGGGCGGGCGGGTTTCAGTCCGGTCACCCTCATTCTGACAGGATTGGCTCTCAGCTACCTCTTCAGCGCTCTGAGTGCCGGCGTTCAGTTTGTCTCCCAGGAGTATCAGCTTTCGGCGGTCGTCTCGTGGACGTTCGGAAGCATCAACGGTGCCGACTGGCAACAAGTTCGAGCTCTCTCGGTGTTGATGCTATTGGCGGTCCCCGTGCTGTTTTTTCTGATCTGGCCTCTGAACCTTATGGCCAACAACGACGACGATGTCGTTCTCAGCCTCGGCGTTCAACCTAGGCTAGTTCGCCTCCTCAGCGGGCTGATTGCTGTGATACTGACAGCCGCCATCATCAGCTTTACCGGTGTTATCGGTTTTCTGGGACTTGTGGGGCCCCACCTGGCCAGGATGATCGTGGGCGGCAATCATCGTCATCTGTTGCCGTATTCGGCTATCGTCGGAGCGCTCTTGCTGGTTACCGCCGATGCACTCGGACGGACTCTCCTGGCCCCCGTCCAAATACCCGTTGGCATTGTTGTCTCGTTCTTGGGTGTTCCGCTTTTCGTGCATCTGATCCTAAAAGGGCGCGCAGAGGGCCTGGCATGAGTCTTCGGGTAGAGAATCTCGGTTTTTTCTACGGCACCCGACGGGCTTTAGAGACGATAAACTTCCAAGTGGCACCGGGTGAGACCGTTGGGATTGTCGGTCCCAACGGAGCGGGGAAGTCGACACTCCTCAAGTGTCTGAATCGGCTCCTGGAACCGAGCCTAGGACAGGTCATGCTCAATGATGAGGACGTAAGCGCCTTGACACCACGGCAGCGGGCCCAACGGATGTCGTACATCCCGCAAAACCTTATCCCTAGCCCGGGGCTTTCCGTCTACCACGCGGTGCTTCATGGCCGATTTCCGTTCTTCCGTTGGCAACCCCGCCGTCAGGACCACGATCGGGTTCGAGATACCTTGGACGACTTGGGGCTTACGTCACTCTCACGGCGACCCCTCCTATCTCTAAGTGGGGGCGAGCGACAACGGGTTCTGATCGCCCGAGCTCTCTGCCAGGAAGCGCAGGTGGTGCTTTTTGACGAAATGACGAACAATCTCGATGTTCGCCATCAGGTGGAAAGCCTGAGCATCCTTCAGGCGCGTGTTCAGGAGCGCCAACTGATCGCGTTGTTGGTTCTACACGATTTGAACTTGGCATCCCTATACTGCGACCGGGTTCTGCTTCTGGCCAATGGGTTGGCCACCGCCGTTGGGACACCACAGGAAGTGTTTCCGTCTGCCCAGCTGGAATTAGCCTACCAGCTTAAGCCTCTCACCTACCGCCACGAAGAAACGATGTACGTACTACCCCGAAAGCAGGATGGTATCCGTGCAAAGATGCCTACCCGGGGGTCTTGATCCCGGGTCTCCGGTGGCCGGTGGCGTAGCGCTCCGCAACGCCGCGGCGAATCCGGCTGGACGAAACAATCAACCAAATGGTATAGGATAACTATGCCTTCGGTTGTCGGAATACCGGGACCGTAGGATACGTAACCTCATTGGAAAACACGAGAACCAGATAGCGGAGGCCTGGGATGAGCACTGCGAATAGTGTAGAACCGAGAATAAAGGATATCCGTATTACTGAAGACGAGATAATTGCCCACCTCGTAGACGGCCGCACCATAAGTGTTCCTCTAGCCTGGTCATGGAGGCTATCGGAAGCAACGGAACCACAGAGAAACTGCTACGAACTGATCGGGGATGGAATCGGTGTATATTGGCCGGACGTAGACGAAGATATAAGCGCCCAAGGAATGTTGACGGGAACTCCCGCCAAGCCGCCAAAACATCGAGTGTAGCAGAATAGGGGCTACACGGCCTCTGGCCTAACCGCCCATTGAAAACCGCCGGCCCCCCGGCTATTCTTAGACCTTCATGACAGAACTGATCAAAGCCTTCGAAGAGAAGTACCGGACGCCGCCGACGGGTCGGGTCCGCTCTCCCTTGCGGGTGTGCCCCATCGGGGCCCACGTCGACCATCAGGACGGGTTGGTTACCGGGATGGCCTTAACCGAGAGCGTCAATCTGCTCTACCGCCCCAACGACGACGGCTACGTCCGGGTCCAGAGCCTGGACTTTCCCGACGAGGAGTACTTCCATCTCGACCAGGTTCCCGACATGGTGCCGACCTTCTGGGGCAACTACCTCCGGGGCGCGGTCCTGTCGCTCCAGGAGCAGTACAAGCTGCAGCGGGGCGTTACCGGGGTTATCCAAGGGCGGCTGCCGATCGGGGGCTTGAGCTCCTCCGCCGCGGTCACGACGGCCTACCTGATGGCTCTCTGTGATGTCAACGACCTTGAGGCCGCTCCGAAGGAGCTTATCGGCTTTAGCCATTGGGTGGAAACCGGGTTTATCGGCCTGAACAACGGGATTCTCGATCAATCGGCCAACATCTTGAGCCGAGACGGCAAGTTGATGGTGATGGACTGCCAAACCGAGGACGCAGAGCTGGTGGACAAGGGTTCTTCGATGCCTCCCTTCGAGATCGTGATCGTCTACTCGGGAATCTCGACGACGCTGATAAAGACCGACTATAACAACCGGGTCGACGAATGCAAGGTCGCCGCCTGGAACCTTCAGGAGCTCGGCGGCCTACCGGTAACCCCCTTCCGGGAGGTGACGCTTCGCGACATTCCGGAAGACGTCTACAAGGGCAACCGGGAGAAACTGCCCGGACGGTTTCAGCGCCGGGCGGATCACTTCTTCTCGGAGAATCAGCGGGTCCGGGACGGTGTCGCCGCCTGGGGCGCCGGGGATCTCGACGCCTTCGGCCGCATCGTCTTCGAATCCGGGCAGAGCTCGATCGACAAGTACGAAAGCGGCTGCCCGGAGCTCATAACCATCTACGAAACCCTAAAAGAGTCTCCGGGTGTATACGGAGCCCGTTTTAGCGGCGCCGGGTACCGCGGCTGCTGCATCGGCCTCGTTGACCCGGCGTACAAAGAAGAGATCCGGCGACGGATGGACGAGGTCTACCCGGAGAAGCACCCGGGCTTTGCCGATGTCTACGACGTCTTCTTCTCCCAGACCGCCGACGGCGCCGAGGTGCTATCCCTGTGATCGCCGTCGTCCTCGCCGCGGGTTACGCGACGCGCCTCTATCCTCTGACCCGGGATTTCCCGAAACCGCTTCTGGAAGTCGCCGGTCGAAGCATTATCGACCGGATTCTCGACAACGCCCTGCGGATTCCGGATATCGAAGCGGTCGTGGTGGTTACGAACCACCGCTTCGTCGGGCATTTCGAAGAGTGGAGCCGGCGGCGAGGTGCCGAAGGGGCACCGGGCACCGGCTCTCCGGCTCCGGCGCAGGAGGCTTCCGCGCCGGAGCCCACTATCACGGTGCTCGACGACGGCTCGACGGACAACGAGAACCGCATCGGCGCCCTCGGGGACCTCAAGCTCGCCGTCGATTGGCTCTCCGGGGCGGCTGGTTCGGGCCTCGACCAACCGGTCCTGGTCCTCGCCGGGGACAACCTCTTCGACTTCGAGCTCTTCGACTTCGCCGAGTTCGCCCGGAAGCTAAAGACCGACTGTATTACCGCCCATCACCTCGAGGACATCGGTCAACTCCGGCGGACCGGCGTCGTCGAGCTCGCCCCGGACAGCCGGGTCTTAAACTTTGCCGAGAAGCCGGAGCACCCGAAGAGCAACTGGGCCGTACCGCCCCTCTACATCTACCGGCCCGACACCCTGACCGAAGAGCTCTCCCTCTACCTCGCCGAAGGCAACAACCCCGACGCCCCGGGGAGCTTTATCCCCTGGCTGATCCAGCGAAAGGCCGTCTTTGCCTTTCCCTTCGACGGCGCCCGGCACGACATCGGTACCACAGAAAGCTACGAGGCCGTCCAGACCCTCTTCGCCTCCCGATAGGCCTTCCTACCGTCTCTCGACCGGCAGCGTCACTCGATAAAGCCGGCGAGCCTCGGGAGCATGAGAGAAATCTCCGGTATAAAGGTGATCAACAACACCGCAATCATCTCCGCGATAACGAAGGGCATAACCTTCGGCACCATCTTTTCCACCGAAACCTTCGCGATCGGCACCGCGGTAAAGAGACAGACGCCTACGGGCGGGGTGGTCAGTCCGATATTCAGGTTTACGAGCATGATGAGCGCGAAGTGCAGAGGATGCACGCCGTATTGCATGGCAATCGGCAGGAGAATCGGCGTCAGCATGATGACGCTGGCTGAGATCTCCATCACCATCCCCATAAAGAAGAAGATGATGTTGGCCACGAGTAGGAACACGTACTTGTTGGTAATGACGTCGGTAATTGCCGTCGCGACCTGCGACGGTATCCGTTCGATGGTCAGCACCATGCTGAAGAGCTGGCTGGTCGAAATGATCAGCAGAATGGTCGCCGACACAATGCCGGCTTTCATCAGGCTGTCGACCATGTTCTTCATCGTCAGTGTTTTGTAATAGACGACGCCGACCACGAATGCGTAGAGACAGGCGATGGCCGCCGCCTCGGTCGGGGTAAAGACACCTGTCAGAATACCGCCGATGATGATAATCGGCACCAGCAGCGCCA
>CAYPUT010000223.1:0-4626 GCA_964413945.1 uncultured Spirochaetaceae bacterium
AGAATTGACCTTTTGGTTGCTTAATATTTCGCAGATGCAGACGACGATAATAGCGGAGATCCTCTTTCAAGACGGAAAGCTCTTTGCGCGCCCACATGGGGTCGACAAGAACGTTCTTGGCGACCTACCAACACTCCGCCGTAGGCTTGGCGGTCAGATAGCTTCTTATAAAATTCCACAGATTATTACCACTTGACGCCGATAAATTCAGAGAAAGGCCATGAGTGAACATATCGAGATCTTCGACACCGTTAAAGCCATCATCTCCCGTATTACCCGTATTCCTTCACAGGACATCCGTGACGACGCCCGGATCCAGGCGGAGCTCGGTATCGATAGCCTTACCGCCCTCGAAATACTGGCGGTTTGCGAGAAAGAGCTCAGTATTCAGATCGACGAGGGCGAATGTGCGGATATGGAAACCGTTCAACAGTTCTTCGACTATGTCCTTGCGAAGACTGCGGGATAGGCTCTTGTGGCGGAAGATAAGCTAGGGATGGAGTACATGGAAAGAGAACGGGCTTTTCAAGAGGAGACTCGCGAAAAGTCCGTAGCCGAGACCCGACGAGCAGCCTTGGTCGCGGCGGCGCTCTATCCCTTTTTCTTGATACTGGACTATACCATCTATCCGGAGCTCACCACACCATTTCTCTGCATTCGAAGCGCCGTGGTGGTACTCAGTCTTGCCGTTTTCTTCTTGCTCAAGCTCACCTTCTTTCAGGAACACGTTCAGACCATGGGGATGCTCGTCTACGTCCTCGCGGCCACTCCCATTGCCCTTATGACACATCTTGCCGGAGGTTATGAGAGTCCCTACTACGCGGGTATCAACCTGGTCCTGATCGGTTTTATCTTCATCATGCCGTTGAACGTACACCGGACGGCGATTGTTTGTGTCCTGGTATATCTCTCGTATATCTCTCCGATCCTCCTAAGACAGGAAATCGACAACTTTCCGCTATTCTTGAACAACAATTTCTTCCTCGTCGCCACAATGGTTCTGGTCACTCTGAGTTCGTATTTCGCCGAGAGGATGCGCAGGAAGGAGTTCGATTCTCGTTACCAATTGGCCCACGCCAATGAAGAGCTTACGAAGCTCGACATTCTCAAGAGCCAATTCTTTGCGAACATCAGCCACGAGATTCGCACCCCTCTGACCTCCATAATGGCACCGATTCAGAGTCTCTACAGCGGGGATGTCGGAGAACTGACCCCTTCTCAGCGCGATCTTGTGGGGCAGGTCTACCGGAACTCGATCAGGCTGCTAGACATGGTCAATCAAATGCTGGATTTCGCGAAATTCGACGCGAAAAAGATGCAGCTCAGGCTTAAGCGTATCAATCTCGAGTCGATCGTCCGGGAGCACGTGACGCTCTTCCAGGAAGTCGCCGTTCGGAAAAACCTTACCTTGGGCTATCAGGTGACGGGGGCCGTTCCGTTCGTCTACCTCGATGTCGACAAGGTCGAAAGAATACTCTCGAACCTGATCCGGAACGCGATCAAGTTTACCGAGAAGGGATCGATCGTCGTGGAGCTTTCCCGGCAAGAAAACGACATCGTCATAAAGGTTCGAGACACCGGCATCGGGATCGCGAAGAATCAGCTTCCGCGGATTTTCGAGCGTTTTCAACAGGTCGACGGATCGAGCACCCGTAAGTACGAGGGTACCGGTCTCGGTCTGACGATAGTCCGGGAAGCGGTGGAGCTGCAGCACGGGAAAATTAGAGCCGAAAGCTCCGAGCATGTCGGGACTACCATCACCGTGTCTATTCCTCTCGATCTCGAGGTCCGAGAGCCGGAGGCGCTTTCCGACCGGAGGCAGGAAGACCGGCGGCAGGCGGATGAGGATTTTACCGGCCCCGACCGGCGTTCCGGGGCCCGCCGTAAGGAGGACTACACCGGTCTGACGGTGGAAGACATCGTCTTCCTCGAAGCCGCGTCTCTGGACCAGGCGGCGTTTGACTCTAAGTCAGACGACGATTCCGAAAACGAGCCTCCCCGAAGCGGCGGGCTCCGGGTGCTCTACGTCGAAGACAGCGCCGACTTACGAAACTACGTGCGGCAGATGCTCCGGACCTTCGGTCATCAGGTCTTTACGGCGAACGACGGTCTTGATGGCTGGGAAAAAGCCCTCGAGGTGGCGCCTGAGGTCGTGGTTTCCGATGTGATGATGCCCCGCCTCGACGGGTTCGAGCTGCTCAAGCGGATAAAAACCGACGAGAAGACCTACCACATTCCGGTAGTGTTGATAACGGCCAAGTCCGAGACCGATTCGAAGATTGCCGGGTTGGAGATCGGGGCCGACGACTACCTATCCAAGCCGATCGACATCCGGGAACTGGACGCCCGGATCCGGAATCTGGTAACCACCAAGCAGTTCCAGCAGGCGCTGACCCGGGCCAAGGAGCTCGAAGCGCGGGTCGAAGAGCTGTCTATGAGCTTCTCCCGCTCCTTAGAGCTCCGGGATAGCTATACCGCCGGACACTCCACCGATGTGCTGACCTACGGCGTCCTGATTTCTCAGATGCTCGGGATCGAGCCGAGTCGGGAGCTCAAGGAAGCCCTGCTCCTTCACGACATCGGAAAGATCGGAATCCCGGACCACATCCTCCAGAAGACCGAAGGACTGACCGACGAAGAGTGGGGCGTGATGCGTAAACACCCGGAGCTCGGAGAGCAACTTCTTGGAGATTTTGAGTCCTTCAAGATGGTCGGGGACATTATCGCCGCCCACCACGAACGGTACGACGGAAAAGGGTATCCCCGGGGCCTCGCCGGAGACGGCATTCCCATCGAGGCACGAATCGTAGCGGTCGCCGACGCCTGGCACGCGATGCGAGAGGATCGAGCCTACCGAAAAGCTTTGCCCCCGGAGGTAGCGGTTGCCGAGCTGGTGTCGAACCGCGGTAAGCAGTTCGATCCGAAGGTAGTCGACGCCCTTCTCGAGGGACTCGTCGCCCAGGGCTTGATTCCTCGAGAGTTAATCTCTCGGCTCGTTTAGGCCCCGACACTTGCCCCCGACATCGACACATTCTAAGATTGCCGCGTGATATCAACCTTTGAGCTCAACCTCTTCTCGATTCTCATCCTTGTCGGGGCCGGTTTCTTGACGGGTTTTATCAATACTCTGGCGGGAGGTGGATCGCTGTTGTCGATTCCGGCGCTCATTTTCGTCGGGATGCCCTCGCCGGTGGCAAACGCCACAAACCGGGTCGGGATCGTGCTCCAGACCGCCGTTTCGAGCCGCCAGTTCTTTCGGAAGGGTGTTCTCGATGTTCGGGAGGCCGTTACTACGGCGATTCCGGCGCTTCTCGGCGCGGCTATCGGAGCCGTCGCCGCCGCGGAGCTCGACGAGCGGATTTTCGATATCGCCCTCGGGATTATCCTTCTGGTGATGCTCGCGACTCTCTTTTTCGATCCCCGAGCGATGTTGGAGGAGCGGGAAAAAGAGATCGCCCCCGTCGTACAGATCCCGATTTTTTTCGCCATCGGCCTCTACGGCGGGTTTGTCCAGGCGGGCGTCGGCCTCCTTATCATGGCGGTGTTAATCCACCTGATGGGGCACGAGCTTATCAAGACCAATGCCCAGAAAGTGGTGATTATTCTGCTGCAGTCGGCGCTCTCTCTGGCCATTTTTGCCGTCTACGGAATGGTACAGTGGATCGCCGGCCTGGTTTTGGCCGTCGGGTCCATGATCGGTGCTGCGGTGGGTGTGCACTTTGCCATGAAGCGGGGCGCGAAGGCAGTGCGGTGGGTCGTCGTGGTAGCCGTCGTATTGAGCGCTTTGCGTCTTTTTGACGTTATTTGACACGTGTGCTACATATTGGGCGCCGAAGTAACCGGTTACCCTAAATTTTCAGACTGAGGAGTGCGTCGTGATACGGAAGGTACTATTGTCGGAAGCAAGTAAGGACACCGGTGTCGATCTGCTTAAGTCGAAGGGATTCGAGATACTCGTGCCGTCGGAGAATAGCCAAGAGGCCTTTGAGGCTCAGTTGCCCGAGGCGGAGGGGATCGTCCTGCGGACCAATGTCCAGATGAACGCGCAGGCGATCGCCAAAGCGCCCAATCTCAAGGTTATGGCCCGGACGGGGGCCGGCGTCGACAATGTGGACCTGGATGCCGCCACCGAGCGGGGGATTCTGGTCTGCAACCTGGTGGGCATTAACAGCGTATCCGTCGCCGAGCACGCAATGTCCTTTATCCTGTCTCTCGGAAAACAGCTGCCCTTCTACGATAATGCTATGCGAACCGGAGAATGGCAGCTACGCCGGTCGAAAGCGGGAATGGAGTTGGAAGGTAAGGTCCTCGGCGTTGCGGGGATCGGGAACATCGGCGCCCGGGTGGCGAAGATGTGTCACGACGGTTTTGGGATGAAGGCGATGGCCTTCGACCCCTACGCGAAGGACAAGTTTGCCGGGTACGACTACACCTTCGTGGACGACATGGAGTCGCTCTTCTCCCAGTCTGATTTTGTGACTCTCCATCTCCCGAGCCTCCCTGAAACCAAGAGAGTGGTGAACAAGCGGCTCTTGAGCGTAATGAAGCCGACGGCCTATCTGATTAATACCGCCCGGGGCGACGTAATCGACGAAGAGGCGTTGGCCGATGCCTTGCGAGAGAAAC
>CAYPUT010000224.1:0-4609 GCA_964413945.1 uncultured Spirochaetaceae bacterium
GGGCGGCGACGTCGGTCGGTTGGAGGTCGAAGTCTATCCCCATCGCCTAGAGGGCCCCCCGACCAACCTGGTGCTCGACGGGATCCACGCCGAAGAGGGCCATATGCGCCGGGCCGCTCCCCGGAGTTACCCCGGAGGTAATGGGAACGTGAAGGCCGCAGATCGACTCCGAGGCGAGGGCGTCGAGCTGGGGGGTCCGTGCGGTCTCCAGCTCCGTCAGCCGGGTATCCGGATCCGGGAGGCCCCCGAGTCCGTCGAGGACCAACAGGACAATCTTGCTCTGATTTTTTCTCAGCAGTCTTTCTAATTTCATATCAGTGTGCAAAGCTTCCTATCACTCGGAAACGCTCACAATAACCTCTTCGTGCTATTAAGGTACCCATGAATAAAGGTTTTCTCAAAGGCTCTTGGGGCAAACTCGCCGACGACGAAATCAGGGCCCTCGACAAGGGCGAAGGAGAAAAATCGTAATGCTTCAGCTACTCATTATAGCCGTCATTCCGGCGGTCATCTTCGGCCTCTTCGGCTTTACCAGAATATCCGCAGGGTTCATGGGCATAGCCCGGCGCCGCCTGACTATCGACTTTCCTGCAGGGCAAAAAACAGTATCATTGTCCCATGGAAAACACCTACGAATATCACGCGTCAGTTAGTTGGGCTTCCGAGAAGAAGGGGCTTGTCTCCGCAGAAGGGCTCCCGACCCTGGAGGTCGCCATCCCGCCGGAGTTCCGGGGCCACGAGGGTATCTGGTCTCCTGAGCATTTGCTCGTCGCGAGCGTCGCGTCCTGCATTATGAATACCTTCTTGGCGATTGCGGAGGCCTCGAAGTTCAGCTTTAGCGGCTACGAGAGCAGCGCCCGTGGCATCTTGGAGAAGACCGACTCAGGATATCAGTTTACCACTATCGAGATCGAGGTTGGTCTAACAGTTTCCGAGGAGCAGGCCGTGGCTAAGGGAGTCCGCCTTCTGCAGAAGGCGGAAGAGAACTGCTTCGTCTCCAATTCCGTCAAGGCGACGGTTACCCTGAACCCCAGCGCAAAGGTGGGCTAGATTACAAAGACGACCGCCGCCAGAAGAATGCCCCCCAGGTTCGCGATCGGGAGGGGCACAAGCGCCAGGGCCCCGGCGAGGGCCAAGAGGGTTCGCCGCGGGAGCCCGAGGCGCTTGCCCCAGTAGTTCATAAAGGCCCCCGAGAGGAGAACCACCCCAACGCCTGCCCGGGCTATGCTTATCGCATTCTCCATGCCGCTCTCGAGAAGTAAGAGGCCTCCGTCGTAGACAAAGAGAAAGGGTACCAAGAAGGCGGCAAAGCTGAGCTTTAGCGCCACCTTCGCGGTCTTTATCCAGTCCGCTTCCGCCATCCCCGCGGCAATAAACACCGCCCCGCAGATCGGCGGGGTGACCGCCGAGAGAATCGCGAAGTAGAAGACAAACAGGTGCACCGCAATAGGCGGGATCCCGAACTCGATAAGCACCGGGCCCCCGATAACCACCGCCATAATGTAGGCTGCCGTCGTCGGCACCCCCATTCCGAGAAAGACGCTCGTCAGGGCGATCAGGATGAGCGTCAGCAAGAGTCGCCCCTCTCCGAAGGAGAGGATCCCGGAGCTGACCTTTACCCCGAGGCCGGTGAGTCCTACGATCGCAATAATAATCTGAGCGCTCGCGGTGATGCTCGCGATAAGTGCCCCCTGCCGGGCACCGGTGGATACCGCTTCTTTGAAGCGTCCGAGGGCTCCGGAGACGTCGAAGCGCCACCTTTCGTCCAGAAAGCCCAGCGGAATGGTCGCCATGGTGGCCCAGAAGGCGGAGTACTGCGGTGTGTACCCCGATATCATCCATCCGAGGAGCACCGCGAAGGGAATCAGGAAGAAACCCGCGGCCGTCAGCGTGCTGTTCCACGAGGGGATCTCCGCCCGACTCAAACCCACGTAGCCCTCCCGCCGGGAGTAGAGGTGAACGCCGATTCCCGCGGCCAGAAAGTAGAGGAACGCCGGAATCAGGGCGTGGTAGGCAACCTTTAGGTACGGTGTCTCTGTGAGCTCGGCCATGACGAAGGCGCCGGCGCCCATAATCGGGGGCATTATCTGGCCGCCGGTGCTCGCCACGGCTTCGACGGCGGCGGCCATTTCCGGCTTGTATTTTAGCCGCTTCATCATCGGGATGGAGAAGGAGCCGGTTGTCGCGACGTTCGCGCTTGCACTCCCGGAAACCGACCCGAAGAGGGCGCTCGAGACGGTGGCTACCTTCGCCGGCCCCCCGGTAAACCGGCCCGCGAGCTTGATGCTCAGCTTCATAAAGCCACTTCCGCCGCCGGTGGCGAAGATAAAGGCGCCGAAGAAAACGAAGATGGCGATTACGTTGGTACTGACGCCGACCAAGAGGCCCCAGATACCGCCGGTGGTCAGAAACATCTGTCCGGCGATGGTCTCGAAGGTGTACTTCGGATGTCCGAAGGGACCGGGAATCAGGTGCCCGAAGACGGCGTAGAGCAGAAACACCGCGGCTATAATCGGGAGTGTGGGCCGAATCATCCGCCGGGCGGCTTCGAGAATCAGGAGCATCAGGACGAAGGCCATAATCACCTGACCGGACCCCGTCGGGACACCGTACTGATTCGAAATCTGGTCGTACTGCAGGATGACGTAGGCGGTTATTCCGACGCCGACGGCGGTGAGTGCCAGGTCCACGGTGCGGCGCCAGGGCGAGACGGCGGCTTTCGCGTTGACCAGGCCCCCGAAGAAGATGATGACGAAGGCCAACCCGATGTGGACCGCCCGGGCCTGAAGCGCCGGGAGAAAGCCGTAGACCGGGAGCACCAGATGGAAGAGGGCAAAGACGAGCGACACGCCCAAGAGGACGTGTCGCCATATCGCGTGTTTCAAGTCGGTAGCAGTGCCGCTAGCGGAGTGCCGGGGCTACGTCGAAGCCGATCTCCCGGTAGTACCGCAGGGCGCCGGGGTGGAGCCGGGCCTTCATCGCGTTTACGTCGTCCATGTTGATCAGCCGCATCGCCGGGTGGACCCCCTCCCAGTCGCCCCGGCTTTCCCAGAAGGCCTTGGTCAGCCGGTAAGCCGTCTCGTTCGAGAGGTCGGTGGTCGTGTAGGTTGCAACCGGAAGGCTGATGGTGTTGATGTCCCGGTTTACCCCGTTGTACATCCCCGCGGGGATAACCGCCCGGGTGTACTCATCGGAGACGCCCCGGTAATCCGCGTCGCTGAGCTCGAGAAGCCGAATCGGCATGGTCGCGGCGATCTCGGTGACCATCGACGCCGGCGGTGTGCTCGACGTGCTAAAGCCGACGGCCCGGCGATTGCGCACCGCACCGACGCCCTCGCTCAGATCGAGGGTCAAGAGGTTGATGTCCTCGGCGATACCCATCGACTCGAGAACCGCCTGGGTAATCCGGGCCCCGGAAGAGCCGGCACCGCCGGGGATAAAGCGCTCTCCCACCAGATCCCGCAAACTCCGGACGCCGCTGTCCTCCCGGACAACCCAGTGCATGACCAGGCCCGGAAGGGGCCAGAGGGAACGGACGTTTTCGTAACCACCTTCGTCGAACTGGCCGCTTCCGCCGAGGGCCGACTGCACTAAAGACGGCGGGGCGGTAAAGAGGTAATCCTGCCGGATACGCGCCATCTTTACGTTTTCCACCGAGCCGGCGCTCGTTTCTACGGTAATGTTGTAACCGGACAGCTCGTCCATCAGAGCCTCGGCGATACCCACCGAAAAGGCGTAGTAGGTGGATGTCTCCCGGGCGCTCTTGAGAGCCACGTCCGTTTGAGCAGATAGAGATTGAGCAAGCAAGATGACCCCAAGTAGGGCAACAACTCTTCTCACGTTCGGCCTCCTTTTTGTATAGATATGAGACTTCTACGAATAGTCCAACCTGTCAAGGGGTGACTGCGGCTGCGCTTGCCGAATGCTACAACGGGGTACCGACTCGCGCTACAATAGAGAGAGTGGAACGCCTAAACTTCAAGCAGCGGGACAAATACTCTTTCGAGCTCAAGCTCCGGTACGTAATGGGCGGCCGGTCGAAGCAGCCGAAGGGCGGCTACCGCCTCGGGCTCTATTTTTTTCTGCCCCACTCCTTCCACATCAATCCCGAGACCTACAACCGGGACACCTTCTACGACGAGACCAAGCTCTACATTCGGTTTAACACCCCGTACTTTACGGTAACCGACCTCTTGGATCCCGAATCGGATCGCTCTCCTCTTATCCGGGCCGAGCAGATGGTCCGGGACGCCGTAGAAGGGCGCCCCGTCCCGGCGGATAGCTTCTCCTACGAGACCAAGATGCTCGGTGCGGTCTACAAGTCGATGCTCCGGGAGAGTATCCGGCGCCTCAGGCGGGAGATGCCCGAAACCGACGTCGAGTCTTACGTCGAGAAGCCCGCTACCGCGGCGGCCAAGGAGCTCTACGAAGTGGCGGTTCGCTTCCACGGCCTTACCCGACAGGTCGAGGAAGTGGAGGCCCTCTCGGACCTTCGGACCCACACCCGGATGATCGACGAGCATCTTTCCCTCCTCTTCGAGCGCTACCTGACGGCCTTCCTCGACCACTGCGAATACGAGGAGGGGGAAAGCTCGGCGTACAACAAGAT
>CAYPUT010000225.1:0-4552 GCA_964413945.1 uncultured Spirochaetaceae bacterium
GGACATTTTCATCGGTGTCGTTCAGGAGTCGGCGCCGGCCCCAAGGGGCCCGGGAGCCGCCGGATCTCCTCGAACGACAGCGAGGCGGCAAAGCGCTCCGCGTCGCGCCAGAGCTCGCCGCCGAGGCGGTGCCGGTCTTCGGTAAGGTCGTAGAGAACCAGGGGGTTGTCTTTTCGTAGTTGCTCGGGGTCGCCGTCGAAGGTAACCGTCGGCCGGCCCGTGGGGTCCCCTGGCGTCGGGGCGCGGAGGGTAAACCGCTCGAGGGTCCAGTTCTCGTTCGCCCTGCGGGACTTGTCCACCAGGCAGAGGAAGGGCCGAACCCGGTAATCCGGGAAGGCCCGGGAGACAAGCTCGGCTTGATAGAGGACATCCTCGACGTAAGCCCTGCGGCCCGAGACCACCTCGCCCGAGCGGGTGTGTAAGGGATCGTCCTCGGCGCCGTCGACGGACGCCGACTTTACCTCCACCAGGTCCAGCCGGCCGTCCTCCACATGGAGGATGTCGACCCGGGCCATAAACTCCCGCCAGACCACCACCGCCTCGAAGAGCGTCCCCCGTTCCGTGACAGACAGCCACTCCCGGGTCGCTTCGGCCGCCGCCTCTGGGCTGTCCAGGGCGAAGTCGAGCTCGGTGCCGTCGGGGTAGAGCAGCTGTGCGATCTTCTCCACCACGAACCCGGCATCGGCCAGATACTCCAGGTAGAGATTTTCCTTGGCGGTCGAAGGATAGCGGTGCTTTTTGTAGTAGAGCTTCGCCGGACAATCCCGGGCGGTCTTGAAATCGGACTTGGTCAAGTGCACGACGGCTTCCCCCCGGCAAGATAGGCGCCGACGCCGCCGTCGGCGAAGCGGTACCAACAGACGGTGCCGGACCCTAACTCCTCGATCTTGAAGTCCGCCTCCCGGTGAAGGCCGAGCTCCTTCTGGGCGAGGTTCAAGAAGCGCCTTAGGTGCAGGCGCCGGTGCCCGGCGTCGTGGAAGGTAACGCACCAGTAATCCTCTTTTCCGGTATGATGCCGGATCCGGATCCACCCCGCCTCGCAGAGCTCGCTGATAATCTCCCTCCGGGCCCGGCCTTCGGTCCCCGGCTTCTCGCCGTAGAGCCGGTATCGTTCTATCACATCCTGCGGCCCCACCCCGAAGCGCTCGGGGTGGTCCATGACGGTGCGGATGTGGCTGCGCTCCACCGCCCAGACGTCAAAGCCCCCCACCCAAAAAGCCGTGGCGCCGGGAGACCCGTGGTAGCGGGTTGCGGGTAGTCGAAATCCCCCGGCTGTCACCATGGCGCCGCTTCGGTAGATCGGGTGGTTCGGAGGTGCTTGCCCCCGGTCTACGACTCTTGTCATGGCATCACCGCCATCAAAGAAATGCTATCCACCGGGTCGCGTACATCGATACCCGAAGCGATCGCTTGACACCACGCCTCGAATGCCGCGTCGTACCACTCGCCGACCGCCGGATAGAAGAACGAGGAAACCCTGATGAAATTTTTGAGCTCTCCCGGGGCTTCCACCTCGCTTTCGAGACGGAGCGAAAGGTCGCCGAAATAAAGGCCTTCCGCCGCTCCGACATCCGAGTGGTCCAACATCCAGATGAGCTTGCCCAGGCTCGGCCACGCCCGGGTGGATCGTAGGGCGAGCGAAACATCCAGCTCGTACTCGTCTTCTATGGTGTAGCGGATACGCTCCCGGCCCTCGGTCGCCCGGAAGGACCAAGCCTCCTGATGAATGGTCTCGGTGTATTGAAAGCGGACGAGCTCGATTTGCCCCTCGGAGAGGGTTGGGAGATCTTCCCCGCCCCGGGCGGCCGGACCGACGGTCAGACTGAGCAAGTTCTTAAACTCCCGGGGTAAGCTCTCGGATGCGAGATACGGCGGCAGCGTCTCTTGGTCCGCCTCCTGCCGCAGATTGCCGAGAATCCGGGAGCGGCGGATACGCTCGGGATCATCGAGCCATTCGGGTCCGGCGTTTAGGTCGAACCCGTCGATCGGTGGGAACCGCCGGGGCGGGATTGGGGGCTTGTGGGGGCCTCGATTGACTCCTACGTTCTGGCTGGACATAACAAAACCTCCCGTGGTGGGAGGTCCGGCCGTGCTACGAAGTTACCGACTTTCGCCGACGGCGCTTAGCCGGTCACATCGGTCCGGTGTTACCCGGGCGGCTTTGGCACCTTACCGCGCCTCCTTTTCTGGGGAAGCGGCAGGTTGCCGGACGATCACAGGGCCGGACCCTCACGTCACTCTTGATGCTGTCTCTATTGTACGCCTCCCGGGCGCATCCCGCAAGGCCGGGCCGCGTTCACTCCGCGCCTCCGGCAAATCCGAACACCACCGCGTAGCCCGGCAGCTCCACGGTTTGGACGGTGGCGGCGCCTCGGCTCCCGGGCTCGAAGGCGTCCTCGGTCGCGACAGCTGCCGGACGCAGTCCACCGAGCTCGCCGAGCTCCCCGCGCAGCTCCGACGCATCACCCTCAGCCGCCGGCTCCACTCCCGCGCCCGCGACTTCCGGCAGCCCGGCCCCCAACACCGCCAACGGCTCGGTGCCTGCCGATGCCAGATCCTCCCAGACGTAGAAGCTAGCTCCCGTCGAGAGGCAGAGAACCTCGAAGTAGAGATCCGCTCCGTCGTCTCCCCCGCCGAATGCACCGCCGTCCTCCCCGGGATTCACGTAGATCTCGTACCAACCCCACCATTCGCTATCGTCCCAGGCGATGTACTGGAAGTCGTAAACCCCCGGCGAGGTTTGCCGGAACTCGCCGTTGTAGATGTAGCTCTGACCGGCAAACGCGGGGTCGTTGGTGGCGATGGTGATCGGCCCCACAGCCCAGCTGTAGGCGATGTACGCGTCGCCGTCGGCTCCCGGTTGTCCGCAGCCCATAGCGGCGGCGGTAATAACGACGACTGCAAGGATGATGATCCCGCGGCGTGTTCCTGTTTGCGATTTCATGGCAAGGCCTCCTGTGGCTGGTGATTACACAGCTACTCTGCAATCGACGTGCCAGGGGAGAAACTGGGACGAAATGCGGGGTTTTGGAGGGCTGGAGTAGCTTCCGGGGCCCTGGCTACGCGCCTGGAGTTACGCTGGTGGAACTGAGGTTTTGGGGAACCCTGTGGCGAATCAATACAGGGCAAGAGAGAAGAAATCGATTAAGATAGGTAGTAGTTCACGCTATCCGGATATTCACGTGCTGTACTCCGGCAGCGAGGCTGTGTTCGCCATAGCAGAGGGTGAAGTCCCTATGGTGCCACAGCCGGCTCTGTGGCGCGGGTGCCGAAGGCAAAAGGCAATTCTGCGGAGATATGCTTTCTGGAAATCACCAAGACGCGGAGGTAGACGATGACGGTTCTTATTGCAGGTTCCATCTCTATCAAGAGACTCACGAAAGCCTCTGCCGACCGTTTCGAGGATGCGCCCAGATTCCCTTCAACCGCAGGCTGTGGAGTGGATGAGCTTGTTGGACGTTACCGGCCGTCAGGCTACAATGACCGTTGAGGCGACATATGTTGAAATCTGAGTTGTTGGAAATCATAGCGAACGGGGAAAACTCCGGCGTCGAGTTCAAGCGAGATGACGTTCGTCCCGAACAACTCGCCAAAGAAGTGGTCGCCTTTGCCAATGTGCAGGGTGGGCGTGTGCTTTTGGGCGTGGAGGATAGCGGCCAGGTTATCGGACTCCAGCGAGAGCGGGCCCAGGAGTGGGTACTGAACGTGTTCCGGGACAAAGTGCACCCTTCGATCATTCCCTTCTACGAGGAGATCCCGATTGATCAAACACGTCGGGTAGGAGTGATCACGATATCGATGGGAGTCTCCAAACCGTATGTCGTTCGTCACAATAACCGGGAGGAGGTCTACGTTCGCATGGGCGACCGGTCTGAGTTGGCAAGCCGGGAACAACAGCTTCGACTCTTCGAGAGTGGGGGCATGCTCCACGTCGAGGCACTGCCGGTTCCCGGCACCTCCCTGGCTTCCGTCGATCTCGATAGAATCGGCTACTATCTGGATTCAATTATCGGCGACCCGGAGACACCCAAATCCGACACCGAGTGGATTGACCGGTTGCTTGGCCTCGGACTGATGTCCGAAGACGGTATGGGAAACACGGTGTGCTCGGTAGCGGGCCTCCTCTGTTTCGGCATTGCACCCCGACGGTTTCTTCCGCAAGCCGGCCTGCGGGTGATGGCCTTTGCCGGGGACGACAAAGAATACCAGGCGCTGCTCGACGTCGTCCTGGATGGACCCATGGTGGGGCGGTGGAAGGTGACCGAGTCGGGCGCGAAGCAGGTGGTTGATGAAGGATTGATCGAAAAGTTCGCTTCCGCCATTAAGCCGGTTGTTGCGCGGGAGTCTTCGGGGATTGACGAGCATATGCGACGGGAGAAGACCTGGTTGTATCCCTGGGAAGCGATCCGGGAAACGGTTATCAATGCCCTGGCTCACCGGGACTGGACACGATCGGTTGATATTGAGGTCACGAACTACGCCGACCGACTGGAAGTAATCAGTCCCGGCAAGCTTCAGAACTCGATGACCGTCCGCAAGATGATAGCCGGTC
>CAYPUT010000226.1:0-4515 GCA_964413945.1 uncultured Spirochaetaceae bacterium
ACCTTACGGCGCTTCGAAGTACCGGTGTAGCGCCCAATCCCCGGGGCCGAAGCGGTCCCGGGCGAAGTTCTGCTGGTGCCAGTAGGGGTAGATCATCGGTATCGCGCTGACCTGGTCGAGGAGCTTGCGGTCCTCGTCGGTAAGAGCCAGGTCGACCGCTTTGAAGTTGTCCCGAAAATGCTCTTCCTTCCGGCCGCCGGTCACGACGGAGGTAACCCCCGGCCGTTCCAACAGCCACGCCAAGGCAACCGGGGCCGCCGAGACGCCGTGACGGTCGCCAACCTCGACCAAGGCGTCGACGATGTTCCAGAGCCGGTCGGGGTCGCGTATCGGGGGCTCGTCCCACCCTGCCGCCTGCCGGCTGTCTTCCGGAGGTGCCTGACCCCGGCGATGCTTCCCAGAAAGTAGACCGCCGGCAAGGGGGCTCCATACCAAAACGCCCACTCCCTGGTCCACGGCGATGGGCAGAAGCTCGTACTCGGCCTCCCGGGCCTCCAGGGTGTAGTGGATCTGTTGCGTCACAAAGCGGGGAAGCCCCTCTCTCTCTGCGATGCCGAGGGCCTTCATGATGTGCCACCCGGAGTAGTTGGAGCATCCGACGTAGCGTACCTTGCCCTGCTGAACGAGGGTGTGGAGCGCTTCGAGCATTTCGTCCAACGGCGTGGTGCCGTCCCACTCGTGCATGTAGTAGATGTCGATGTGGTCCCGCCTCAGGCGCTCGAGACTCCGTTCACACTCCCGAATAAGGTGATACCGAGAGACCCCCTCGTCGTTGGGGCCTTCTGCGATCTTCATCCGGGCCTTCGAAGAGATCAAGACGTCGTTGCGTTTCTTCCCCAGGGCCTCCCCGAGAATCTCTTCGGAGCGCCCGTAGGAATACATGTTCGCCGTATCGAAAAGATTGATCCCGGCGTCGATGCAGAGATCGACAAGCCGGCGTGCCTCCTCGACTCCCTGGTTTCCCGCCTTCGCGAAGTCATCCACGCCGCCGAAGGTAAAGGTTCCCATCGTCAAGACCGAAACCTTAAGTCCCGAGCGCCCTAGTTGTCGGTATTCCATGCGGTCCTCCCTTACTGTCATCGTAAGCATCATCTGTCTTCGTGTACATGCGGGCGCCCGACATTGTGAACGGTGCCCGGGTCGACTACACTTAAGACAAAGCACAAGGAGATACCTCATGGAAAAAATGACCACGACGTCCATCGAGATCGCCATGGAGGCCGAAGAGGACGAGGATCACTAGGCTCTCCCGATGGCGTTTCCCCGGGACCTTCAGTACGTCGAGTTCTCGGCCTACGGATTTCTAAAGAACCTCCGGTTCTTTGAGCCGTTCATGATCTTGTTCCTCCTCGGCCAAGGTCTTTCGTACATCCAGGTCGGGACCCTCTATGCCGTTAGGGAGATCGCCGTCAACGTGATGGAGATCCCGACGGGCGCCGTCGCCGACGGCCTTGGGCGCCGGCGCACCATGGTCGGCGCCTTTCTGGCGTACATCGTTTCCTTTGCACTCTTCTGGTTCGGCTCGACCATGTCTTTGTTTCTGCCGGCCATCCTGTTCTTCTCCGTCGGCGAGGCCTTCCGGACAGGAACCCACAAAGCGATGATCTTCGCCTACCTGCGGATAAACAATCTGCAGGAGTACGGGAACGACTACTACGGGCACACCCGCTCCTGGTCTCAGATCGGGTCCGCAATCTCGGCGCTTGTCGCGGCGGGGATCGTCTTTCTCTCCCGAAACTACCGAGCCGTCTTTCTCTACTCGATGATTCCCTACGTCCTCGACCTGCTTCTTATGCTGAGCTACCCGAAAGAGCTCGACGGTGTAACCGGGAACATTACGTTTCGTTCCATCGGGGAGAACTTTCGAACCGTCGGCCGGGGCTTGGTGGAGACGTTCCGTCGGCCCGGTGCGGCCCGGGCGGTATTGAGCGCGTCCTCCTTCGGTGGCTACTACAAGGGTGCCAAAGACTATCTGCAGCCGATGGTCTCCGCCTTGGCACTCACTATCCCGGTCGCCCGGAGCATCTCAGCCCAGCGCCGGGAAGCGCTCCTTATCGGCGCGGCGTACACCGTAATCTACGTTCTTACGTCGATTGCTTCCCGGACCTCGGCCCGCGTCGCGAAACGGTTCCGCCACCCCGAGAGCGCCCTCAATTGGCTGCTCATTCTCGGCCTCGGATTGGGGCTCGTCGCCGGCATCTCCCGCCGGCAGGGGCTTACCGTGGTACCGGTAATCGTCTTTCTGAGCATCTACGTGCTCCAGAACTTCCGGCAGCCGGTGGGCGTTTCCGTTGTCGCCGACCGGATTCCCGAAGACATTCTGGCAACGGTTCTGTCGGCTCAGTCCCAGCTCCAGAGCCTCTTCGCCGCGATTGTGGCGTTCGTCGTGGGTGTTACCGCTGAATACACCGGAGGAAACGTCGGCCTCGGCCTCGCCCTCGCCGCCGGTATGGGGATCGTGCTGTTTCCGCTTCTGAGAGTCTCTCCGCGGCAGGGGACTACTGCCGACGGCGAAACACCAGCGTAACGTTTTAAACAAAACCGAAGAGCCGGCAGGTCTCCTTGAAGCACGTCGTGGCCCCGGCAACAACCCGCTCGATACTCAGAAGCCCATCTCCCGGCGGATCGCCGTGACCATCTCCACCTTTTGTTTGCGGGCCTGAAACTCCGCGGATTCCATTTCGGCCTTAGCTTCCGACAGAGCCTGTCGCTGTTGGTCGAGAGCGGCTCTTTGCTCTTCGGTTAGCTCGGAAGGATCCGTATCGTCAAACTGAGAAAGGCCATCCTCCATGGATGCAACCATTTCTTCGGTAAATCGCAGGCCCGCAGCCTCCCCTTGAACCACCATCAGGGCTGTCGAGAGACCACTGTACTCTTCAAAGCTCAGTTCCGTTTCCTCCTCGACGACGTTCTCCAGGTTAAGCCCCTCGCTCATGGCACCGAGGGCGGCGGTCATGGCAACTTCGAAACCAATGTCCGGGTGCTCATCCTCCAGAACAGCGACTGCCTGATAGAACCGGCGTACGTCGGATTCCTTTAGATCGTAATTCTCCCAGTCGACGGAGGACTCTTCCGCGGCGTTGGCAGTTTCCGCCGCTTGCCGGCCCGCCTCCGCCATCCCCGCGACGCTCTTTGCCAGCTGTGTGGCCTCCTTTACCCGGCCGCACCCGGACACGCCGAGTAGAACCACCACTGTCACCCCGAGCATTCCAATGACCATCCGTCTATTCATTTCAGAGACCTCCCAGAGCGTTATTGATTCGTACACCACAACTATGCCGCGTCGAGGCCTTTCTGGCGTCCCATTTTGCATTTTGAGACGACTGCTGGGAGATTATCGCAGAGTATATGGGGTGTAGGAGGTGGCTATCGTCGCCATTCGTAAGTCGGGGAAGCCCGCCGGGAGACGAACTCCGAGGGAGTTAACCCGACCTCTTCCTTAAAGACGCGGTTAAAGGTGCTCTTGGAGGGAAACCCGGCGTCTAAGGCCACGCCGAGAATCGTGTTATCCTCGAGAGCCCCCTCTTGAACCTTCTCCATGAAGTACGCAAGCCGTTTCCGGTTAACGAGGCGCCGAAAGGGCATCCCGAGGGTATGGTTTACGGCGAAGGAGAGGCGGTTTGGGTGCACCCGCAGCTGCGCCGCGATGTCCGAGAGGGAAAGCTCCGGGTCGTGAAACTGCCCCTTGTCCAGGCGGCCTTCAAGAAGACCGACGAGGCGGCTGCACTCGTCGTCGGAGATGCCGGGGCCCGCATGCGAAGCCGGGTCGCCACCGGCGAGGCCCGGGAGATCCGGCGCGACGATTACCATCAACGACACCAGATAGATAAGGACGACCATCGCGGCGGCAAGGATCCCAAAGGGGAGTACGACCCCCGCGGCAATGTTGGCCGTCGCCGCCGGGAAGAGGGCGACGTACGCGAAGGCGACCAGCACTATTCCCGGCACCACGACCAGAGCCCGGAGCCAGGTCCGGCGCCGGGCGGCGAGACGGGACGCCGGAGCGCCGAAGGCGATCCGGCCGGCGGCAAACACGTAGACGCCGTTGACCAGCACCTTCAGCGCGTTCTCCCCGAGCATCCAGATCGGCGGGTCTCCGGCAAAAACCGCTGCGATATAACGCTGGTACTCCACCGGCGAGAGCGTAAGAAGAACGCCGATGCCAAACACCACGTCGGCGGCGCAGGGCAGAAAATGGAGCGGGAGCCGGGTCGGAGTCGCCCAGACCTCCCGGCCGATCTCCCGGGTGTACCACCACAAAAGCGGACCGAAGAGAAAGGGTAGCGGAGTCGTCGCCGGCAGTATCCAGGGATAGGCTAAGAGGATGCTCGGATTCCAGGTGGGTATGGTCGCTAACCGAAGCGAAAAAACAACGAGGAGCAAGGCCAGCGGGACGTTCTTGTGGTGCCGGTAGCGAAGTGCGATCAGTACAAGGAGAAGCCCCCCCTGGGCAGCCCCAACGGCCATCCTGTCGTCCCAAAATGCAAAATGGGACCTTGCGTCGCCCTCCGGGAC
>CAYPUT010000227.1:0-1680 GCA_964413945.1 uncultured Spirochaetaceae bacterium
CTTCACCCGGCGCTACGAGAATACCTGGCGCAGGGTGGTCGAGATCCTTCGGAGCGGCGAGATAGGGGCGTTGCAGACGATCCTTCTGCGGTCGGTTATTCCCTACGCCCGTTACCTCCAACGGTGGCATCGCTTCCGCGAGCGCTCCGGCGGGGCCCTCAACGACAAGGTGTCCCACTACTTCGACGCCCTCAACTGGATCGCCGACAGCCGCCCCGGGGCGCTGAGCGCCTTCGGCGGCCGGTCGGGGGTCTTTGCGCCGGATCCGGCTGCCCCACGCCGCTGTAGAGAGTGCGCCCGGGACTGTCCGTTTCGGGCACTCCCGGGTCCGGGACACCCGGAGATCGGAATCGTGTACCGGCTGGACCCCGACTATCGTAAGCAGGAGGACGGCATCTTTAGTCGGCGGAGCTGGGCGGAAACGGATAGAGAGGACGCCCAAATAGACAACTGCGTCTACAGTCCCAACGTCGACATCATAGATCACGCCGTGGTCAACATTGCCTACGACAACGGTGTTAAAGCGTCCCTTTTCTGGACCATCTTCGGGCCCAGCGCGGAGGACGAGGAAACGTTGGAGCTCGTGGGGTCTTCCGGACGGTTGCGCCTTACGCGGGATACCGGCGAAATCGACCTGATAACGGAATACGGTGCATCCCACACTACCGTCGACGCCCGGGGCCCTCATTTCGCAAGCTCGCACTTCGGCGCGGACGTTGAGCTCCTTCACGCGATTAGGCGCCACCACTCCGGCGAACACCCCGTGGCGGGGACGGCCGACGGCTACGAGTCGCTGCGCATGGTCGAGGCGACGCAGCGGGCGGTGGACTCCGGGGGGATGGTGATTCGAATCGAAAAGGAGAGGGAATGATGGGGAAAGAAGAGGCCTACTTTGGGGACCTGCACAACCACTGCAATATGTCCTACGCCCATGGCGAGCTCGCGGATGCCATCCGCAACGCCCGGGAACGCCTCGACTTCTGCTCGGTGACGGGGCACGCCCACTGGGCCGACATGCCGGAGCCGACTGAGCGCACTCAGCACATCGTCGACTTCCACACAAGGGGTTTCGAAAAGCTCAAGAAGAACTGGCCCGACTCCCTCAAGACCTTAGAGGGCGCCTCCGAACCCGGTCGCTTCGTCACCTTTCCCGGCTTCGAGGTGCATTCGAGTGCCGACGGGGACCGAGCGATCGTCTATCGGGATCCCGAAGGTGAGCTCCTCTTCCCGGAGACGGTGCCGGAGCTCGATCGCCGGGTGCTGGAGCTCGGCTCTCAGGGACGCCCGGCCTTGAGCCTCCCGCACCACATCGGCTACCACCAGGGAGCCAGGGGAATCAACTGGGACCACTTCAATCAGGACGCCTCCCCGGTCGTAGAAGTCTATTCCATGCACGGCGCCTCCGAGACGACCGAGGGACCCCTGCCCTTTCTGCACTCGATGGGGCCCGCCGACTGGCGAAGCACGGTGCAATACGGCCTTGCCCAGGGACACGTCTTCGGCTTTGTCGCAAACACGGATCACCATAGCGCCCACCCGGGAAGCTACGGTCACGGGTTATCCGGCATCTGGGCCCGGGAGCTATCCCGGGAGGCTATTTTCGAGGCTATCCGGGCGCGGAGAACCTACGCGCTTACCGGCGACAAGATCAAACTCGACTACAAAATCGGCGGCACGCCG
>CAYPUT010000227.1:1690-4478 GCA_964413945.1 uncultured Spirochaetaceae bacterium
ACGCTCTTCCGGCCGCGCCGCGGGACTCGCCCTGCGCCTCGAAGCCGGAGCACCGATAGACTACGTCGACGTGGTAGTCAACAACCGAACCGTACGACGGATCTCCCCCACGGACCCGGCGGTCGACTCGGGAAACGACAACCCCGGCGGTGCCCGACCGACGGTTCGCACCCACCTCTTCCTGGAGGTTGGCTGGGGACCGAGGGGCAAGGCAGCCTCGTGGGAGGCCGACTTCGGCATATCCGCCGGCGATATCCTCGAGGTGGACCCGCGGTTCCGGGGTCCCGACGTGCTCTCCCCGGAGCAGGAGGCCGAGGCGCCAAAAAGCGCCTACTACTCCTGGTGGAAGCAGACCGATGGCCGCACCGTACACTTCGAAACCGTGACCTTTGGAAACCCAGCGAGCTCCACTCCGGGGACCCAGGGGATCGACCTTCTGGTGGATATTCCCCTCGATGCGAAGATCTGGGCCCGACTCAACGGCGTGCGTTCCGAGACGACCGTCGAGCGCCTTCTCTCCGGGGGGAGAAGCGGACACCTGCGCCACGAAATCGACTCTCCGGCGTTTCTATTCCACCGGGCACCCACGGAGGGCGAGTATCGATGGAACATCGCGCTAGAAGACTTCGCCCCAACACTGGCACCGGGAGATTTCGCCTATCTTCGCGTGCGGCAACAGAACAACCAATGGGCCTGGGGATCGCCCGTCTTCGTGCGATAGACCGGAACGGTCCGCGGCGGCTTTGCGGTCTCGGATCACTTTTTTTATGATTGAGGACGAATGAAAAGCCAAGACAAATCGACCCGATTGGAAAAGGTAGGAACCCGTGTCTTTCAGGATTCGACGGAAGGCTCGAAGCTGGTGGCGGGCGAAATAGCGAGGGTAATACGAGAAAAACAGGAAAAAGGAGAAACGGCTGTGCTCGGTCTGGCCACGGGCTCCTCTCCGGTGGGATGCTACGATGAGCTTATCCGAATGCACGAGCAGGAAGGGCTGAGTTTTGTCAACGTGGTTACCTTCAACCTGGATGAATACTATCCCATGGAGCCCGACACGCTACAGAGCTACGTGCGTTTCATGCGGGAAAACCTCTTCGACCACATCGACATACCGGAAGAAAACATCAACATTCCCGATGGAACAGTGCCCGAAGAGGAGATAGCAGCGTACTGCCGCACATACGACGAGAAGATCGACGATCTGGGTGGGATAGACGTTCAGATATTGGGCATCGGACGCTCGGGTCACATCGGTTTTAACGAGCCGGGTTCCTGGATTAATTCCGGAACACGCCTTATCACCCTGGACAAGATTACCCGCCGAGATGCCGCCAGCGATTTCTTCAGCGAAGAGTTCGTACCCCGGCGCGCCATTACCATGGGTATCGGCACCATCATGAAAGCGCGGAAGATATTCTTGGTGGCCTGGGGTGAAGGCAAAGCGAGGGTTATTGCCAAGGCAGTGGAAGGCGAGGTAACCGATTCGATTCCCGCGTCGTACCTGCAGGAGCATCCGGATGTAACCTATATCTTGGATGAAGCGTCGGCCGCCGAGTTGAGCCGTTTTCGTGCTCCCTGGCTGCTCGACCGCGTTGAGTGGAGCCTGGCGATGCGTAGGAAGGCTGTGGTGTGGCTCTGCCGAGAAACCGACAAGCCGATTCTGAAGCTCACCGACATGGATTATAACGAAAACGGCATGGGCGACCTGATTACCAGCCAGGGACCGGCCTATCAGATTAACATTCAAGTGTTCAACGAATTGCAGCATACCATTACCGGCTGGCCCGCAGGTAAACCCAACGCCGACGACAGCCAGCGGCCGGAGAGGGCTGCACCCTATCCAAAACGGGCGCTTATTTTTAGTCCACACCCGGATGACGACGTAATCTCTATGGGAGGCACCTTGATCCGCCTGGTGGACCAGGGCAACGAGGTACACGTAGCCTATCAAACGTCCGGAAACATCGCCGTATTCGACGATGACGCCCTGCGATTCGTCGATTTCGTCATGGATTTCAATCTCGATAGCGAAAAAGACAACGAAGCCGAAGTGTCGGGTCTCTTTACGGATCTAAAGCGATTTATCGAAAACAAATCTCCCGGACAGGTCGATCCACCTGACTTACAGCAAATCAAAGCTCTGATACGACGGGGAGAAGCGAAAGCGGCCTGCCGTTACTCGGGAGTAGAGGAGCAACACGTTCACTTCCTGGACATGCCCTTCTACGAAACCGGCCGGGTAAAGAAGAAGCCCCTATCGGAACAGGATATTGACGTGGTGATGGATCTGCTAAAGAAGGTAAAGCCTCACCAAATCTACGCCGCCGGCGATCTATCCGATCCGCATGGTACCCACCGGGTCTGCCTCGAAGCAGTGATGCAGGCCATTGTCCGCTTGAAGGATGAACCGTGGATGAAAAGCTGCTATGTATGGCTCTACCGGGGTGCCTGGCAAGAATGGGAAATCGAAAACATAGAAATGGCCGTACCGCTGAGCCCCCAGGAGTTGAGCCGCAAACGCAAAGCCATATTCAAGCATCAGTCTCAAAAGGACCGGCCGCTCTTCCCCGGTCCGGATGAACGCGAGTTCTGGATGCGGGCAGAGGACAGAAACCGGGGCACCGCCCTTCTGTACGACAAGCTGGGCCTCCCGGAGTACGAAGCTATGGAGGCCTTTAAGCGCTGGATGTTCTAACCTACCACAACCCCGTCACGAGGATCACTCCAAAGACAAGCATCACTAGAGCCCCGAGAAGCTCGACGCCGGCGTGGACCAGGTGTCCCAGAT
>CAYPUT010000228.1:0-4358 GCA_964413945.1 uncultured Spirochaetaceae bacterium
GAGGTCCTGCTCCTGCACGAGGCCACCCCGGGCGGTGTTCACGAAGTAGGCCGTCGGCTTCATCTTGGCCAGAAGCTCCTTGTTCACCATGCCGGTGTTCTCCTCCGTCTGGGGGCAGTGGAGGGAAACAACGTCGCATTGCGAGAAGAGCTCCTCGATGTTCTCCGCCCAGGAGAAGGGGTAGTCCGGCGGATTGCCGTGGTAGGTGTCGTAGGCCAAGACCTTCATCTTGAACGCGCTCGCCAGCTGGCCCACCCGGCGCCCGATGCGGCCGAAGCCGACGATGCCGATGGTCTTTCCGGCAAGCTCCCAGAGAGGCGTTTCCCAGAAGGAAAAATCTCCCTTTTTGGACCACTCGCCCTCCTTTACGAGGTCGGCGTGGAGGGCCGGCTGACGGAAGTGGTTGGTAATCAGAGAGATGACGTACTCCGCCACCGAATCGGTGCCGTACACGGGAACATTGGCCACGGGAATGCCTCGCTCCTTCGCCGCCGCCGTGTCTACCACGTTGTAGCCGGTGGCCAGGACGCCGATAAACTTGAGCTTCGGCAGCTCCGGCAGAACGTCTTTTGTCAGAGGCGTCTTGTTTGTCAGGATAATCTCGGCGTCTTTCGCGCGCTCGAGAATTTTGTCGGTCGGGGTGCGGTCGTAGACCGTCAGGTCTCCGAGCTTCTCGACTGGGGTCCAGGGGTTGTCCCCGGGGTTAAGCGTATGTCCGTCTAGGACGACGATCTTCATGCGATACTCCTATCGTGTAAGTGTGCGTGCGTCTTCTACTTAGTCTGATGATGAAGGCGTTAGCTCTTTATGAGGCCGGCGCACCGAGAAGGGCGCCGGCTCGTGCGTCTATACCTTTGCCCAAGCCTTGTCCAAGGTCTCCTTGCTCTGAGCGATCAGCTTTTCCCGGGTCCAGTCGCCGTAGATGCAGACTTCGAAGCTCAAGAAGGGCTTGGTCTTGGTGTTCAGGTATCCGGCGTCCAAGAGCACCTTCAGGTACTCGGCGAGCTCGTCGACGCAGTTCTCCCCGTCGGGGTCGCAGAGGGGGGGATGCATGTCGCCGTTCAACGGGTGGTCGGGCTTGTTCATAACCGCGTTGCCGATGTGGGCGTGGATTATGTATTCCCCGGCGTCGGCCCAGGCTTGAGCTGCGGTTTCGCCCTGCAACGGCAAGTGGCTTAGGTCGATCAGCAATCCGAAGCTGGGCACAGACTTTCGCACTTCTTTGGCGATCGCTGCGCCGTCCTTGTTCGGACCGATCAGGCAGTTCTTCCCGTAGTCGAGCTGGTCGAAGGTTTCCAGGACCAGCGGGATATCGGTGTGCTTCTTAAGCTCGGTGCCGATTTCGGTCAGTGACTTGACCAATTGCTCCATCGCCTGGTCCTTCTTCTCAGGACCTGCGGTCTTCCCAGAAAGAAGGGCGAACCCACTGGCGCCGATCTCCACCGCTTGGGGGATGAGCTCGATGACCGCGTTCGCGGCCTTCTTTCGCTCGGCCTCGTCGAGGTGGTTGATGTCCAGCGGCTGAGTGAGAAGCAACGGCTGGGCGCCGAAGGCGACCTTCTTGCCGGACTTTTTGACGAGCCCGGCGACTTTGGCCCGTTCGGCGTCGTCGTTGACCCAGGACATCTCCATGGCTGCGAAGTAGGGGTCGTCGAGGATGGTGGATACGGAGGAAAAGTCGCCGGCGCCCTTAATGTTGTCCTTGTAGAGCATAAAGTGGACGAGCCCCACGCTCGCGTAGTCTTGAATGGGTTGGTTCATCTTAAGAGCTCCTTAGCGTTTTTTGGCGTCGACGGCCGCCTGAGCCGCCGCGACGATTGCGTCGATGCTCATGCCGTGGGCGTCGAGTATGCGGTCGTAGGGGCCCGTTTCGGCGAAGCGATCGGCGAGGCCGACACGCCGGATGGGCACCGGATGTACCTCCGCGGCAACCTCCGCGACGGCGCCGCCGAGGCCTCCGAGGACCGTGTGTTCCTCTACGGTTACGATAGCCCCGGTCTGCCGGGCCGCCGAGGTGACGGCGTCGACGTCGATGGGCTTAATCGTGTGCATATCGAGAACCCGGGCATCGAGTCCCTTCGATTTTAGCACATCTGAGGCCTCCATGGCACGGCTTACCATCAATCCGCAGGCGATAATCGTGACATCCTTGCCGTCCTGCACCTGGTGCGCCTTCCCGATGGTAGGCGCGAAGTCGTCCCCGTAGAGGAGGGGAACCTCGTTCCGGTTCAGGCGCACGTAGACCGGGCCCTGGTGCGCGGCGACCGCCGGCAACATCTTGGTAACGCTGGTCGTATCCCCGGGGACGATAACCGTCATCCGGGGGAGGCTCCGCAAGATCGCAAGATCCGTATTGGAATGATGCGTCGGGCCGTCGAAGGAATCGGAGATTCCGCCGTAGGCGCCCATCAGCTTTACGTTGGCCCCACCGTAGGAGAGATGGGTCCGAATCATCTCTACTGCCCGGGTGGCAAAGAGAAACGCAAAGGTGTTCGCGAAGGGTATGTACCCGCCGTTCGCCAGGCCCACGGCCACGTCGACCAGGGACTGCTCGGAAATTCCGACGTTAAAAAAGCGGTCCGGGAAGGCGTCTTCGAACATATAGCTGTGGTCCGAGTTCTGCACGTCGGCGCTCAAGACAACCACGTCCGGATGAGCGTGGCCCAGGGCCACCAGCGCTTCCCCGTATGCGAGGCGCATCGAGACCTTCGTCCCCGGCGCCGGGGTATTGGTTACTGCCATTTCTTAATCTCCTCTTCAAGCTCGGCGACCGCCGCCTTGTACTCCTCGTCGCTGGGAGACTGGCCGTGCCATCGGTGGTCGTACTCCATAAAGCTGACGCCCTTTCCCTTGACGGTCCGGGCGATGATCATGCTCGGCCGGGCGTGGACTTCGTCGCACCGGTCGAGGGCGTCGAGGATCTCCCGGACGTTGTGCCCGTGGACTTCCATCACGTACCACCCGAAGCTTCTCCATTTGTCGGCGATCGGTTCGGTCGGAAGAACGTCGGAGGCGGCGCCGGTCTGCTGGATCCCGTTATAGTCGATGATTGCGGTAAGGTTACCGAGGCGGAACTTGCTCGCCGCCATAGCCCCTTCCCAGATAACACCCGCGCCGAGCTCGCCGTCGCCCAAGACCACGTAGACCTTTCCGGCGGTCGCCCGGGCCGACGGGGAGGTCTGGCTCGATGGCTTCGCGCTCCGCTTGCGAAGCGCAAGGGCCATGCCGGTTCCGATCGCGACGCCGTGGCCCAAGGGTCCGGCGGCAACCTCCACGCCGGGGGTCTTTTCCGGGTCCGGATGCCCCTGGAGCTTGCTGTCGAAGCTGCGAAAGGTGGTAAGTGTGTTCGGGTCGAAGAAACCGCGGTGCGCTAAGTTGGAATAGAGCATCGCGCAAGCGTGGCCCTTGCTAAAAACCAAGCGGTCCCGGTCGGGCCACTTGGGATTCTTGGGGTCCAGCTTCATGTGATGATGAATCAAACTGGTAGCAATCTCGGCAATCGAGAACGCCCCACCGATGTGGCCGGACTTATTGGTCATTACCATCTTGAGAACATCAAGACGGTATTCGAGGGCCTTCCGGGAAATCTCCCGGACCAAGGCCTCACTGTGAGCGTGCATTCGGAGCCTCCTGAAGTGCTCTGGTATCGTTGTGTCTATCCACGAGGGGCCGCAGGGTCGCCGCGGCCTTCTCTGCGGCGGTATCCGGATCGGGGTAGGGGAGGATCTCGACGGAGACCCACCCATCGAATCGAGTGCGCTCTAAGGCGCCGAAGACGTCGGCGAAGTCGAGGTGGCCGGCGCCGGGATAGTGGCGGTTGGAATCGGCGAGGTGAACGTAGGGAATCTGCCCGGCGTATTCGGCTAAGGTGCCGCCAATTGTCACGTCTTCGATGTTCATATGGAAGACGTCCGGCATGATCGCGACGTTCTCCCGGTCGACCCGGGCCAGGATTTCGGCTGCCTGGGGCACGGAATTGATAAAGTTTATCTCGTAGCGGTTAACCGGTTCTATCATCAAGGTAACGTTCTTCGGTGCTGCATAATCGCAGATTCTTCGCGCCGTCTCGATAAAGAGCCCCTCGGTCTCTTCGACGGACTGCTCCTTACAGTAGGAGCCCCGGGCCCGCCCAACGTTGATTAGGCCCCCGATTCCCGATGCGAGCTCCGCCGCAAGGTCTACCAGGCCTTCGAACACCTTTACGGTGCGACTCCGTAGCTCGGGGTCCGGATGCGTAAAGGAGAGACCCGAGACGGCGAATACCTGCCCGGTGCTAATGCAGCTTACCTCGAGGCCACGGGCATCGAGATTTTTGCGAAACGCCGGAAGGTCGATCTCCTCGGCATCTTTAAGCGCCA
>CAYPUT010000229.1:0-4133 GCA_964413945.1 uncultured Spirochaetaceae bacterium
GGTCGAGCGCTCCAAGGAGGCTCGGATAGTGGCCTCCACTACCGACCCGGAGCGGAGATTCACATCGTAGAGGCGCTCGGCCGCGGTCGCTTCCTCCAAGAGCCGCTGAATTGTGTCCCGGGAGCGCTTCTCTCGCTGCGCCAAGGTGCCGTAGCAGATACAAGCGGCCTCTCGAGCTGCCGCCAGTGCTTTTTCGGTTACTTCGATGGCGTCGTAGGCAACGCCCGGGACGATTCGGTAAGAGGGATTTCGGTCTTGGTCCAGGGTGACCTCTACGGAGCCCGTGGGTCGATCGTCTATCCATTGGATAAGCTCCGTGCTCATTCCAAGCTCTCGGATCCGCGCCATAGCCTCATTGCCCCGGTCGTCGCGACCTAGGGCGGTAATCATCCGACAGCTCTCCCCGGCCTCCTGCACACGATAGGCGAAGTTGAAGGGAGCGCCACCAAGGACTGCGCCGTCGGGAAAGAGGTCCCAGAGGGTTTCGCCGAAGGCGACAAAGGACCTCATACGGCAACTCCCCGGCTGCTTTTTTTCACGACGTTTCGAAGATTCTCCAGGGTGAGGCCCAGGTGTTCCGCAACCTCTTCACCCCGGCCGGATTCACCAAAGCGATCGATGCTTAGAATCCGCTCCGGGTTTCCTGCGGTAAATTGTTCCCAGCCGCATCGGGATCCGGCTTCCACCACCACAACGGGCGCGTCGCTTCCTAAAATCGCGGCTTTCGTTTTCGACGTTGCTTCCGCCAGGAGCTCCCGGGAGGCTACTGAAACGACCCGGATTCCGACGTCGCCGGAAAGCTCCTCCGCCAGGGCCATCGCCAGGCCAACTTCCGATCCCGTCGCAAGAACGGTAACGTCGTGGGCGCCTGTCTCTTGCCGGAGAATATAGGCCCCGGAAGCACGGAGCGACTCTCGCCAGTGACTATCCGCCTTTGGCTCGGTCGTCAGTGCCTGCCGGGAAAACACCAGGCAGGTGGGGCCGTCGGTTCTCTCCAGCGCCATCTTCCAACACTCCACCGCTTCCTCTGGATCGCTGGGTCTCAAGACCCGCATGTTGGGGATGATCCGGAGAGAGTTGAGGTGCTCGATAGGCTGGTGCGTCGGGCCGTCGCCTCCCAGATAGATCGAATCGTGAGTTAGCACGTAGATGGCAGGAATTTCCATCAGGGCAGCGAGGCGCATCGCCGGTCGCATATAGTCGACAAACACAAAGAGGGTCGCCACAAAGGTTCGAAGCCCGCCGTGGAGCAGGAGCCCATTTTGGATCGAGCCCATTGCATGTTCCCGGACGCCGAACCGAATGGTCCTTCCCAGGCGGTTTCGGCTACTAAACTCACCGTGGCCCGGCATTTCAGATTTGTTGGAGTGAGAAAGGTCCGCCGAGCCGCCCATGAAGTTTGGAACGGCGGCCGCAATGGAGCTCAGGACATCGCCGCTTACATCCCGGGTCGACCGGCCGGAGCCGGGAGCATACTCCGGAAAATCGATGCTATCGATCTCGAAGCCGGCTTCTCGGTAGTAGCCGTCCAAGCGGCGTCGAAGATCAGGATATCGCTCGGACCAGGCGGCAAAGGAGTCCTGCCACGTCGCATAGTCCCGACCCCAGCTCTTTGCTCGACTCCGGAGGTACTCCTTCACATCCGGAGAGACAAAAAAGGATTCATCCGGCGGAAGGCCTATAGCCTTCTTCGTTTCTTTGATCTCCTCGGCCCCAAGCAGCGCCCCGTGTACTTTATGAGATCCCGCCATTGCCGGGGATCCCTTGCCGATTGTCGACTCCAGCTCGATAAGCGTCGGCCGGGAAAGATCACTCTTTGCCCGACGGACTAGCTCGAGGATGCCGGCGGGATCGTGGGAGCTTCCCGATAGCGTTTGCCATCCGTAGGCCGCAAAGCGAGTGCGTACGTCCTCGGTAAAGGTGATGGAAGTGTTGCCCTCGATGGAGATCGCGTTGGAGTCGTAGAAGACGATAAGCTTCCCTAGGCCCTGGTGTCCCGCCAGGGACGCCGCCTCGGCAGTAACGCCCTCCATCAAACATCCGTCCCCGGAGAGAACGTAGGTAAAGTGGTCGATGATACGATGTCCGGGTCGGTTGAACTCCGCTGCCAGCCGAGCCTCCGCCATTGCCATGCCTACGGCGGTGGCGAACCCGGCTCCCAAGGGCCCGGTGGTACACTCGACACCGTCGGTCAGGCCGTACTCCGGATGTCCCGGTGTTTTGGATCCCAGCCGCCTCAGGCGCTTTATCTCCGCCAAGGGGAGGTCGTACCCGCAGAGGTGCAGGAGCGAATAGAGCCACACCGAGCCGTGTCCCGCAGACAGGACGAAGCGGTCCCGGTCCATCCAGTGAGGATTCGAGGGAAAGTGGCGAAGTATCTCGCTGAAGAGCACCGCTCCAAAATCGGCGTTTCCGAGAGGCATTCCGGGATGCCCGGTTCCAGATTCTTCGACGGCGTCAATTGCCAACCCTCTTACGACGGCTGCCGTCATCTCTATTCCGGCGATATCAAGTTCCATAACACCGATTTTCACCTCTGATTTATCAGCTGTCGTCTCTATGGACCCCGGTGTACTTAACCGGAGAAACGTGGTAAACTTCATCTGCTTTCTAATGGACCAATTCGGGAATTTTGACGTCGCGGTCACCAACGCCCTGGATGATCCCTTCTTTATCAAGGATGATCAGCATCGATGGGTGTTCCTCAACGACGCTGCGGTCAAGGTGCTTGGCCGTTCCAGAGAAGAGCTTCTGGGGCTTACCGACCACGACTTACACCCCAAGAAACAGGCGGATGTCTTCCACACCCATGACCGTTACGTTCTTGAGACGGGGAAGACCGATCTCAACGAGGAAGAAGTCACCTGGAACGGCGAGGTGCACTACATCTCGACGAAGAAGTCACTCTACCGAGATCCGGTTGAAGAGCGCTCCTACATAGTCGTTACAATCCGGGACATTACCCGGCGCCGCGCCCTGGAACAAATTGTCTATTCGGACCACATCGCCTTCGGCCAGTCCTTCGATAACCTGGGGGTTAGTGTTCTTGTCTTTAAGGCGACGATTTACGGGTCCCGCTTCATCCTGGAATACATAAATAGAATGGGGGAGCGCTTCCTCGGAGTTGACGCGGAAGGATGCATCGGGCAGGAGCCGGAGCATCTCTTTGCCGACAGATGTGATAGCTCTCTGGTAGATATCCTGAGCTACGTATCGTCCACCGGACGTCCGCAACGAGCGCAGTGCGACGATCAGGAGTTCTTTCTCTATCGGGTCAAGGGGAACCGAATCATCGTATTTCACGACGGCGATGATATCTCAATCAAACAGGAAGAGCTTCCGCCTCAACGATCCAAGACCCCTAGGGCCCCAGGAACCGGCCAAAAACGACGCGGAGAGAGTCTCTACGATTCCCGGGCCCGATTCGATCGCCTATCGGAACTGATGCAGCGTCGCAAGCTCTATCAGGACGACTCACTGACCCTGTACGCCCTTGCCATAGCGGCCGGGTTAAGAAGAAACGAAGTCTCCGCCCTCATACACCAGTGGACCGGCGGCAATTTCTTCGAGTTCGTCAACGGATTTCGCCTGGAGGCGGTGAAGAAGGCCCTCTGCAAAGAGGAGAATCGCGGTTTTTCCATTCTAGATTTAGCCATGGAAGCCGGGTTCTCCAACAAAGCCACCTTTAACAAGTATTTTCGCCGCGCGACCGGGAAGACTCCCGGCGAGTATCGACGGAGTCATTGCGCCGGCGATACATAGTCCGCCGCTGCCTCGTACACTGTCCTGTATTTGTAGAATTGGTGGTATAGAGCGTTCAGAAAGAGCCACAAGCATTCACACTACCACCAAAGAACTATATCTGCTCTGCGGCGTCTGGCAGCCCGGCGTGGCCCCCGCCAACCGTCGCAGTGTTATCGCGTTATGTGGCGGCCTCGGCGAACACGCCGGCCGCTGTCGGAGGCGCCGACGTCCCGGGGATTGGTAATAGCCGTCTCCGCCCGGGAAGAAACGGACACCGGAGAGCTGCTTTCCACGGTCTACAACGAGACCACCTCCACCGAGTTCGCCTTCGAGGCGGCGGGAGCCATCGGGTTCGACAACGCCTGCCGCGCCGCCGCACCGGTTGCAGA
>CAYPUT010000230.1:0-4088 GCA_964413945.1 uncultured Spirochaetaceae bacterium
TCAAGATGACCGGGGAGGCGATCTTTGACCATATATCCGGGGAACCGGAGCTTCTCCACAGGGGTCTCGAGGTGATAACCGCCACCACTGTCAACTTCGTCAAGCGGCTCATGGCGACTAAGGTCGACGGTATCTTCTTTGCCACGCAGCTTGGAACCTTCGATCGTTTGAGTAGTGAAGCCTATGCGGAGTTCGGCCGGCAATACGACCTTCGGGTTCTTGACGCGGCGAAGGATGCCTGGTTTAACATTTTGCACATTCACGGGAAACAGCCGATGTTCGCCGATCTGCATGATTATCCGGTGGCTGCGATCAATTGGCATGACAGGATTACCGAAGTGAGCCTCCGGGACGGGCGAAGCATGACGGACAAGATCCTTATCGGTGGCGTCGACGAGAACAACACCCTCCTAAACGGGAGTGATGATGACATCGAACGGGAAGTTCGGGATGCCATTTCCCAAGTACCCGATGGCAGGTTGATTCTCGGTCCCGGGTGTGTCGTCCCCCTCGCCGTGGATGAGGCACGGCTGACCGCTCTTTCGCGATTGATCAAACAGCTGTGATCGCGGTTGTCGGTCTTGGCAGCATCGGGGAGCCGGTAGCGGCGAACCTCCTCAAGACGGGGCAGGTTGTCGGTGTGGCACCTCACAGATCTCGGGGCGCCGTCGATCGGCTGGTTGCCACCGGGGCAATGGAATATGCCTCGATCAGTGAGCTTCTCGGTGACGCGGAGCTCGTGTTTATCGCTCTCCCGGACGGCGCGGTGATCGAGGCGGTGCTGCCCGAGTTGTCGGACGGCGCGGCGGTCGAGGAGGTTGTGACGTCCGTGCCTTGGCCCCAGGGTGTTACCATCTTCGACCTAAGCACGATAGGTGCGGAAGAGTCTGCGGCCATCGGGGCGGACCTTTCACGCCGAGGGGTTCGATACGTCGACGCCCCGGTAAGCGGCGGTCATAACGGAGCTGTGGCGGGGACCCTGACCATCATGATCGGTGGGGCGAAGGAGGAGTTTGCCGACCTCGAGCCCCTCTTGAACGCCATCGGGAAGAAGCTCTTCTACTGCGGGCGGAGAGGACAGGGGACCGCCGCCAAGTTAGCCAACAACCTCCTGGTTGGGGTCCAGCTCGCGGCCTTGAGGGAAGCCCTGGCCCTCTCCGAAAACCTCGGACTCGCCGACGCAACCTTGCTGGAAATTGTCGGATCCTCCTCGGGCAACAGCACCATACTGCAGGCCAAGATGTCCGCGATCCTTGAGCGAGACTTTAGCCCCAGCTTCTCGCTGGAGCTGATGCATAAGGATCTCAGGCTGGCGGTTGAGGCACTCCGTTCCACACGGCGCAAGGATTCGGTAGCCGCCGAAGCATTGAGCACTTTCGAAGCGTGCCTAAAGGACTGGGGTGGCTCCGACTGTGCTGCGGTAACCCGCTGCTTGTAAAAACTACCGTGGGCCGGCGACGAACACACCACCGCGCGTTACCTGTACCATATCTCGAGTCTACCCGCCGGTGGCGAGTCGCGTATCGGTAATGGTATACTTAAGAGGATGGAGTCACCTGAGGCACGGCGGCTCAAGAAGGCGTTTGAGCTCGCTGCGATGCTGATCAAACTGAACATAGCCGCCGATGCGACGGCTCACCCCGAGAAATCTCCGACCGAACTCCGCCGCCGTTTCGGGCGCCGAATGCGTGCCGCAAAGGATCGGCGTTGATGCTCGAAGAGACGTTTCTTCGGGTCGCCCGTGCCCTATCGAAAAGAAAGATAACCTGGGGACTCGCCGGGGGATTCGCGTTCAGCCTCTACTGCCGGCCCCGGGCCACGGTAGGTATCGACATCGTCCTGATCGGCGAGCTTGACACGATCGAGGAGGCGCTTCGCGGAGCGTTTTCGTCGGTCTATCGGAACCTCGAAACGATGCGATACCCCTTAGTCGACGTACATCGATTTCTCTTGGTCGAGTCGGAGGACGAGACTATCCTGGACGTCCTCAGCCCATCGGATGAGACGTTTGCGCAGTTCGTCGCGCAAGGACTGCGGCAGATCGATTTTGCCGACACGCGGATTCCGGTCGTTGCTCCCGAGGTGCTCTACGCCTTGAAGAAGTCTTCCTCGCGGGACCGCGACAAAGCCGACGTGACGGAGCTCGAAGCCTGCCTCGGCGACTCGTTGGACCGCGGTGCCGTCAACAGGTGGTTGGCGGGGGGATAGCCGAAGTCTCGCCGCCATAGCCGGCAGCAACCATAGCCATCACCCTGGTGAGCTAAGATCGTACACTACCGGGCGCGCTTTTGCTATTCTTATCCCATGCCTACCACCGACGACAAGAAAGTCATCTTTTCCATGCACCGGGTCTCCCGGATCTACGGGACCAAGCAGGTGCTCAAAGATATAACCCTCGGCTTCTACTACGGCGCCAAGATCGGCGTTATCGGTCTGAACGGCTCGGGGAAATCGAGCCTGTTAAAGATTATCGCCGGCCGCGACACGGACTACACCGGGGATGTGGCCTTTGCGCCGGGCTATTCGGTGGGCATGCTGGAGCAGGAGCCGCAGTTGGCCCCCGGAAGGACCGTGCGGGAGATCGTCGAGGAAGGCGTCGCCGAGGTAACCGAGCTGCTTGCACGCTTCGACGCGGTAAACGAAGCCTACGGGGAGCCCGACGCCGACTACGAGAAGCTCGGTGAGGAGCAGGCGGAGCTTCAGGAAAAGATCGATGCCGCCGGAGGATGGGACCTCGACGCCCGCCTGGAGTTGGCGATGGACGCCCTACGGTGCCCCCCTCAGGATACGGTGGTCGACGTTCTTTCCGGGGGCGAGCAGCGCCGGGTGGCCCTTTGCCGGCTGCTCCTCCGGCAGCCGGATGTGCTGCTCTTGGACGAGCCGACCAATCATCTGGACGCCGAAACCGTCGCCTGGCTCGAGCGGCACTTGCGGGATTATGCCGGCACCGTTATCGCCGTTACCCACGACCGCTACTTCTTGGACAACGTTGCCGGGTGGATCCTCGAGCTGGACCGGGGGGAGGGCATCCCCTGGGAGGGCAACTACTCCAGCTGGTTGGAGCAGAAACAGGAGCGCCTGTCCTTGGAGGAGAAGGGGGAGAGCGCTCGGCAGCGGACCCTTCAAAGAGAACTGGAGTGGATCCGGATGAGCCCAAAGGGCCGCCACGCCAAGGCCAAGGCCCGGGTCAATCAGTACGAGAGCCTCCTGAATCAAGAGCGCAAGGAACAGGTAAAGGACGTACGCCTGGTGATCCCCCCGGGACCCCGGCTGGGAGACATTGTGGTCGACGCCAGGGGTCTGACCAAGGCCTACGGCGAGATGGTGCTCTTCCAGGATCTCTCCTTTACCGTGCCACCGGGAGCCATCGTCGGCATCGTCGGGCCCAACGGCGCGGGAAAGACGAGCCTCTTTAAGCTGATCGTCGGGGAGGAGAAACCGGACGCCGGCACCTTGCGCCTCGGGGACACGGTATCGATCGCGTATGCCGAACAGATGCGCTCGAACCTCGACCCGGAGAAGAGCGTTTGGCGGCAGATCTCCGACGGCAAGGAGACCATTCGGTTGGGCGACTGGAAAGAGGTAAACTCCCGGGCCTACTGCTCCTGGTTCAACTTTGGCGGGGCCGACCAGCAGAAGAAGGTCGGTGTCCTCTCCGGCGGGGAGCGAAACCGCCTAAACCTGGCGCTGATGGTTCAACAGGGGGCGAACGTCCTGCTCTTGGACGAGCCGACGAACGATCTCGACGTAAACATCCTCCGGGCACTGGAGAACGCCATCGAGGACTTCGCCGGGTCGGTCCTGGTGATAAGCCACGACCGCTGGTTCCTAGACCGGATCGTCACCCATCTTTTGGCCTTCGAGGATGATGGGGTGGTCTGGTTCGACGGGAATTGGAGCGAGTACACAGAGTTTCGCAAAGAGCACTACGGCGCCGCGGCCAACCGGCCGCACCGGTATGTGCACCGGAAACTGACGAGGTAGGTTTGATCACTGGTCCGAACCTTGGTGCTCTGGGCTGAAGGAATCCGTGGGGAGTAGTTCACGCGAGGAGATACCCCGGCAGATAGGGTCGAGCGTTTTCGAGA
>CAYPUT010000231.1:0-4075 GCA_964413945.1 uncultured Spirochaetaceae bacterium
ACGACCAGAGGAATGCCCCGGCGAATCGCTGCGGTAAGGCGCCCCGGGCGCACCGGGACGTAGATTCCGACGGCCATGACCTCTTCGGTAACCTCGTGGGGCGTCAGGTCCAGGACGGCATCGATCATACCCGCGTCGATAAGCTCCTCCATCGCGGAGCCTCCGGCGCCGGAGGCGTGAAAGGCGACGGTCTCGTATCCGAGGCCCTGGAGCCGCTCTACCGCTCGGTGTACCGCCGGCTCGGTATTGCCGAGAGCGGATATCGCGATCGTCTTCCGTCCCGGAGGCCTCTCGATCCTTCGGCCGGACTCGACCATCCCTATTACCGCGGCGGCGCTGTTGGCAAGGACCGATTCGCTCACGAAGTTGATTCCGCCGACAAAGTCGCTTACGGAGAAGACGACGGTTATGTCCTTGTGACCGACAAAGGGACGAATGTTTTGAGAGGCTACGGTAGACACCAAAAACTTCGGAAATCCGAGGGGCAAGGCGCGCATGGCCGTGGCGGCAATGGCACTTCCCTGGTTCCCTCCGATTCCGATGACCCCGTCGACTAATCCCTGATTCACCTGCTCCGCAAGCGTTTGCGCCGCACCGTCGGCCATCGCCGCTACGATATCTTCCTTCGCGCCACCCTTCATGCGCCGCCGGAGCTCATCAGAGGCGTTTGACAGGACCGCCTCGCTAAAGATGTCGGGGACCCCGACGGGTTGCCCCAGCGTGGATACGTCTATGACGAGCGCACGGTGACCGCTTTCCGTAATCTTCTTGCGTAAGAACTCTGCCTCACGTCCTTTGGTGTCCATGGTGGACACTACGGCTATCGCGGCCACGTGGCTCCCATTCCTTCCTTAATAGAGTCCCGAAGCTCGAGCGGTAAAGTGCCGTTTTTCGTCGGAGACCTTTACGTCGAATTTCTTGACTTCTTCGACAAAGGCGGCCAAGGCTTCTGCGCTCTGCTTAAAGTAGCGCTCGCCCTTCTCCTTGCTCCCCCGGAAGGGGTTACCGATGGTGGCCGTGTCGGAGTACTCGTGGTGCTCCATGGGAACCATAATATTTTCGCTTCCCATAAACTGCACGGTCGGCGCTCCGTCCTTCTTGCTGAACTTGTCGCCCATCCACGCCGGCGCGTGGGTCCGGTCCTTCTTCGCCTTGTCCATGTCTATGAGCGTTTCGTCCCAGGCCCAGACGGTGCTCGTTTCCATCTCGCCGGCGTGCCATCCCGGAGTCTCCTCCGGGGGACCTTCCATGATGTCCCCGACAATCGAGTAGTCGCGTTCGGTGGGGGTCTTGTACCAGCAGACAAAACAGTCGGTTTCGTAGCGAATCCGACGAATCACCTCGTCGATCGGCTTGGCGTTGCTTCCGTGGTGGCTCACAAAGATGAGCTTGTTGTAGCCATGGTAGATCATGCTCAGCGCCAATTCATAGACAATCGACCGGTAGGTGTTACCGGAGAAGGTCAGCGTGCCGGTCCCCTCACCCATGCGCCCCATATGGTGCGGCGAATAACCCACGGGGATAATGGGCGTATGGAGGGTTTCACACATGGGAGATGCGAGCTGCACGATTCCCATGGTGGTGATGGTGTCGGTCTGGTGGGTAATATGGGCGCCGTGCTTCTCGTTCGAACCCATCGGAAGAATTACGGCGTCGTTTTTCTTGAAGTGCTCTCGCACCTCTTCGTAGCCCATTTCGGCTATATTCCAACTCTTGCGTCTTGGCATTGGTAAGATACTCCTCTTATTCGAAGCGTACTGGGTCCCGAATTCGGCCCAACGGACCGGGAAACGGGTGGTAACCGGTTACCATAGACACATGTTAAACCGGTTTCCGTAATCTGTAAAGAGAATGTTTCGGCAATAATCGCCGGGGCGGAAGAGGGGCACTAGGTACCCCAGAAAGGTTCTTCGACGGTCGAGCCTCGGACCATCAGGCGGGTGGAGAGCCAGGTAACCTCCGGCACGGCTTTTCCTTTCATCCGGTCTAGGAGCAGGTTCATCGCGGTATAGCCAAGGCGATACCGGGGTATGTCGATCGTGGTGATGGAGGGACGGTAGAACCGGGACAAGGGCGTGTTGTCGAACCCGACGACCGCTAACTCGGAGGGCGTTCGGAGCCCCCGGTCCTCCGCCGCCCGGAGCACCCCTACGGCGAGCTGATCGTTCCCGGCGATAATCGCCGTCGGCCGCTTACCGGAGCGGTCGAGGAGGGCTCCCCCCCGATGATACCCCTGGTCGAGGGCCAGGGGCCCCCAGTTGACCAGGTCGGGGTCGAAGGCGAGTCCGTACGCCTCGAGGCCCCGCCGGTAACCGACAAGGCGGTCTTGCATGGTGTTCGACTCGAAGGGTCCGTTTACAAAACCGATTTTCTTGTGGCCCAGGGAAACAAGATGCCGAATGATATCGACGGTCGGCTCGATGTTGTCTATCCGGACGGCCGGGAGGGCGATATCCTGCCGGCCTATGACCACCGCCCGGTCTATCCGGTCGCCGGCAATTTTCACGACTTCTTTAGCGGGAATCACACCGCCCCCGAAGATAACCCCGTCGACAAGTCGCTCCCGGAGCAACCGCAGGGCGCCCTTCACTTTGGTGCTGTTCTGGTCGGTGTTGTGCAACACGACGGTGTACCCGGACTCGTCGGCGGCGTCCTGGACTCCCCGGACCAGTTGGGCATAGTAGGGGTTCGAGACGTCCGGAATAATCACCTCTACCGTATGGGCCTGCTGGGTCGACAGGCTCTTCGCGAAGGCGTTCGGTGAATAGTCGAGCTCCGAGATAGCGGCGAGAACCCGGGTCCGGGTCTCGGCGTTCACCCGGTGCTCGCTGTTATTGAGAACCCGGGAAACCGTGGCAATAGACACTTGCGCCTTACGGGCGACGTCCCGAATCGTCGACATATCCCTCCCCCAACTCGCATTCCTAGTGGTAACGTTACTATAACAAGTTGTGTAAACGGTTACCATACGATACCCTACTAACAACTGACAATAAGAAGGAACAGGAGGAATAGCATGAAGCGACTAGATGGTCGAGTCGGCCTGGTCACCGGCTCGGCGCAGGGAATGGGGCTGGCCATTGCGACGGCCCTGGCCGAAGAAGGCGCGAAGGTCGTCATCGCCGACATCCAAGAGGAAACCATCGCAAAGAGCGTGGCGGACCTCAAAGAGAAGGGGTTTGAGGCCCTCGGCGTTACCCTCGACGTGACCAAAAAAGAATCGGTCGCCGCGGGTATCAAGAAGGTAGTTGACGAGTGGGGCCGCCTCGATATTTTGGTGAACAACGCCGGAGGCGCTCTCCACACGCCCCACGTTCTGGGTGAAATCGAAGAAAAGCACTGGGACCTCGTGGTCAACGTGAACCTAAAGGGCTCCTTCTTTACCTGCCAAGAGGCGATTCCCGTTATGGCAAAGCAGGGCAAGGGTGCCATCGTCAACATCTCCGCCCTGGCGGCCCACTACCGCGCCTCCCTCGCCGGAGTCCAGTACACCGCCGCCAAGGCGGGGGTCGAGGGACTGACCCGGCAGCTGGCCTACGACTGGGGACCCGAGGGAATCCGGGTTAACGCCGTGGCACCGACAGTCACCATGACCGGGGACCGCGTCCGGGGCCTCTGGGAAGGAAAGGGAGAAGACGAGCAGGCGAAGATTCTCTCGAATATTCCGTTGCGGCGACTCAGCGAGCCCTCGGAAATTGCCGCGGCGGTGGTTTTCCTCGCCTCCGACGAGGCGAGCTACATCACCGGCGTTACGCTCGACGTCGTCGGCGGCCGCTACCTCCGGTAGGGCTCTTGTGAGGAGGGGCCGCCCATCGCGGCCGGCCCCCCGTTGGCCTTCTAGAGCCCCAATTCCTTTCGATTGTACACGAACTCCGGCGTCCGCCCCTCGGCGTAATCGACGATCGCCTTCGCGGCCCCGTAGGACGCCTTGACCGTCACTTCCTTGGTCAACGAAGCTACGTGGGGCGTAAGAATGACGTTGGAAAGCCCGACGAAGGGATGGTCCTCGGCCGGCGGCTCGGTTTCGTACACATCCAGGGCCGCACCGGCAATCTGTTTCTCTCGCAAGGCATCG
>CAYPUT010000232.1:0-4071 GCA_964413945.1 uncultured Spirochaetaceae bacterium
AGACACTTTCGGCGGAGTCTCGAACGTTTGGTACGTTTCCCCGGCCCTGATGCCGATGTTTATCGGTACCTCGATCTTTATCCTGGGTTTCGTCCTCTTTATGCATTCCATCCGTGTCGGTGGAGCGAAGCAGTTCATAGACCGGTTCAAAGCGCGAGAGCATACTATCCCGGAATCGACGGTTCGATTTCTGTCGATCCTTCTTGCACTCCTAACCTTCGTCTATCTCAACATTCCCCGGGTAGACTTTTTTCTCTGTATCGTTCTCTTTCTGTTCTACTTTATTTCGGCCTTCTATTTCGACGACGATACGGTTCTCAAGAAGACGACGCTGTTCTACGCCGCCGGCCACATCGTTCTTCTTCTGCTCTTCGTGACCGGCGTCGCAGGGATCTTGCGATCGACCTTTCTCTACGCGATCGACGTCCTCGTCCTCGTCTTTATCATCGTATTGATGATCTACGTCCGGCGGCTCGTGGGAACCGGCGAGATCAACAAGAGGCGCTTGCGCGTTACCATGGCGGTCACCTTGGTCGTGCCGCTTATTCTCGTCCCCATTTTTCGCTACGGCTTACGGGTTCCCCTTCCGGTGGAAGGAGGGATCGTCGAATTGATGAACCTTGCATATTACTCCCTGCGCTAAGGAGCCAGTATGATTCTGCTTGAACGCTTCGGCGTTTTCTTCGTAAACCTTGCCGAGCTCGCCATAGACCCGGTAAACATGGCCATCCTCTTCGGGGCTACGATTATGGGGATCTTCTTCGGAGCGACTCCGGGCTTAACCTCGACCTTGGGCGTGGCGCTGCTTACCACGCTTACCTACGGTCTCCGGCCGGAAACCGCGATGATCGCCCTCCTCGGCGTCTACGTCGGCGGAACCTACGGCGGATCCTATTCCTCCATTCTGATCAACATACCGGGAACCGCGGCAGCAGCGGCGACGGCCTTGGACGGCTATCCCCTCGCCCTAAAGGGGGAAGCGGGACAGGCCCTGGGCCTTACGACAACCACTTCGGCCATCGGTACCTTTATCGGCATGATCTTCGTGGTAACCATCTCGCCGATAATCTCTCGACTGGCGCTGCAGTTTACCTCCTTCGAGTTCTTCCTCCTCGCCTTCTTCGGAATCGTGATAAGCGGGACCCTTACGAGCCAAGACCTGGTCTATAAGGGATGGATCGCCGGACTTATCGGTCTCTTTTTGGCGATGGTAGGCCGGGACGCTCTGCAATTCTACCCGCGCTTTACCTTCGGAATGAGCCGTCTCGAAGGAGGGCTCGAGGTTGTCCCGGTTCTTATCGGCGCCTTCGGAATCCCTCAGATAATCCAGGTGCTCAAGGATAAGTATGTTGCCCAGGAAGCGCAGAAGTTCCAGCGAATACTGCCGGAGTTCGGGCGGATCGTCCGGAACGTTCCCCTGATCATCCGGAGCGCCCTGATCGGCGTTGGAATCGGGGCGGTCCCGGGGATCGGGGAGGATATCGCCGGATGGGTTTCCTACGGCGCGGCGAAGAACTCCTCAAACCACCCCGAAACGTTCGGGAAGGGCGACTACTCGGGCGTAATGTCCGCCGAAACGGCAAACAACGCGTGTATCGGCGGAGCGATGATCCCCCTGTTGAATCTCGGCGTTCCCGGAAGCCCCCCGGCGGCGATGCTTCTCGGGGCACTGATGCTCCACGGTATCAATCCCGGCCCGATGCTCCGGATCGACCATCCCAACTTTATCCTGCAGATCACCGCTATTCTTCTTCTCGCAAGCTTCGCGATGTGGATAGCCGGGATGGTTCTTGCGAAGCAGGTCGTGAAGGTACTTCGGATTCCGCCGATGGTCTTTATGCCGATTATCGCGGTCTTGAGCGTTATCGGCTCCTACGCTTTGGGGACCAAGGTCTTCAACCTCTACCTCATGATCCCCGTGGGAATCGTCGCCTACTTCCTGACCGAAATGCAGTATCCTATCGCCCCACTCGTGATCGGCGTGATCCTCGGACCGATGGCGGATCAGAACCTTCGGCGAGCGCTGATGGTGTCCGAGGGAAGCTTTCTGCCGGTCTTTACCCGGCCGGTGGCCTTGATTCTGTTTCTGGTGATCCTTCTGACGATTGTCAGCCAAACCAAGCCCTACCGGGCGGCTATGGCCGCGCTAAAACGCAGACTCTTTCCGAAGAGACAGTAGAGGCGCATGGAACGACTGCTCTTTATCCTCGCCGTCAGTTTCGGCTCTCTCGGTCTCGGCTACGTCGTCCAGAGCGTCTTGCTCGCAACGCGGGCGGCGTCCTTCGACGCGATTAACGGTGTGTCCGGCAAAATGAAGCTGGTGGCCCTCCTCGTGTTGCAGCCTATCCCCATCATCAACTCCTTCTGGCGCTTGAGCCTGGAGAACGTGGAGCTTCTTGCGCTCCCCTTCCTCGGTGCCCTCTCTTTGGTGGTAGGCGGAACCGCCGCCATCGTCTTTATCAAGGGCTTTCACATCGAGCCGAAGAAGGCGGGTTCCGTCTTTACCGCGGGAATGTTTACGAACATCGGTATTTTCGGAGCCTTGATCGGCTTTGTTCTCTACGGGCCGATCGGCTTCACCGTCGTGCAACTGGTTCGGGTATTCGAAGAGGCCATCTACTACGCCATCGGGTTTCCATTGTCGCAGCAGATAAGCACCGGCGGGCTTCAGCATTTTTGGTTCAACTGGAAGCTCATTACCGACCGGCCGATTATCGCGATACCGATCGGAGCGATCGTCATCGGCACGGCCCTGAACCTGTCCGGCCTGACGCCGCCGGGGCTCCTTGCGACGGTCTCCGGCTACATCGTCCCGGTCATGACCGCCCTTCTTGGCTCGGCCATCGGGCTAACCTTGCGGGTAACCCGCATCGGGGACTACCGGCGGGAGATCACCATGGTCATGCTGATCAAGTACGCCATCGTTCCGGCGGTTATTATTCCCTCGGCGTGGCTGTTGGGCCTCGGGCAGATAATGGATGGCGTACCTTTTAAGATGATGGCGATAATCTCTTTTCTGCCTACCGGCTTCATAGCCCTTGTGCCCCCGGTTCTCTACGACTTCGATCTCGACCTTGCGAACTCGGCGTGGCTGGTTACGACGCTGGCACTGCTCTTGGTGTTTCCGATTGTCTATTTTGTCGTCGTCTGATTCGCCCGATTTGACGCGGCGTGGTAGAATAGAGATAGGACCGAACGACGGAGGTGCCGAATGAAACGTCTTGCGCTTCTCTTCTTGATCGGGATTCTGGTGACGGGAGCTGTGCTGGGTCAGACCGATGATCAAGAAGACCCAAGCGGGGCGGTCGGTTTTGTGCTCCTCGGGTCTCCGGCGGTCGTCGGAATCGGGGTCGAGCTCTTCCTCGACCGGTTAGGTGTCGCGGCGGTCCTGACGACACTGCCGATCGGCGGCGACTCGAGCTTCTTGCTCCTGTTAGAGCCGGGGCTCTACGGCCGCTACTACTTCGGTGACCTTTCGAGCACCTTCTTCGTCACAGCCGGAATAAGCTACCTAACGCTCGCCGCCGGGGACTACGGGGATGCGGGCTTCGTGGACGGCGGAATCTTTCGAGTCAACAGCGGCCTCGGGTACAATTCGTTCATCGGACAGGACGACACGACTCGCTTCTCCTTCGAGATCGGCCCCGGCTTCAACCGGCTGGTCACGAACACCGAAGATGAGGACACCGTCAACTGGGTCTTTCTCCACTTTATGCTGACCTTCGGGAAGACGTTCTAGGCCGTCCTATCGGACATCGGTGTCCGGTGCCATGTCGCTCCTAAACATGAAAGTACTTCCTCAACTCCGCGCCCCGGTATTTGACGCGGCGCTGCAAGTAGAGCAGCAGCACGATAATGGGGAGAAGGCAGCCGAAGGTAAGGATGGACCAACTGAGCTGTACGGTCCCGGTGACGTACCGGCTGACGGCCATCTCGACAACCCCCAGCAGCAGACCGATAAAGGTCAGCGCCAGAGCGTAGTTGGAGAGAACCGCGCGGTTTCTCCGAAGCATTAGGATACCGACCCCGATGCCGGTGAAGAGGGCGATTGGGAGCGCCAGGGGGACGAAC
>CAYPUT010000233.1:0-4041 GCA_964413945.1 uncultured Spirochaetaceae bacterium
AAAGCGCTCGTCGGGAGTGACCAGGCGGAGCTCGCGACCGTCCTGAGCCCCCAGCGCGTTCGGGATTTTCGGATTATTCAAAACGACTCCGAAGCCCCGGGGGCTCACCGCCACGTTGGGACGACGGCCGGGGGAACGGAGGTCCGTATTCTCGAGGAGTTTCTGACCCGGGATATTCGGATCGCATCGGGCTTTATCGAACCCCACTTTTTCGCCGGCTTCTCCGGCGGAGGCAAGGCGGTGGTGCCGGGGCTCGCGCACCTCGATACCATTCTCTACAACCACCGGGCGTACCACATGGATCACCCGGAGGCCACCTGGGGCAAGACCGTCGGCAATCCCCTCTGGGAGGATCTTGCCGAGGCGGCCTCCTTCGCGGCGGTGGACCGGGATTTCGACATCGTTATTGCGTCGAACTCCGGGTATCCCCTGGACCTGAACCTCTATCAGGCGGTCAAGGGAATGAGCGCCGCGGCCCGGGTCGTCCGCCCGGGTGGGGAAATTATCGTAGCGGCGGAATGTTGGGACGGCCTCCCGAACCACGGACTCTTCGGCCGGCTGGTTATGGAAGCCGCCTCCCCGGAGGAGCTTCTGACCCGCCTCCGCTCCGGGGAGTACCGCGTCCGGGACGCCTGGCAGGCCCATATCTTCGCGCTGTTGAGCACGAAGGCGCGGATTACCCTGGTATCCTCGGGACTCGGCCCGGCCGAGATACCGAAGGCACTCTGCGACTGGGCTCCTACTGTGGAGGCCGCCCTGGAGGCAGCCGCCCGGCGCGTCGGGTCCGGGGCGCCGGGGCCGTCGGTCTGCGTCCTCCCCGACGGGCCTCTGACTATTCCGGAGCTCCAAGCATGACCATCCTCCCGGGGCTGACCAGCACGGAAAAAGATCGAATCCCCGGTTTTCTCCGGGCCCTACTGAATAGCTCGGTCCGCCACATCGCCCTCTTCCCCACGGTCCTCGACAAGCCCGAGCGGGAGGCACTCTACCGGGAGCTCGAGGGCATCCCCGATCTGCGGGTCCCCCACGTCCACCTACGGACCGACTGCGACGATGCGGAGATGGACTACCTGGTTCGCACCTTCGGCACCGAGGTGTTTAACATCCATCCTCGGAAGAGCGTCCACGCCTTCGGGCCGGTGCCCCGTCGTTTCGCGGGCAGCGTGTATGTCGAGAACACCCAGGATCCGCCGGAAGACGCGGAACTGGCGGATCTCGGCGGTGTCTGCGTCGACTACTCTCACCTCGAAAGCGCCCGGCGCCTCGGGTGGGGCGGCTACGTCGCGGCCGTAGAATCACAGCTTCGGCGGTTCCCCATCGGCTGCTGCCACATCGCCGCGATCCGGGAGGGGGACCCCAACGCCGGGAACGGCGGTCCGGATCACCACAACTTCAAGCAGCTCTCGGACTTCGACTATTTGGCCGGCTACACCTGGGCCCTGCCGCCACGGTGGCTGTCGCTGGAGCTCGAGAACTCCCTCGAGGATCAGCTGAGGGCAATCGCCTACCTCCGGGAGCGGATCCCGGGTCTGTCTGCTACCTAGGCAACCGGGAAGCCTCCCGGGAAATCGGCAACCTGGTACGCAAGGGCATCCGGTCGTTTACGGGGCGGCGGTAGCTGCGGAAAGGGAAATACCGTGCAGTATTTTACGTCGAAGACGATATTTTTGTTGTCTATATCGGCAAACGGGATGAGGTGTACAGATTATGGGAGTGACTTCCGTTCGGTTCAACGAAAACGAAGAGAAAGCCTTAGAGTATTTAAAGGAGACCTTTCACGCGGACAGCTCCGCGGTGATCAAGAAGGCGCTCTGGGAGCTGTACGAGGATCTTCGGGACCGCCGGATTATCGAAGAGTTTGAGGTCCGAGAAGCCGCAGGCGCGGTGGAGTTCGGGTCCATCGAAGATCTGATCTGATCTCCGCCGGTCCCCCAATTCCAAGGACCGGAGCAACACGGAGCCCGGATCGGTCCTCTACCGGACGGGGGCTATTACGAATCAACAGAGGCGTTTTCGCATCACCGGAGTGCCCCTACCGAAGCGGCTCAAGTCCGGAGATCTCCCGCGCCTCCGCGGTTCGCCGGGCATGCCATAGATCCCAGTCCTGCTGCAATCCAAGCCAGAACTCGGCGCTCATCCCCGTAACGCGGGCCAATCGAAGCGCCGTGTCGGTGGTGACACTTCGCTTCGCGTGAACGATTTCATTCAGCCGAGGAAACGATACCCCCAGGTGGCGTGCGCACGACGACTGCGAGATACCAAGAGGTTTTAGGAACTCCTCAAGCAGCATCTCTCCCGGGTGTGTCGGCGGCCGACTGGTGGGCAGGCGGCGTTTGCCGGTTCGCTCCGGGGAGTGCCGCTTAGTGGTAGTCTGTGATTTCGACATCATCTGCATGTCCAGCCTCCCATCGGAAACAGATTCGGTACTGATCGTTGATACGGATGCTATGTTGAGCTCATTCAGCTCGTGAACGCGGTTCAGCTGATCCAGCTTTCGGCGGACGATCGGCCACAAGGAGACTGGGCACCTCTGGCGAGCTCTGCGACTGGGAACACCGTTGAACAGGTCATCGGATGCGTCGTCGGCAAAGGACCGTATCACGGGTGTCATTATAACGGTAGTTATGATAGAATTCAAGATTTGTGGGTTCGCGTGGTATGCCACCGTCGATGACGGTAGCAGCGTTCAGCCTTGCTCTGAGCCTTGCGTTAACGGGATATCCTCGCCTTCTGCTTTGACCTTCCCATAGACGCGCTCGAGCTCTCGCATTACCGGGACCAACGGCTCTGGTGTCTCATCCACGAAGGAACAGGTGAAAAAGGGAGGTGACTTTCCCTTCGCAACCGAGATGGACTTTAGCGTTATATCCTGCCCCGGCGATAGCGTAAGTGGAGAACACTCGTGCTCTCCTAAGCTATCGGAAAGCAGAAGTGCAAAGAGCTGCCGGACGTCGCTTGGGGCGAGGGCCAGCCGTTTCTTCCAGGGTGCTGCTTCGGTAACCACCATAGGATGTCTGGAAAACTCCACCGCAGCGAAGTCGCGGCCGATCCGCATGGTGATGCGACCGAGATCCGCCGGACCCTCGTAGTCCACAAACAGCAAGGGCAAGCGCTCGGGCGTACTGCTATCCGACATTGTAGAACTCCGATTGGGGACGCCGACCGGCGCGGGAAACCACGTGTCAGCCGCGTCCCGCTATTCCGAAGACGATCAGCAATCCTTCTTCGACTTCTCCGAATAGTCGTTTATCGGTCTTCGAGATCCTTTTGACCAGTCTTTACTGTTCTCAAACTCATTAGGGGTGCCGTTACCGTACACCCACCCCTGTTCCCGAAACAACCTTGACCACCGGTCATCCTCCTACCATTATGGTTTTCGTGGATTCGAGGGAGACGCTGCGACAGTTCTATCGCAACAGAGCGACAGAAAAACGGGAGAGAGCCCGGAAGCAACGGGAGCGCTACGAAGCGCTTCTTCCCCGAATTGTCGACGGCATCCTGGAACGGGATCCGCAGGTCTCCGAGATCATTCTCTTTGGCTCCCTGGCGGAAGACAACGAAGGGATCGTCAGGGATATCGATATCGCCATAGAAAGCACGGATTTTCTCAAAGTGAGTGGGTGGCTCTTGAGTTTGTCCGAACCCATTGATGTGGTCGATTTGAACGATCTCTATCCCCATATCCGGGAGCGGGTGCACGCAAAGGGCAAGGTCTTGTATGAACGACGACGCTGATCGCGAATTTTATCGACCTCTTGAAGACGCTCTAACAGCAAGGTGTAAGATCGCGTAGCCCTGCCGCCGGGAACAATTGCGGGCGTTCCCCGCGGTGGCACTGTTGGGAGCTCGGCAACCACCCCCGCCTCCCTTGGGAAGCGAGGGATGCGGAGGGCGGGCCCGAGGGGCCCGGTCCGGAGGACCGGAGCAACGCGGAGCCCGGAGCAGCCCGACCCCGCCCCGCCGAACCTCCCACTCTCCGCAAGCGCTCGACGCCAACCGCGCCCCTCCCGGGGGCGGTGATTGTCGCTCGGCGGGGTCGCT
>CAYPUT010000234.1:0-4010 GCA_964413945.1 uncultured Spirochaetaceae bacterium
CAAGACCCGGCGATTCTTCTGGTCGACGAGCCGACCGCAAGCCTCGACCCGAAGACCGCGCGGCAGATTATGCGCCTCTTGGTCGCGATGGCGACCCAGCGAAGGCTTCCGGCCATCGTCAACCTCCACGACGTGCACATCGCGCGGCTCTTCGCCGGGCGCATCGTCGGGCTCCGGGAGGGGCTCATCGTCTTCGACGGCCCTCCGGAGGGGCTGACCGACGAGGTTCTCACCCAGATCTACGGGGAGGAGGACTGGCACGCGACCGTAGGGAGCGAAGAGGAGGCGGCCTCGGAGAAGCGCCGGGGGGCCGAACACGCCGTCGCGGCCCACAAGGGTGGTATCGAGGAGCGCATCGATGTCTAATCCGGCGGTATGGACGCCCCCGGGCATCATCAAACGTTCCTGGGTGCGGTATCTGCTCTTGACGCTCGCCGTCGCCTACTTTGTCCTCGGGGTCAATTCGCTCGAGGTCCGGTGGGAGCGAGTCGTTCTGGGGGCCGAGCGGGCGGGGCGCTTCTTTGCCGCCTTCGTGCAGCCCGACTTCGTCTCTCGGTGGGACGTTATTCGCGACGGAATCCTCGAGAGCCTTACGATGACCGTCGTTTCCACCGCCTTCGGCGTCCTTATCTCGATTCCGATCGGCCTCGGGGGGGCCCGGAACCTGGTTCCCCGGTGGGTCTACCTCTTCTGCCGGGGAATCATCACCGTCTCCCGCACCTTCCAAGAGGTGATTATCGCGATTCTCTTTGTCGCGATGTTCGGCTTCGGGCCATTTGCGGGAGTGGTTACCCTCTCCTTTGCCTCCATCGGTTTTGTTGCGAAGCTCTTGGCCGAAGACATTGAAGAGATCGACCCGGTGCAGCTCGAAGCGATCCGGGCGACGGGAGCCGGGTGGCTCCAGGTGGTCCGCTTCGCCGTAGGGCCCCAGGTGATGCCCCGGCTGATCGGGCTCTCCCTCTACCGGCTGGACATTAACTTCCGGGAGTCTGCGGTCATCGGCATCGTCGGTGCCGGGGGAATCGGGGCCACGCTCAACACCTCGTTTACCCGGTACGAGTACGAGGTCAGCGCGGCGATTCTGATGATCATCATTGCCATCGTGCTCCTTGCGGAGCATGTCTCGGGATACGTCCGGTCCCGGGTAGCCTAAGGAGGTCGGTCGTGCCCCTCTCCACCACCGGCGGTAACCTGGTCTGGCGCCGCCTCGATGCGAAACAGCGCCTCCAACGGCAACTTCTCTGGTTGGGGATGCTCCTGCTTTTCGCTCTGAGCTTTCGTTTGATATCCCAGAACACGATGTGGGTCTTCGTCCTCGACGCGCCTGAGCAGGCGGCGGATATCTTCTCCCGGATGGTACCGCCCCGCCTGGCCTACGTTCCGGTGCTTCTTCGGCCCCTCTGGGACACTATCTTGATCGCCACCTTCGGCACCGTCGGCGCGACCTTCGTCGCCTTTCCGGTGGCCTTCCTTGCGGCAAAGAACACCTCCCCCTTCGGCGGCGTTCTTCGCCCGGCGGCCCTCTTCGTTATCGTTGCCTCCCGGTCGATCAACTCCCTGGCCTGGGCGCTATTGCTGGTTACCATTGTGGGTCCAGGCGTTTTCGCCGGGATTATCGCGATATCGCTCCGGTCGATCGGGTTTATCGCTAAGCTGCTCTACGAGGCTATCGAGGAGATCGACCCGGTACAGGTGGAGGCGGTGCAGGCCACCGGAGCCCACCCGCTTCAGGTCCTTAGAATCGGCGTCATGCCCCAGATTATCCCAACCTTCGTCGGCATCTGCGTCTATCGTTGGGACATAAACATTCGGGAATCGACGGTATTGGGGCTCGTCGGGGCCGGGGGGATCGGCCTACAGCTCCAGGCGTCGATCAACGTTCTCGCCTGGAGGCAGGTTTCGGTTATCCTGTTGATGGTCTTTGCGACGGTGCTCTTTAGCGAGTGGGTTACCGCGAAGGTCCGCCGGGTCGTTATTTGACGCCGGCGAGGGGAACCGCCAAGTGGCACTGCTTGGCCTTCTTGCCGCTTCCGCAGAAGCAGGGGGCTTCCGGGTCCCAGTCGCCGGGGTTCCAGAGGGGCAGCCGGTGCCCCCGTTGAAGCGCCGCGGATTCGGCGAGACTCCGAAACGTCGGGACCGCGTGGTCGAGAAATGCGTGCCACCCGTCCCCGTCGGCGCAGAGGCGGCTTTCCGCAGTGCCCGGGAGGCGCATCTTCGGGCACTCCCCGGAACAGTAGGCGAGGTGGGAGCACCCGGCGCAAGATCGGGACCACCGGGCCTTTTCGGCGGCGAAGCGCATCCGCTTCGGGGACCGGAGCATCGAGGCCCAGCCGTCGGTCGCGACGTTTCCGAGGCGTAGCTCCGGCTCGACGAAGAAGTCGCAGGGGTAGACGTTTCCGTTGTGCTCCACGACAACGTACGCATTGCACCGGCCTCCCATGGAGCACATCGCGAAGCTCCCATCGAGGAAGAAGTTCATCAGCGCGTCGTGGTGGCGGATGGATACCCGGCGTACATCCTTCGAATACCACCGGTCGAATACCGCGATAAGGAAGGCCCCCCACTGTTCGGCGTTGATCGCAAAGGGCAGAAGGTTTCCTTCGGAATCGGTTTCGACGCAGGGAATGTACTGATGGTAGTGGAGGCCGTTTTCGAGGAGGTAGTCGTAGACCTCCATCGGACGGTGGACGTTTGCCTGGCTGACGAGGACGAGGATGTTGAACTCGACCTTGTGCTTCCGGAGGCGCTCGATGCCCCGGAGGACCTGGGCGTGGCTGACACGGGGAGCCCGGTCTCCGGGGCCGGCGTAGACCCGGTAACGGTCGTGGATCTCCGCCGGGCCGTCGAGGCTTACGCCGACCAAAAACTTTTCCCGGCCGAAGAGCTCGGCCATCTCGTCGGTTATAAGCGTTGCGTTCGTCTGGATCGCGTTGGTGATGGTGCTCCCGGGACGGGCGTAGCGCTTCTGCAGCTCCACGGCTTTCCGGAAAAACGCGGCACCCATCAGGGTCGGTTCGCCCCCCTGCCAGGCGAAGGCGTGGTTCGGCTGCTCGGTCTCGAGGTAGCGGCGGGTCAGGGTTTCGAGGAGCTCCTCGGTCATCCGGTGCCGCGGGGCCCCGGGGAATAGGGCGCTCTTGTCGAGGTAGAAGCAGTAGTCGCAGGCCAGGTTACAGTCGGGTCCCGCGGGCTTTATCAGAAGCGAGAAGGGCCCCAAGGGCGGCCCGGGGCGGACGCCGGAGGCCCGGCCGCGACCGGTTACCGGGCCTGTGCCTTTGTCCCGGCGCTTAGCCACGGGGGCCTCCCTCGGGGCCGAGGTTTGAGCCCGGGGCTGCAACCGGGGCCGCGGTGGCCCGGGACGCCGCGACGCGAAACCCGATGTTTCCGGTGCTGCTCTCCGGCGTGTTCTGGGTGCGGGCCGCTACCCGGTAGCGGTTGCAGTAGGAGTGGTGGCAGAGATAGCTGCCGCCCTTGGTAACCCGGGCCTCTCCCGACGGGGGGCCCTGGGGGTCGATGCGGGTTTCGGGCCGCTCTTCGGCGTGCCAGTCGGGGCTGAAGTAGTCGGAGCACCACTCCCAGACGTTGCCGCTTACGTTGCAAAGGCCGTAGCCGTTGGGCTCGAAGGCGTCTACCGGGGCGGTTCCGGCAAAGCCGTCGGCTTCGCTGTTGGACCGGGGAAAATCGCCCTGCCAGACGTTCATTGCGTGCTTCCCGCCGGGCTCGAGCTCTTCGCCCCAGGCAAAGGTCCTCTGCTTTAGACCGCCCCGGGCGGCGTACTCCCATTCGGCCTCCGTCGGGAGGCGGAGCTCGGCCCAGGCGCAGAAAGCCTCGGCGTCGTTCCAGCTGACGTGGACCACCGGGTGGTTCTCCCGGCCCTTGGTGTCCGAGCCCCGGCCCTCCGGGCGCTTCCAGCAGGCGCGCTGAACGCCGAGCCACCACTCGGTTCCTGGCACCGGCCGGACCTCCTTTCGTTTCCAGGCCATCTTCGAGACGAAAAGATGGAAGACGAAGCT
>CAYPUT010000235.1:0-3996 GCA_964413945.1 uncultured Spirochaetaceae bacterium
ACGTAATCGACTACTGCTTGGAAGTGCTCAAGCGGGGGGCCGCAGGCATCTTTCTATCCACCTTCGCCTCCAAGAAACAGCTCCCGAAGGACGTCTATATGAAGTTCTCCTACCCCTTCGTCGAGCGCATTATGAAGGCGGTCGAGGGAAAGGGTATTTTGAACACCCTGCATCTCCACGACCTGGGCATCTACACCGAAGAGGCGGTCAAGCTTCCCTGCGACGCCATCTCCTACGAAGACGTAGACGATTCCAACCCTTCGATCGGGGAAATGCGCGAACTCTACTCCGGGTCGCTGATGTGCGGGATGCACAAGCGCGTCTTTACCCGGGTGACGCCCCAGAAGGTCATCGACAACGCGGTTGACGGCGTTACCGCCGGGGGCAAGACGAAGTTTTTCTTAGCGCCGGGATGTTCCATCGAAAACTGGCTCTACCCGCCCTCGGCCAAGATGGCCATAGAGCGCGCCCGGGAGGCGTATCGATCCTCTACCTGATCGTCGACTACGGGAGCTCGAGTTGCCGCGCCTCCATCGTCGACGACTCTTGGTCGATCCTGGAAAGCGCACGCCTGGCCACACGCCTGGAGCGGGATTCCTCCGGGGCGGCCGAGGTCGACCCGGAGACCGTCTGGGGGACGATTCGAAAGACCATCCACCGCCTGGTTTCCGGCCTGCCCCCAGCGACGGTCGGCAAAATCGACGCCCTCGGGGTTTCCACCATCTTCGGCTACGTCTTTCTCGACCGGCGAGATCGGCCCCTCGGCGGCGCCACGACCTGGTACGACGCCCGGGCCACAAGTGAGTGCGCCGAGCTCAGCCGGCTTGTGGGGAGAAGCGCCGGCGCCGATACCGGGGACAATGCCGGCCGGCCGGAGGAAGCCGGGGCCCGGCGCCTCGCGGGGATAACCGGACGGCGGGCGAGCCCCGAATGGCTCGCCCCCCTTCTCCTCTGGCACCATCATCATTCCCCGGAGCGCCTCGGGAAGACGGCGTCGGTCATCGGCCTCAAGGACGAGATCCTCCGGCGCCTCACCGGGGTTATCGGGACGGACTTTGCGCACCAAGACTACAGCATGCTCTGGGATGTGGCCTCCGGGCGTCCGTCGGAGGAGATCGTCGAGGCCCTCTCCGGCGCCGGACTCCGGCTACCCGGGCCCCTCCTCCGGGAGGCATCCCCGGCGCAGAAGGGTGCCGGAACGCTTCTCCCGGCGGTGGCCCTGGATCTCGGGTTGCCCCCGGGACTTCCCGTCTGCCGGGGGAGCTCCGACGGAACCGCCGCGATGTACGGCGCCGGGGTGCTCAGACCCGAGGGAGCCGCCCTGGTGGCCGGCACTACCGACGTGCTGATGCGCTTTGTGCGGGAGAGTGGAAACGGTGCCGGGGCCGGGGCTCCGGCCGCGGGCGGGCTTAGCGTCAACCGCGGCATGGAGGGGGGCTTCCTGGTCGGAGGCGCAACGGCCTCCTCGGCCCGGGCGGTCGAGGTTGTCTGCGAGCTTCTCGGTCTCAAGCCCCATGAAGCCTTCGCTGCCCTCGACGTAGACCTCCAAGAAGAGATCGCCCGGGAAACCGGCGGCCGGCCACGGGTGACGCCTCCTATCGTCTTTCCCGCCTTTTTCGGCGAGCGTGCGCCCTTCTGGGACGACCGGCTTTCGGGGAGCATCGTCGGTCTCCGGCCGGAGCACCGGCCTCTCGACATTTTTCGGGGAACCCTCGAAGGAACCGGATACCGGCTGCGTCTCCTCCTAAAGGCCGTCGGCCCGGTGGCGGATGTCACCGTCGCCGGGGGTAACGGCGAGATCGCCCCGTGGAATCAGATTCGCGCGGACACCTTGGGCACCGCGGTGCGGCAACTCGCCAACCCGGAGGCAACAACGATTGGTACGGCGATGTTCTGTCGATCCCTCCTCGAGGGCGTTCCACTTGCTTCCTTGACCGAAGGGCTCTTCGAAGGGGCGATTGACTACTCACCCCGGCATCAGGAGTATCATCGAAAACGACGACGTCACTTCGGCACCCTCGCGGCGGTCAGCCGCCTGGAGGAGTAGGTGAACATTTACTTCTGTGGCCTTATCGGATCGGGAAAAACGACCATCGGTGAGCGCCTTGCCCGGGAGCTCGGTCTGGGGTTTCTCGATCTGGACCAGGTGATGGACGGCCGTCTCGGCTACTCCTTCCACCAGCTCGTCGCGGAGCAAGGTTGGCTCCCCTTCCGGGAGTTGGAGTACAACATTATGAAGTACTTCGCCGCTCAAAAGGGAACCGTCGTCTGCCTCGGGGGCGGTACCGTACGCTACGAGTGGAACAACGACGCTATTCGAGGCACCGGGCCGGTCATTCTTCTCAACCTCCCGATCGAAACGATTATCGACCGCATCCGCCACAACGACCGGCCCCGAGTAAACCCAGGGACCGATCTCGCGAAGGACCTCGAAATAATGTGGACCAAGGATCGGCACAAGTATTTCGACGCCGCGGACGTCGTCTACGACTGCGCCGGCAAGACTCTCGAACAGGAAGTAGCCGAGATCAAAGAGATGGTCCTTACGGATCCGCGGTTCCGCGGGGTCCTTTAGAGCCCGGCAAAGAACGACAGATACGGCTTGCCCTCCGCGAGGCGCTTCACGTACACCGCGAGCTCCAAAAGATGGTAGTCCCCCCAGAGGGCGGACTCTCCGTTGGGCACCCTGCTTCCCGGAGGTACGTGGTCCCAGCCGTTCGGCCTGTGGTAGACGACGTGGAGGAGGATGCCCTCGTGCTCCGGATCGGTGGCGAGGTACGGGTCGCCGAAGAGCGTGCCGCAGATCCTCAAGCCCGCCGCGGTGTAGCGGTCGCCGGCGGCCGAACCGGCCTCGAGAGACTGCGATCCGAGGTAGCGGCCGAGACGTAGAAGCCCCTGGGCGCAGATTGCCGAAGCGGAGCTGTCCACCGGCTCTTGATCGTTAAAGGGGTCCGCCGGGCGGCTCAGGTAGTCGCCGAGGTGCACCAGCCCCGGAGCGCCGGTGTCCCAGTAGCAGACGCCGTCTGTCGGGGTCTGGTCGATAAAAAAGTCGGAAACCGCCCGGGCGGTCTCGAGGCACCGGGCGACGGCAGCATCCTTTGTCTCCATCCCCGGTACTCCGAGCCCATCGAACTCCGCCGGATCCCTTGTCTCGAGCCACTCCAAGAGCTCCGCGTAGCCCAGGAGAATCCAAGAGAGCCCCCTGGTCCAGGTCGTGTAGGGGCAGTAGCCCTGCTGCGTGTTCGGGCACCGGTAGACTCCGTTCGCCGTGTTAAAGATGGACTCGTGGGCTACCCGGCCCCGGATGTCGTAGCTGTCGCGCCCGGTGCCGAAGTAGACGTTGAACCGCGCGGTGGTCTCCGCATGCACCAAGAGGCGCTTGAGCAGAGAGATACGCTCATCCTGCTCCCACATCAACACATGTCCGAACTGATGCGCGAGGGCCAGGGCCCTCATCGATCGGATGGTATCGGCAAAGAGGGAGTGGCGGCCGTTGAACGACGGAACGAATCCCAAGCCGTCGGTGGCGTCGGTCCACCGGGCCGCCTGTACCGCCCCGGATACCTTTAGCGCGGTACGGTAGAGCTCCTGCTCCCCTTCCGAGGCATCGATCCGGCCCTCGCCGGCGAGCCGCAAAAGATTACCGTAGGTGCTGACGTTGTTGAAGCCGTGGTCGTGGACTCCGGTGTGGGTAACGTGGGGCGCCATAAGTGAGAGTGTCCGTTCGCGCCCCCATTCGAGAAGATCGGAATCCTCGGTGGCGTCGAAGAGGTAGAGGGCGTTGCCGAACTGAAAGCCCTGGGTCCATTCGGTCCACCCCCGGGAGGTATAGTGCCCGTCGATGGTAAAGACCGGCGTGCCCTTTGCCGAGTCCCAGCTCTTTCGCAACAGGCGGGTGGATTTAGCGGCGGTCTCGAAAACGCCGGCTGTTCGTTTCGCAACGTCCTCTAAGGAAGGGGTATTCTCGATGTCGATCACGATGCGCTCCTTTGTTGG
>CAYPUT010000236.1:0-3943 GCA_964413945.1 uncultured Spirochaetaceae bacterium
AGCACACCCGCTGCCTCGACATCGCCGGCGACGCGGTTTATTACCGTCTCGAGCTTGTCTGCGTTTTCCACGGTCCTGCGTGCGATTTGGGAAGCCGCGTGGAATACGCCGCCTCCTAAGAGAGCCTCCGCGTTCTCGACGTCGTTAGCCATCGTGAGCCTCAGATACTCGCCGAATAGGGCCGTCCGGGTATCGAAGGTCTCGCTACCCTCGTACTCCCGGCCGGCGTACGCTTTCTCGCTCGAGAACAGCTCCTCGAGGCTTACCGCCCCGCCATCGGTCAGTGCCGCGGCTATCAGGAAGGCTCCTTGGGTGTCGAAGGCGGTGGAGTGCATAAACTCATCCAGGGAGAGATCGCCCTGCTCCATCGACAGAAACAGGCTCTCGTCCAAGGCGTCTTCGGAGAACTCCTCCCGTCGACCGTTAAACATCGCGTACACGTTGCTCCGGCTCCGATCCCGACGGATCGATGCGAGCTGCGCTGTTAGGTTCTCAGCCTCCGATGATGTTGCTGCGAAGAACGCTTCTTCCGCGCCGATCGCCCGGTCGGTTATCCCCTGCAGATAGTCGCGACGGATCGCGGCCAGATCGAGGTCTTGTTGAATCCCCTTGATCTCCCGAAGATCCCTCGTCGCCGCCGTTACCCGGCGCCAGTTGGACGCACTCACGTCCAGGCCCTCCCCGCCTAGCTGCACCTGTGCTCCCATCGGGCCGATGGAGAGCTCTGCCAGGCCGTGCCGAGACCAAGTCCCGGACTTCTCGTTGTAGAATGCATCCCATCCGAGGGTTCGAGCAATACCCGAGAAGTTCCATAAGTTTAACGTGGCGGTTCCGGTCAATCCAGCGGTAAGGCTCTCCCCGACGAAGGCACCGGCAAACTCGCTCGCCGCGGTGCTATCCAGCCCCTGAGCGTTCTCGCTTAAGGAAAATCCATGGCTTTCCAGACTCCAGCGGTTACCCAGGTAGGTTGCCGTGCCGGCCTGCACCGCCCCGGAGGCATAACCGACGAGGGCATCACGCCCTACCACGTTGCGGGCCCAGGTGCTGCCGTTATAGCCCAGGCCAAGAATCCCGGTGCCGCCCCATTCGAGGGCGTGCACGGCTCCGGCGATATTATTGTTTACAAAGGCCTCGCCCCCGGCGAGCGTCAGGGAGCCGAGAGTCGTGTCACCGAGCACCCGGCCATCGGCCCGAAAACCCGGAGCATTCTCAAAGCCGCCGAACATCCCGCCGGTGGCGGTCGTGGCAAGGCCGACGGCCGCCTGTTTACCGAAAGAGGCGCCGGCCCGCTGCCAGCTCGTACGTCCGCTCGCCGCATCCGCCACACCAAAGGCGGCGTCGTCGGTAAGGTTTATCATCGCCGCTGCCCATACGTTGCCGGTGGCCAGGGCCGCAACGCTCGCCGCGATACTCGCGACGCCCCGGGTAGTCGGGGCGCCGATCAGCCCGTCGGAATCGCCGTCGTTGTTCTTGTCGTCGTCGTAGAGCTTCAGGTCGTACCAGGCGCTCTCCATCGTCGCGAGCCCTCGACCGAGGCGTGCTTCGTTGCGGAAGAACTCCTCCATGATCCGGCCCGATTCGCCGTAGCCGGCGGTTTTGACTCTTTCGGGGTTCGACTGCCTCATGACCGGGGCGTAGCCGACGTGGAGGTTAAAGAGGCCCTCGGTGTCTTGGTGTTTGCCGTACTGCGCGCTTCGGGCGAAGCGGGCGGTTTCGGCTGTGAGGCGGGTGACCAGGCTCTCGTCCAGGCGCTCGGTAAGCTCTTCCAGGGTCGCGGCCCCGGAATCACCGGCCCCGGCTCCCCCGCGTTCGGCTTTCGAGCGGCCGAAGACCAGGGTCAGGTAGCTCTGCATCTCTTCTTGGGCTTCTTCTATCCGGGCTTCTACGAGGGTGCCCGAGAGGCCGGCAAGGCCGACGGCGCTTATGTCCGATGTCAAAACCAGCGTCGGCCCGTCGAAATAGCGGTAGGCACCGATCCGGTGGGTTTCCCGCTCGATGCCGCCCAAGAGGCTCTCGTCGATGATCGCCCGGCGCTGGTAGGCCGAGCCGGAGCGGCTGTAGCCGGCGCTCCTCAGGGTGATAGAGAAGCTCCTGTCCACGGACTGGTTGGCGTCGCCTATCTGTTCGTCGATGCGGCCCGACATCTCGTCGAGGCTCTCGCGGAGCCGCAGGGCCGCGACGGTGGCGGCCTTCGCGTGGATTTCGTCGGTGATGTCGGCGCTCGCCGAGAGCGCCAGGCGCCCCGCGTCGGCGCCGGAGCGAACCGTGGGAAGGCCCGCGGCGATGGCCGGGCGGCGGCTGCTCGTCCTACTCGAGAGGCGGTCGGCGTAGTCCAGGATGCTAATAAGGAGCTGATCGTCGAGGCCCCGGGCGATCACCCGGTCGATCGAGCGTCTATCGAAGCTTAGGGCGGGAATACCGATGTCTTGGATGCCGGCGATCAGGCTTTCGGCGGAGAGCCCCAGCTCCCGGGCCAGACGGGCACTGGTTCCCGATACCGTTACGGCGGCGGCATCGGTGGCCCAATTCTCCCGCTCTACCTGGAAGAGTTGGTACTTCTGATCCCACATGGCGCTGCGGACAAGATAGTCGGCGCGGAAACCGTCTCGCCACCGGGTACGCTCCTGCGCCAGGTGGGCAAAGGCGCCGCGGAACTCCCGGAGGCCGGTACGGTGGAGGTCGATTACGGTTACTTCCCAGTTGCTCCGCCGTGCGGCAAGCTCGGCCCGGTCGGCCGAGAGGCGCTGCACTTCGTCTTCTGCGCCGAGGCTGACGCTGTAGGTTCCCAGCTGCCCCAGAGCCTCAGAGAGGTAAGACATACGCTCGGCCGCACCGGCGTGGTTGAATACGACTACGTCGTCCGATGCGGCCAATTGCGATTCCAGTAGGCCGTCCGGGCTGAAGGCGGGGTTGGCAAAGAGCGCCTCGGCGACGCCGCGGAGGGTCGCCTCGTCGAGGTCGGGTACGGAGGCGAGGTAGTCGTAGGCGGCCTGGTCGCCGGCCCGGGCGTCCGCGAGCACCGCGAGGCGCCGATTCATCGAGCCCTCGGTGGCACCGAGGTCCCGCTCTACTTCGCTCAAGAGCCCGTGAACGGCGTGGAGGGTACTCGCCCGGTCAGAGGTAGAAAGCGTCGCGAAGGCACCCTCGATGTAGGCAAGGGCCCCCTCCCGGGCGGCCTCGAAAGCAGGCGGTGCTTCGGGGCTTGTGCCCGGGGCGGCTTCGCCTCGGGCGTCACCTAAGGCCGTGATGGCCTCCCCGAGGGTCCCGGCGTCTACCTGTCCTCCGGCGGTTCCGACAAGTCTCTCCAACTCACTCTGCGCCACATGGTAGCTCAGAAGCGCGGACTCAAAGGATCCGATGCTCCCGGCTATGCCGGCCCGGGGCCCGCTTCCGCTGTAGTCAGGCAGGTCCTCATACAGATGTCTTATCCGCCGCCGGAGTCGTGCCCGCCACATGCGCTTGCCTCGTCCGTTGTAAATCTCGTAGGCGCGCCGCGCTCGGTAACGCGCTTCCTCCCGAGCTATTGCACTCGTGTCGTAGCTGATGTAGCTGGTATCGAGGTTCAACCGGCCGGAAAGAAGCATCCCCCGGAAGAAGCCGTACAGCGCCTGTTTCTCCTGGTTTGCCGCTATGCGGCCGAGCGCCTCGTCCCCCCGGACATTGATAAGGTTGCGAACTGAATGAGTATCGATGCTTCCGATCCTGCTATGGTCGAGAATCGCGTTGTAGACCTGATTAGCTTCGATCTCGATGGGGATTGCCGGGGCATCGGGCGCGTGGGTAAGGTAGCGGGGACGCTCCCGGTGCGTCGCCAGCCCGAAATCCCGCAAGAGGCCCGATCCCCCGTGGGCGGCGACGCCGGAGATCCACCGGGCAATGTCGGTAGAAAACCGGCGCGCCGCGCGGTGGACCTCTTCGGCATTGTCGACATCGAAGGAGAAAT
>CAYPUT010000237.1:0-3906 GCA_964413945.1 uncultured Spirochaetaceae bacterium
GTTCTTACTCCCTGTAATTGTTTCATACTGTGCTATTGTACTAATACACCAGGAATATAGAACGCTGCGGGCCGGGCGTCAAGCCTTTCTCGGAACTTTCTTTACGGGTGCTACGTTGAAAAACTGTCGTCGTCGCCGACGACCCGGGCTTGAGTCCGCAAGTCTTCCATCTCCCGGATCCAGAACTGTTTGGTCCCCCAGTCCGGATGCTCCCGGCGGAACCAGTGGTCCTCCCGCTGGCGAGCCTGCCAGGCGAGAAAGTGGATCATCCGCATCAGACGGAGGGGCTCGATAAGCCGGAGCGTTTCCCGGGGGAAGTCGAGAAACCTCTCGTAGCCTTCGAGAAGAAAGGTGAGCTCCCGGCCGCAGTCGGCGGCGTACCCGGGAAGGAGCAGCCAGATGTCCTGAACCGGGGGGGCCATCATCATGTCGTCGAAATCGATAATCATCAGCCCCTCTCCGGGGCGCTCTAAGAGGTTCCCCCGGTGGCAGTCCCCGTGGATGCGCTGAAGGTCGACCCCGGCAAAGAGGGGCTCCAAGAGGGCCAGCTGCTCGTCGGCAAAGTCGCCGAGCTCGTCGGCGATATCGGGATGAACGAGGCTTTGATCCAGGAGCTCCCGGACAAAGGGGGCGGTCCATGTCGAAGGCGTGCAGACGGGCCGGTCCGGGGCCTCCTTCCGCCGACCCACGGCGTGGCATCGGCCGACGATGCTTCCCAGGCGGAGCCACTCGTCGTCCCCTTCGGCGTCGAAGCTTCTCCCCCCGCGCTTCGGAAAGAGGGCGAAGGCAAAGGTTTCGGAGTCTTCCGGTCCCGCCACCTCGACCTCGCAGAGGGTGTCTCCGTCGGCGTCCGGAAGGGGCGGAATAACCGGGATGTCCTCGGCGGCGCACTCGAGGACGAAGGAGTGCTCCGCCAGAATCGCCTCCCACTCCCACCGCCCCGGCCGATAGAACTTGCAGACGTATTCCCGACCCTCCTCGGTACGCACGCCGTAGACCCGGTTGATGTAGCTGGGATAGGTGGAGAGCGTCCCGTCGAGGACGAGGCCGAAGGCTTGTTCCAAGGAAGAGAGGATCGCCTGAGGCGTCAGCAGGTCGAAGGAGCCGAGTCGCTGTTCCATCACCTTGCGAGTATGGAGCCTCGAATCCTGATGGGGAAGTGGTCGTCTATGCCATACCGACTATGGCATAATGGCAGATGTGAGAACCCTCTATCCCGGCGATAGCTACAGAACCCCCGAGGGGGCGGCGAAGCCGTTCTTGCGCTTCTTGTCTCGTCTCTGGCGATGGTTCTTCTACCTGCAGTATTTCGGCGAGGTTATCTACTCCAAGAGGATCGCCGACAAGGGCCTCTACGACACCGAGGAATGGGCCGAGAGCTCGCTTCGGGTCGTCCGGATTATCGAGCGAAACGGCGGCCGCTTCGAGGTAACCGGTCTCGACACCCTCCGTCAGGCCGCCGACGAAGGTCCCTTCGTCTTTATCAGCAACCACATGAGCACCTTGGAGACCCAGGTGCTCCCCTCTCTGATCGCGCCTTTTATGCCGGCGACCTTCGTGGTCAAGAAGAGCCTGACCACCCATCCCTTTTTCGGCTCCGTGATGCGTTCCCGGGATCCTATCGCGGTAAAGAGAAAGAACGCCCGGGAAGACCTCGGGACGGTCCTAACCGAGGGACAAGAGCGCCTTGCTAAGGGAATGTCGGTGGTCATCTTCCCCCAGAGCACCAGAACACCGGTCTTCTCCCGGGAGAGTTTCAACACCCTCGGGATAAAGCTGGCCCTGGCTGCCGGAGTCCGTGTCTTTCCGATCGCGGTAAAGTCGGACTTCTGGGGGGAAAGGGGGCTTGCCCGGGGTTTCGGGCCGATTCGACCCTCCCGGACCATCCACATAGCCTTCGGAGAACCGATGGCGGTGGAAGGGCGGGGCAGGAAAGAGCATCAACAGATTGTCGAGTTTATCGAAGGCAGGCTCGCCGAGTGGGGTGCCTCCCTAGCTGCTTGCGAGTAGCCCCCGGACCCGGTCGTCGAGCTCCTGTTGGTCGGCGGTAAACGCCGCGAGGCCGGCGAGGTTCATCATGGCGTCCAGGGCGATCTCTTCCCGGCGGATTCGGTCTGCCCAGTAGGCGTGGTCCGGTATCTTTCCGTCGGTTTCTATCTTTGTCCGGTCCTCGTCGGAGAGCTTCGGGAAGAGCTCCCCGAAACCGTATCCGATCGCCCGGTCCACAACCGCCTCCCCGGAATGGGGGGGATCCTCGTCGAGGTTTTCCGCGAGGTCGACAAGCTCGTCCTCGACCTGCCAGAGTTTCTCGATCCGAACACGGTCTTGGTCGACCTTGGGGTTTACGTCGATAGTCAACCGGGATTCGAGCTGAGAGCTGAACTCTCCGGAGAGCTGTTCCCGGGCGGGTCCGGCGACCTTCGGCGGCATAGTGATAACGTCGATGCCGGCGAGGCGCGTCAGCTGCTCCGGCTCCCGGATACTCGCGGCAATCTGCTTCGTCGGAGTTTCCCGGCCTTTTGCCAGCTCCTTGACGACCCGATGAGACGAGAGGGCGGCCTTCTCGCCGACGTTCTCGCCGTCGCCGATATCGTGGTCGGCGACAAAGGAGTTCAGACGACCGAGAAAGACGTTACAGAAGTCCGGCTTCGCAAAGATGGTGACGAGGGCGTTCTGCCTCGCCGAAAACCCGAGGGTAAGGTTTACCCGGATGCCGCGCTCCCGGAGCATCCGGGTTCCCAACAAGCCGGTAGCGGTAAGGGGGACCTTGACCAAGAAGTGATCCGGAGAGATGTCGAAAAAGCGCCGTCCGTAGTGGAGAATACCGTCGAGGTCGTGGGAAAGATCGGTATGGAGCTCGACGCTGACCAGTCCTCCGAAGGCTTCGACCAGGCGCAGTCCATGGCGGGCGTTCAAGGCGAAGGCGACCTCCCGGACGCTATCCTCCGGGTCGAGGTCCTCGAGAATCTCGCCTACCTCCCGAATAAAGTCGTCGTAGATGCCCTTCTGGACTTCCTTGTTCAAGAGGGAATTGTTCGTGGTAAGGGCCCTCATCTCCCGGGTCCAGAGACTCCGGGCCGCCTCGATGTCGCCGGTATCCAGCCAAATATCGGTTCCGGTTTTCGCCAAGGAGCCCCAGAAAGGGTCCGCCTCCGGCTCTACAGGGGGTTCGGAAATATCCTGCCGGATCAACTGTGTTAGGCGGTCCCGTGTGGTATCGGTCAACATCGTCATATCGGTTAGCCTCCTATGCGGGATGCAAGAGCGCGGCGGCGGGGCCCTTTCCGGGGAGACTCTCCTCGGGAACGGCAAAGACGCGTCCACCGGTTCGAAACGCGTAGCACGCCGCCAAGTCGAGCAGGTCGGTCCCGTCGTCGTAGACGATCTCCTCCGTCACGGTGTCGAAGGAGCCGAGTACCTTCCGGTCCTCGGCCACCAGGAGCGCCCTGAGGCGTCCTTCGTAGGCCGCCTTCAAGATGCTTCCGATGTCGTGGACGCCTTGCCGGGAGTCGATTCCTTCGCGAACCCGCTCGAGCTCCTCTTCTAACGCCTTTTCCTGGAGTCCCTTTACGATCTCCAGGGCCCGGATGTGGAGCTCGGTCTCCTTCATCGATCCCGCGCTACCGTGAACGTGTTGACCCGCAAGGGTCTTTAGCTTGGAGTGCTGTCGATAGTGACCAACCACGTTGTCGGTCCCGACCAGGATTACCGGCCGGTCGTCGTTGCCGATGGGCTCCCGGATTGCCTGATCGACCCCTTCGATAAACTCGATGATGTGGAGGGTAAGGCTCTCGTCTCCTCCGGCGTAACCGACGTAGACGTCGCCACTGTCGGCTCCCCGGCCGGGGGTCCAGTTGAGGGATCGCTCGAAATTAAACTCTCTTAGGATATCCGGCATCTCTTTGA
>CAYPUT010000238.1:0-3888 GCA_964413945.1 uncultured Spirochaetaceae bacterium
ATTATCGAGGAGCTGCTCCCGGAGGTAACCGTGCCTGAGAACGTTCAGCCGGAGAGGAAGATATGACATCGCACCGGAAGGAGTCGCCCCATACGGGGCAGCCGATCGAGCGCAAGGGTCCCGCACCCTCGGAGGCTGCCGGGGCTATGCTGATGATTCACGGCCGCGGGGCCTCGGCCGACGACATCCTTGGGCTCGCGGGCGATTTCGAAGACTTTAGCCTCCACTTCGTCGCTCCCCAGGCTTCGGACCACACCTGGTATCCCGAGCGCTTTCTCGCCCCCATTACCCAAAACGAGCCGCATCTCTCTTCGGCTCTGTCGGTTATCGACACCATTCTCGCCGGTATTGCCGAAGAGGGCGTTGCCTACGAACGGGTCTTTCTTCTCGGATTCTCTCAGGGAGCCTGCCTCTGCCTCGAGTACGCCGCCCGAAATCCCCGGCGGTACGGTGGCGTCTTCGGGCTCTCCGGGGGTCTTGTCGGTCCCGAGGGCGACCTCCCGGAACACTCCGGGGACCTCGCCGGAACGCCGGTCTTTCTCGGGTGCAGCGACGTGGATTTTCACATTCCCGAAACGCGGGTACGGGAGTCGAGCGAGCAGCTCCGGGGGATGAACGCCGAGGTAACCGAGCGTCTCTATCCCGGAATGGCGCATACGGTTGTCCAGGACGAGATCGACATTGTTCGGCGGATTATTACGGCCGCCCTCGGTTAGGCCCCGTTTCGTCGGGCATCTCGATGCTCCCCCGGACCCGTTCTCGGAAGGCGGCAAATTCAGGCGACGTCCGGGTGCCGGCCGTATGGTCGATTCGGCAGGGGATGTCTGCGACGATTCTCGCCGGTCGATTGGAAAGGGTAACCACCCGGGACCCGAGGTAGACCGCCTCTTCTACGCTGTGGGTAACCAGCACGATGGTCTTTTTCGTCTCCCGCCATATGGACAGTAGCTCGTCTTGCATTCGTTCCCGGGTCATCGCGTCGAGGGCGCCGAAGGGCTCGTCGAGAAGGAGAATGTGGGGACCGTTGGCCAGCACCCTCGCGATCGCCGTCCGCTGTTGCATGCCCCCGGAGAGCTCGTAAGGATATGCGTCTCGATAATCCCAGAGGTGTACAAGCCGGAGGAACCGTTCGACCTCCCGGTTCCGGGAGCTCTTCGGCACCTTGCGCATCCTCAGGCCGAACTCGACGTTTCCCGAGACGGTCAGCCAGGGGTAGAGATGCGGATTCTGAAACACCATACCCCGGCGCCAACTCGGCGCGGTTATCTCGACCCCGTCGTCGTAGGCGGTTCCGGTGGTCGGGGGGAGAATTCCCGCCATAACCCGGAGGAGGGTGGTCTTCCCACACCCCGAGGGGCCGACAAGGACGAGGATTTCCTCCTCTTCCACCGAGAGAGAGACGTCGCTTGCCGCCGGAATCTCTCCGGTCGCCGTGGGGTAGACGACGGAGACTTCCCGAAGCTCTAGTATCCTCGCTATCTACCTAACCTCCCCCCGGCGGCGAACGGCTTCTTCCAAGTAGAAGGGGTTAATCGATTCTCGGTATACCGTTGTCGGTGGGGAGCTGCCGATGGTTCCCTGGTTCCGGAGGAAGTCTCCCGTCGCCTTAAAGACGAGGGCAAGGTCCCCCGGATTGTCGGAGGTGCCGAGATACGGCGCCCCAAGCTGCTGCTCCCCGGTGAGGAGAATGATGCTGTCGAGCTGCCGACGGGCTTCGGATACGGGAATGTCGAACTCGTCCGCTATTGCGGATGCGGCGGCCGCCGGATCGCTCTTTGCGAGCTCCACCGCCCGAATCTGGTTCTCCAGGTAGGCGACCACGAGCTCCGGATAGCGCTCGGCGAACTCCTTCCGGACCAAGCCGATGTCCCCGGTTACGTACCCCGCCTCGGCGAGGGTCCGGCTGCTTACCAAGACCCGGCCGCCGGACTCGAGCATTCGGGCGAGGGTCGGCTCCCAGACGAACCCGGCGTCTATATCCCCCCGTAACCAGGCTGCGAGGAGGTCCGGAGGCTGAAGATCGATAATCCGCAAGGAATCGGGGTCCACACCGGCAACCTCGAGGGCCGCGAGAAGATGGTAGTGCGTCGTAGCGCCGAAGGGGGCTGCCACGGTTTTCCCGACCAGGTCTGCGACCTTCCGGATATCGCTCCCTTCCCGAACCACCAAAGCCTCGTTGTCTCCGATGATGTCGTAAATGTAGAACACCTCGGCTTCCAACCCCTGGGCGATGGCGGCCACGGTAGTGCTGCTGCCGCCGAGGCCCAAGTCGATCGAGCCGGCCGCGATGCCGGTGTTCAAGTCCCTCCCGGAATCGACCTGGACCCATCGGATCGGGACGCCCAGGCTCTCTTCGTGCCACCCCAGATGTTTCGCCACGATCGCCCCGTTCGGGATTGTCTGAAACCCGATGACGACCTCCCGGGGAAGCTCCCGGTCTTCTTCGACGCCCCGGGCCCAGACCCCGGAAACAACAACCAATAACAAAAGCCCAACCAAAATCCGATGACGGCGATTCATCTTTACCTCCCGGTTCCTTTTACTTCCCCTTCCAGGGAACGAGTCGTGCCTCGAGTAGCCGGACGAGCCGGTCGAGAAGGAGGCCCGTAAGCCCCATCACGATAATCCCCATAAATATAACATCACTTCTGAGGAATTTACTTGCATCTAAAACCATCCAACCGATTCCCGAGGTCGCGGCGACAATTTCGGCGGATACCAGGGTCGTGTAGGTAAAGCCGATGCTCACCCGGATCCCGGTAAAGATGTCCGGAAGGCAGGAGGGAAAAACCACGTGCCAAAAGACCTGCCGGTGGCTCGCACCCAACGAGAGCGCTCCGTGGATTCGGTCGGGGCTTATTCCCCGGACCCCGGACAGGGCGCTTATCGACAGGGGCGGAAAGGCGGCGAGGAAGAGCAAGGCGATCTTCGACTCGTTTTCTATTCCGAGCCATACGACGAGGATCGTGTAGTACGCCAAGGGGGGAAGCGGGCGATAGAACTCGATTATCGGGTCGAGAAGGCCCCGGACAATCCGGTTGTACCCCATCGCAAGGCCGATCGGAACGGCGGTTATCAGGGCCAAACCGAATCCAAAAAGTACCCGAAAGAGGCTGGCTCCGAGATGCTCCGCGAGGGTACCGCCGCGGTAGCCGTCGGTGGCGATCCGGACGAAGCTCTCGAGGACCGCCTTCGGTTTTGGAACGAAGAGCTCCGGAAACACTCCGAGATAGGCAACCGTCTGCCAGAGGAGCAGAACGGCGGAGACCGACAGCAGCCCCAAAAGCCAGGATGTCCGGAGATTTTGGTGTCTTGGCCGTTTCTTTGCTGTTCTTTGCAAAACCCTAACGGGAAAGTCGTATTTCGGACCGCCGCTGTCAATACGGCGCCTTGCTTACCCGGCTAAAGAACCATATTTTTCTAACCGATGGAACGACTTGCCGGCCTCCCGAAGCTCCTCTACAGCCTTTACCTTCTCGGTCCCGGATCCCGCCGGGTGCTGGAGCATTACGCCTGGATAAAGTGGTACCGAGGCGCCCCGGAGGATCAACGGAAAGCCGCCCGTGACGAGCTCTTTCGCAAGCTCGTCCACTTTGCCTACGACGAGGTCCCCTTCTATCGCCGGCTCTACGATGAGAGCCACGTCGACCTCAAGGGAATAAACGGCGTCGAAGATGTTACCAAGCTGCCCCTCGTTTCCCGGGAGATGATGCAAGAGGCGCCCCTCGAAGAGCTTCGGCCCCGACGGTTCCGGAAAGTCGCCGTCTCTACTTCGACCTCCGGCTCTTCGGGGACCCCCTTCGTCTTTTACCGATCGCTCTCGAGCGTCCTGTTCTACGGGGGGCAGCTCCTCAACTATCTCGACAGCTGGGGGTTTTCCGCCAAGCG
>CAYPUT010000239.1:0-3883 GCA_964413945.1 uncultured Spirochaetaceae bacterium
GAATCGGAGGGTGCCGAGAACCGGGGCCAGGCTCCCGTCGTCGACTTCGGGTTCCCTTCCCTCGAGAGGGACGTAGCCGACCAGCAATCCCGCCTCGAACCGCGGGAGGCTCTCGAGAAGGAGACGAGCCTCTACCGTCTGCCCCGGTGCCGGAGGAGCCACGTCGGAGAATCGCCCGAGGGGATAGAGATAGGAGAATCCGAAATCGACATAGACCGCCGGGGATCGGCTGTCCGGCAGAAGGGTGGGGGCGCCGCTCTGCGCCGCGAGGGGCGCAAGAGCGGCCAAAAGGAGTAGTCCGAGGGCGGCGCCGCGTTTAGCCGAACTCGACGTGACGGACAATTTCCGCCTCTTCTCGGAGATCGTCGACGTAATTCTGGATCGCTTCGCCCTGCTTCTGTTGGAGAAGGAACTGGTCTATGTCTCCCCGGACGTCCTCGAAGGGAACCGGGCCGCCGGCTACCTTGTCGGTTACCTGAATAATGTGGAAGCCGAACTGGGTTTGGACGATGCCGGAGATCTCGCCTTCCTCGAGGGCGAAGGCCGCTTCCTCGAAGGGGGCTACCATCTGCCCTCTTCCGAAGAGGCCCAGGTCACCGCCCCGGGGGGCGCTCGGTCCCTCGGAATGCTCCTGGGCGAGCTCCGCGAAATCCGCGCCCTCTTCGAGCTCTTGGAGAAGGGCCTCCGCCTGGGAACGGGCCCCGGCAACCGCGTCCCCTTCGAGTCCCTGGGTCGAGATAAGAATGTGACGGGCTCGAACTTGGTCCGGCTGGGTAAATAGCTCGGCGTTTTCCTCGTAGAAGCCGCGGGCCTCGTCTTCGGAGACCTCCAGGGTCGCAAGAACCTGTTCTTCCAAGAGGCTCTGAATCGCGAGACTCTTGGCGATATCAATCTCCAACTCCGCTTCGGTCACGCCCAGGTTGTCCAGCGCCTGCTGGTATTCCTCTTGCGTGGCAAACTGTCCTCGGATGCTTTCGAGCTCAAGGTCTATCCGCTGCTCTGTGATCCCGAAGCCTTCGGTTATGCTCTCCTGGAAGAGAACCTCCCGGTCGATCAGATTGTTTAGTACCTGCGCACGAAGCTCGTTCAACTGCTCTTCGGTAGCCATCGGGTTCTGCTGAGCCATCTGTCTCCGGGACCGCTCGAAGGCAGACTCGAACTCTCTCCGGAGAACCGCCTCGCCGTTGATCTCCGCCACAGCGTCCTCCGGGTCTTGAGCTTCATCGGCCGGTTGACTCGTGGTCTCCGTGGTCTGATCCGTTGCGTCCGCCTCTTCTTCTTGGTTTCCCCCGGCGAACAGAGGGGACGCAAAAAGCACCATCGAAAGGATGATGGCAACCGTTAGTTGTTTCATGGGGTTTTTCTCCTCGTAATACGCCAAACTATTGCTCCAGAGCTAGGGTGTCAAGGGACGTATCGACAACCCTGTTGAGACATTGGACTGTCGTCTTGACTCAGCGGTTAGCCCGGGCATACGGTACCCTCGTGCTCGACGGCTTCCTTCGGCCCGTTAAAGACAGGATTCTCGCTCCGGTGGTTTCCCGAGCCGCTCGGCACGTCAATCCATTCCTCGTTACCTGGCTCGCCTTTCTCGCGGGTATCGGTGCCGCTGTCTCCGCCTACGGCGGGAGCGTCCCCTGGTCCCTCGGGCTCTGGCTCCTGGGTAGGGTTCTCGACGGCCTCGACGGTGCCATAGCCCGGGAGGCCGGCACACAAAGCGACTACGGGGGCTACCTCGATATCGTTCTCGATATTGTCGTCTATACCGCTGTTCCCCTCGCCCTCGCCTTCGGCCCCGGAGGCGCCGATGCGGTAGGGGCAGCCGCGGTCTTGATGGGGGTGTTCTACATAAACATCGGTTCCTGGATGTACCTCTCGGCTCTCTTGGAGAAGCGGATGGCTGCCGGAACCGGGCCCACCTCCGTGGTGATGCCGACGGGAATCGTCGAAGGGAGCGAAACCGTCGTTTTCTACGCGATCTTTCTTCTTCTTCCGGCCTTCGCAACCGAGCTCTTTCTGATTATGGCGACCCTTACCCTTCTTACCGCGATCCAGCGCATAGTCTGTGCCCGGCGGCTCCTCGCTTCGGATACACGATGATGACCTGATTTGTTACTTTTGCTTTGTGGAACACTTACGCGACAACCAAATCGTCCTCGGTGGCGGATGCTTCTGGTGCCTCGAGGCGGTATATCAAAGAATAGACGGGATCGAATCGGTCGTCTCCGGATACGCCGGAGGGGAGGTCGAGAACCCAACCTACGAACAGGTCTGCACCGGGGACACCGGACATGCCGAAGTGGTGCTGGTAACCTTTAACCCCGAAAAGATCAGCCTCAGCGAGGTGCTGGATCTCTTTTGGAAGGCCCACGACCCGACGACCCTGAATCGCCAGGGGCACGACGTCGGCACGCAGTACCGTTCGGCTATCTACTACTCGACCGAAGAGCAGCGCCGTATCGCCGAAGAATCGACGGCCGAAGCCGGCAACCAGTTTTCCGCGGCGGTCGTTACCGAGGTTGCCCCCTTGGACCGGTTCTACCCGGCGGAAGACTATCACCAGAACTACTTCAATGCTCACCCCTTTGCCGGCTACTGCCGGGTGGTGATCGCCCCAAAGCTCAAGAAACTGTCGCTCTAGGGCCGCCGGCGCTCCTCCGCGTCCGGCACCTTCCGCGTCCCAAAATTGACAGCCCCTGGGGCGGGGTCTATACTCGGAGATCCGACTATCTCCAACGAAAGGTTATGATAAGGACAAACATGAAGGCGCTGGAACTCGAGGCATACAAGAAGCTGGTCTACAAGGATATCCCGAAGCCCTCACCGGGACCCGGTGAGCTGTTGATACAGGTGAAGGCCTGTGGCATTTGCGGGAGCGACATTCACGGTTACGACGGCTCGACCGGAAGGCGGATACCCCCGGTCGTAATGGGGCACGAAGCCTCGGGAGTGGTCGAAGAGGTGGGTCCCGGGGCCGGAGGCTTTTCCGTCGGCGACCGGGTAACCTTCGATTCGACCCTCTCCTGTGGGCACTGTTACTACTGCCGACGGGGACAGATCAACTTCTGCGAAAACCGGCGGGTCCTCGGCGTCTCCTGCGACGAGTACCGGCAAAACGGCGCCTTCGCGGAGTACGTCGTCGTTCCGGCCCGGGTTAGCTACCGGCTCCCGGAGGAGCTCTCCTTTGTCGATGCGGCCCTGACCGAGCCGCTCTCGATCGCCGTTCACGGCGTCGAAATTACCCCTCTTGCAGTCGGTGACAGTGTCCTGGTAGTGGGGGCCGGGATGATCGGGCTCTTGACCATCGCGGTTCTCAGGGCCCGGGGGTGCGGGCGCATCTACGCCTCGGACATAGACGCCTTCAAGCTCGAAAAGGCGAAGGAGTTCGGGGCCGACATTACCATCGATGCCTCGAAGGAGAACGTCGAAGAGGCGATTCGCCGCCGGGAGAGCCACGGCGTCGCCGCGGCTCTGGACGCCGTCGGCAACACCCCTTCGATCAACAGCGCTATTCCGGCGATTCGCCGGGGCGGCACGATGACGTTGATCGGAAACCTCTCTCCGAAAATCGAGATTCCCCTTCAGGTAGTCGTCTCCCGGCAGATCCGCCTCCAAGGGTCCAACGCCTCCAACGGCGAATACCCCGCGTGCCTCGAGCTTCTACGGCAGGGGGCAATCAACACCGAGAGCTTTGTTTCTGCGGTTGCCCCCCTCTCAGATGGAGTCGATTGGTTCGAGCGGCTCTACAACGCGGAAGAGGGACTCCTGAAGGTTGTCCTCGACCCGGCCCGGTAGAAGGCACGAGGAGCGTATCATGTTCGATTTAACCGGCCAGGTGGCCGTCGTAACCGGCTCGAGTAGGGGCCTGGGGCAGTACTTTGCC
>CAYPUT010000240.1:0-3860 GCA_964413945.1 uncultured Spirochaetaceae bacterium
TTTACCGGCGCCGTCGATATCTCCAACAGTGGAGCGAACGACGTCACGGTTCTCGACGGCAATGCGATTATTCTCGGCGCCGTCTCCGTCGGCACCGGGACCCTCGATGTGACCGCGGTCGGCATTACCCAAAACGGTGCCGATACCGTCGTCCAGGCCCCCGGAGCAGGAGCCGCTACCTTCGACGGCGGCGCCGCGGCTATCGACTTGAGCAACAACAACAACTTTACCGGTAACGTCTCCCTTCAGAACACCGGTGGCAACATCACCGTCAACGACGTAAACTCGATCCAGTTCGACACCGTCTCGACTCCCGGGGACCTGAGCGTCACCACCGGGGGTGGCGCGGGACACGACATCACCGACACCGCCGGCTCGACCTTTGCGATTACCGGTCTGGCGACCTTCGATGCCGGCGCCGGGGGCGACATCGTTCTCGGGGACGACGCCGGCGATACGGTCAATTTCGGTTCGGTCTCTCTAACGGCCAATGATGCCACGGTGAGCGAGGACTCCACGACGCTAATCGCAGATGCCGCCGTGGGGAACAATCTGGTGGTCGTCTCCGCAGTCAGTATAGGTGATACCGGACCCCTCTCCGTCGGGGGGACCGCAGACTTCACTGCGGCGGGCGGAAGCCTCATCATCCTCGACGAGGTAACCAACTCCTTCACCGGTCAGGTAACCTTTCTAAGTCTCGGGCCCGGAGACTTAGCCGCCGTAACGGTCTACGACGTAACGCCGTTTCCGATTCAGGCCGGTCTTGTGGTGACGGGCAACCTCACAGTGACTTCCGAAGGAAACATCACCGACGTTGGGACGATAGACGTCGGAGGCGACGCGGTCTTTACCACGGCGGGGGCGGGCCCCGCGGCCATCAACCTAAACGGTGCAAGCAGCTTCGGAGGCGTGGTGGCTCTCGATACAGCCGCCACGGTGGGCGACGCGTCTCTTACAAACGTAGTGTCGGGCATCGCTCTTTCCGGGGCCACCGACGTCGGGGGTAACCTGATCGTCGACGTCTCGGCGGTTGCCGGGAACTCGATAACGGACTCCGCCGCCGTGTCGGTTACGGGCAACGCCACGTTTGTCGGTTCCGACGGCGGCAGCATCACCATCAACAACGCCGGCACCTTCGGGGGGGACGTTCTCTACAGCGCCGGAATCGGCGAGAGCTACGACGCCACGTTCAACAACGGCACCATCGCCGGGGAGCTCGAGCTCCGGGAAACGGCGACCTCTCTCGACGCCAACCCCGCCACCCTCGACGACGTTCTGATTACCGGGGATGTTGTATTGGTGGACCAGCTGGTCTTGGGGGGCGCGCTGGTGATAAACGGCTCCCTCGACGCCTCGGTGGGGAACCGGAATCTGACTATCGGCGGAGACTATACAAACAACGGCGACTACATCAGCGGCAACAACACCACGACCTTCCTGGGTACCGACGGGGCCGGCCCATACATTATCCAGACCGGAGGAACCGCGGCCAATCAGGATTTTCATACAGTCAATTTCGACAGTCCGACGGACGACCGGCTCTTCCGGCTGGTGGGCAACGCCCTTACGGCAAACGGTGATGTCTCTATCGGCACCGGAGATACCCTGGACATTCAGGGGTTCGATCTCAATGTCGGCGGGGCCTATGACAACGATGGGCGCCTGCTGCGGGAAGGCTCCGGGGAATCGGCGCCGCGAGACAACAACAGCGGCACGGTCGAGTACGACGGGGTCGGAGGAACGATAGAGGACTACGGTGACGCCGTAGCGGACTACAATATCCTGATCATCAGCGCTAATCAGTCGAGCGCTCCCGGGCCGGTGTTGCAGACCGCCGACAGGTTGGAAGTAGCAAGCGGTGATCTGACCCTTTCAGGCGATGTTATCGTCGGCTCCGATGTCGTAGTAGGTGCGCCGACGGGACGAATCCTCGCCGGGGCACATACCATCACCCTGTTCGGAAGCTGGGACAACCAGCGGGGAAACGCGGGCTTTGTCGCCGGTACCAGCACGGTGGACTTCGAAGCCCCCGCCGGTTCCACCATTACCGTATCCGGTAACACTACCTTCTACGATTTTCTCCGGGACACGGGTGACATCCGGATTCGGTTTGAGGCCGGCGCTACCTTCGCAATAGCGCCCGGAGGAAGCTTCGTAGCAACCGGCAGCGGGCCTGCCGATATCGAGACGCGGAACCCGGCTACGTTCGGAGGCGCACCGCTCGTCGAAGGGCAGATCGTGCTAACCGGCAACGGATCTCCTCCGAACTGGGTCTTCGATCCGAGTCCCTCCGCCACATTGACGCTGCAGTTCGTCTTTGTCGACTACAGCGACGCGACAGTTTCCATAGTCGTACCGCCCAATAACCTTCTCGGCCTAAACAACAACGGCAACTGGCGACTAGACCTTCCCGTTTCCAGCAGTAACACTGAGGATAGCGACGGTAACGGAAGAATCGACCAGATTCGGGTGGTGCTGCCGGCCAACCACAACGGCAACTTCAGCGGATTCGCGGTATCGGTGTCGGGTTATGATGTGATCGACGTGGTTTCCGCGGTACCGTTGGATGAGTTTCTTATCCTCCTCGAGGAGAAGACTTTTCTCGATACCGACGCAAGACCCGAATGGATTATCGCGGAGAACACCACCCTCTTCGACGGGCTTACCGGGACGCGCCTTGTCGTGATCCTTGTCCCACCGGCAACGCCGGACGACCTGGCGCCACCCATAATCGCCCACACCCTAACCTATCCCGGCTCCACGGAGATTTTCGTCGCCTTTTCGGAGCCGGTCTATCGTGCGCCGGGAACCTCCGTGCTCTTTGGCGATTTCGGATTACCCGGCCCCACCGCGGTCGGCCTTACGCCCGTGACTAGCGACGGCTCGGGCGGCTACGAAGAAGTGCTGGTAAACCTCAGCGGTCCGATTTCGATCGGAGACATCGTGCCGCCCGATCTATTGACGATGGCTGCCGGTGAAGACGCCGCCGCCGTTCCGAATGCCCTGGCTGATGCTACCGTCAGCATCTCCAGCGTGGCCATCGCTCCTTCCGGCAGCCCCATCGTGACCCCTGTCTTTGCCCGGGATGAGACGCTACGGGATCCCGAGGCCGGGGGCCTGGGACTTATCCGCGACTTCGACGGAAGCCAGTTCTTGGCCCCGGAGCAGATTACCATCCAGGCCTTCCGGGACACCTCTTTCGGCCCCGGGGCGCCCACATTGGTGGGGGATTCGGACGTTCCGAGCAGCATCGTCAAGAACGGATTGTGGCTCCCCTTCGAGCTTCCGGGCCTCACTTTGGGAGCCAATCCCGGAGCCACCGTTCCCTTTGCAGTGGACACCGACCTGGGGGGGCAGCTGAGCGAGCACACGATAGCCGCCGGCGACAGCAGGGTCCGCGACAACGTGACCTTCGACTTCTTCTTCGATATTGACGTGGGGCAGACCGTCGACGTAAGCGGCGCCACGGTGGACCAGTACGTCGCCCGCCTGGCGACCGAGCTCTCGACGCCCTGGTACCGCAACGTCCGGCCCTTCGGCTTCGACATGCGAGGGCTGATCACCCAGCGCGGCGGGGTAACCATAGCCAACAACGTCATCAACCCGGAGCGCGGCGAACGGGCGACCCTCAACTACACCCTCGACGGCTCCCAGATGGTGCGCATTATCGTGTTTAACCTGGCGGGGGACGTCATCGACATTATCCAGAGCGGGCGCCAGGACGCCGGGGACTATTCGACCACCTGGGACGGAACCAACCGACAGGGGCGCGCCGTCGCCCGGGGCATCTACTTTGTCCGGGTGATGGCCGGGGATATCGACGAGTATCGTAAGGTGATGGTGGTGAAAGACTGATGCGA
>CAYPUT010000241.1:0-3853 GCA_964413945.1 uncultured Spirochaetaceae bacterium
TGGCCGGGGATATCGACGAGTATCGTAAGGTGATGGTGGTGAAAGACTGATGCGAGCTTTCGGCTTTCTCCTGGTGGCTGCCCTCACGGCTTTCGTCCTGGCCGGGTGCGGCCCGGCGGCAAACAGCGGCGATAGCTACGTCCTAACCGTAACGGCTACCCGGAGTAGCGGCGCCGGGAACTTCGACATTACCATCGAGGACGAGGTGACCGTGGCGGTCTTGTCCTCGGTAGCGGCTGATCCGACCCCGGCGGGTGTTTCCCACACCGGCACCTCGGACTTTTCGGTGCCCGTTACGGTCTCGGTTACAGTAACCGGCGTGGCGATGGGTGCCGGGGAAACGATGACCATCACCATTACCTATACCGACAACAGCTACCAGCCGGCAGTAACCCGGACCATAGAGAGCTACACCGTTACCAACACCGGGACGGCAGGCAGTGACGTGACATCAACAAAGCCCCTTGTCCTTCCAATCGACTAGAGATAGCCGAGCACCTCTTCCCCATGCCCCTCGGGCTTTACCTTCGGAAACACCTTGGCCACGTTGCCCTCCTCGTCGACGATGACCGTCGAGCGCAAAATTCCCTCGTAGGCCTTGCCGTACATCTGCTTCTCGCCCCAGGCGCCGTAGGCCTGGATCATCTTCTTTTCCGGGTCGCTCAGCAGATGGAAGGGCAATTCGTACTTGGTTTTGAACTTGGTGTGAGACGTGGCGTCGTCGGCGCTGACCCCGAGGACCACGGCTCCCTTGGCCAGGATGGCGTCGTAGTTGTCCCGGAAGCTGCAGGCTTCTTTCGTGCACCCCGGGGTATCGTCCTTGGGGTAGAAGTAGATAACGACCTTCTTCCCGGCGAAGTCTGAGAGGTTTACCTCTTGGCCCTGATCGTCGGTCAGGGTGAACTCCGGCGCCTTGGTACCTTCTGTCAGCATGGGCATCTCCTCCTTGTAATTCCTGATGGTAGCAAGAAGGTATTACCCTAGAAGGCGCCGGGCAACTGGAGTCGCTCTGGTCGCCTTCCCCGTCGCCGCGATTTACAGCTGGTAGCTGTAGAAGAGTGCGATTCCGTGGTCTCGAGCGAATTCCTCCGCATCCGGCTCGGAAATCATGTGGGTAATCAAGAGGGGAAAGAGTACGCCATCGTCTACCGGAAGACGGTTGAGTCGCTTTCGGATGAACTCTTCGATTGCGTTCTTGGACAACTGCGATTTGGCCTCACCGACGATGCGCAGGCGTTCGGACCCCCTCGACGCCCGACCGATCACGTTGACCTCCAAGGGGTTGCCTTCGAAGTCCTCTATAAACCGGCGGTAGAGCGGCTCCTCCACCACGATATCGAAGCGTTCCTTAAGCAGCGCCGGCAGGCTTACATACGCCCGGTTTTCCAAGTCGTATCCCACCGTGTGCGAGAGCCCGCCAAGCTCCTGCCGCATCCTCTTCGTTTCGATGCCCAGGCTCGCTAAGACGTCCTCGGTTCGGGTTTGCGCCTCCGCAAGGGCGTCGATCCTGGCTTCGGTGCGGGCTTGAGCCTCCGCGAGAGCGTCGACTCGCCTGCCGAGGGCTTCGAGACCGGCCTCCGTGCGGGTTTGCGCCTCCGCAAGGGCGTCGACCCGCCTGCCGAGGGCTTCGAGACCGGCTTCGGTTCGGGTTTGCGCCTCCACTAAGGCGTCGATCCTTCTGTCTATGGAGTCGAATCGATCGCTGAATCGCGTCAGGGGATACAGCGGCTCGAAGACAGAGGCAAATACCTGCGTTAGTCGGACAGCTGTCGGCTCGTCGAAGATATCCTTGAGCTGTTCGAGTATTCGTTTTTCGTCGAACATTTTCGTACCCATTCTAACATACTATACCGACGTCGATTTCGTCGCGATTCACCCGCTCGGAAAAAAAACCTAAAATGCGCCTATATCGCCATGGAAATCTCCGTCGTTATCCCGGTATTCAACCGGCCCCACCTTGTTCGTCAGGCCCTGGCCTCCGTTCTCTCGCAAACCTACCGGGCTTTCGAGATAGTCGTGGTGGACGACGGCTCGACGGACGATACGCCGGAGACCCTTGCCCGCTTCGCTGGGGGCGCCCGGGGCGCAGCGGTGCCGCCACCGGTTCGCATCGTACGAATTCCCCACTGTGGAAAACCAGGGGCCGTCCGGAACCGGGGCGCCGAAGAAGCCGAAGGCCGCCTCCTGGCCTTCCTCGATTCCGACGACCGGTGGCTACCGACGAAGCTCGAGTCGCAGGTGGGGCTACACGCCGACGGCTTCTGCCGGATCTCTCACACCCGGGAGCGGTGGGTCCGCCGGGGCCGGGAGGTTTCCCAGAATGCGCAGCGGCACCGTCGGGCGGGAGATCTCTTTGCCGACAGCCTCCGGAAGTGCATTATCGGCCCCTCCACGGTGATGCTCGAGCGTTCGCTTTTTGAGGAGCTCGGGGGATTCCGGGAGGACCTCGAGATTGCCGAGGACTACGAGCTCTGGCTCCGGGCGACCCACCGGGCGGCCGTCGCGTACCTCGACGAGGCGCTGACGATAAAGCAGGCGGGAGAGTGGTCCCAGATCTCCGAGCGGTACGGGCAGATCGAAGTGTTCCGGATCGAGGGGCTCAAGGGGCTGGTCGATGCCGGCTATTTCGCCGACGTCCCGGAACACCGAGCTGCCGCGGAAGCCGAACTGGCGCGGAAGTGTCGCATCTATGCTGCAGGGTGCCGGAAGAGGGGGAGGCCGGAGGAAGCCCGGAAATACGAGGCGCGGGCCCGGAGCCTGTAGTTGCTTCCGGCCGGTTCAGCGCCGGAGCTCGTCCTCTATCGCCGCGCGAAGCTCCGGGTCCCGGGCGGCGTACCAAACAAAGGCCCGAACGTATCCGGCGGGAGTGCCCACGTCTATCCGGTCTCCGGAGATGCGTCGCCGGACGACCCGGCCCCGGACCATCAGCCGCTTGAGGGCGCCGGTGTGGAAGAACTCGGGGCCGGGGTCCGCGCGCCCGGAGCCGGCGGCGCCCGCCTGGAAGCCCGCCCACTCCTCGGCGAGCTCGTCGAAGAAGTCCGGGGTGTAGAGATAGCGGCCGATCGAGGCTTCTCGGCTCGGCTCCGTTCCCGGGGCCGGCTTCTCTACGATGTCCGTCACGTGCTCCCCATCATCATCCAGGGCGACGATGCCGTAGCGCTCGAGGTGAGGTGGGTCGAAGATGGTCGCTAAGACGGTGGCCCCGGTGGCTTTGTGGGTCTCTAGAAGCTGGGCCGTCAAAGGTGGGTCGCCGATGTGGATATCGTCGGGGTAGGCGACGACCACCGGATCGCTCCCGGCAAATTCCCGGGCGAGAAGGAGGGCGTGTCCGGTACCCCGCATGGCGGGCTGTCGTACTATCGTGGTCCGCAAGGCCGGCGGTGCGATCCGGTCGAGAAGGTCCGTTCTCCCCGCCCTCCGGAGGGCCCCTTCGAGCTCCACCTCGTGGTCCATGTAGTCTTCGAGGGAGCGCTTCCGCCGGGAGGAGATGAGCAAGAGCTCGGTGACACCCGAGGCGATGAGCTCTTCGAGGATAAAGTCCAAGGCGGGACGGTCGACTAAGGGGAGGAGCTCCTTCGGAACGGTCTTGGTGGCCGGAAGAAACCGCGTACCGTAACCTGCGGCAAGAATCACGCCCTTCATATCTTGCGACTATAGCGAATGACGACTAAGCGCGCTACAGTTGGGGGAATGAAATGGTCTTTCTCGACCCGGGGGCCCCGCCCGTCCCGGATGGCGGGCTCTATGTCGGCGCCGGCAAGGGGCGCGCTCTTAGCGCTGCCCGCTCTCCTCATCTTTTTGTTCGCCTCCTGCACCGTCTCTCAAAACACCCTCCTTAGGGGCGACGGGGGGG
>CAYPUT010000242.1:0-3783 GCA_964413945.1 uncultured Spirochaetaceae bacterium
AGTTGTCGATGTGTCGGTGGAGCCGGAGCTACTCAACCGGGGAATCTACGAGATTCCGGTATATCAGGCGGCAACCGCAATGAACGCGCGCTTTGAGATCGAAGAGGGCTTCGGCCTCTCGGGGAACCTGCCCCTCGACCGGGGCGGGCGAATCGAGTGGTCTCAGGCGGAGGTCGTCCTGGGAATCGAGGGTATACGGGGGCTCAGGACTCAGCCCACGGCGACCGTCGACGGCCGCCGGACCGAGGTGCACAGCAGCGGCCGGCAGGTCGGATACTCCAGGGCGGGGGTCTCGGTACCTCTGCCCCAAGCGACGCCCGGAGGATCCTACGAGGTCGATATCGCCCTCGGCCTCCAGGGCGGCGGTAGTATTTACCTCGTCCCCACGGCAATGGTTACCAGGGCGAGCATGGAGTCGGAGTGGCCCAGCCCGAGCTTTTCCGGCGAGGTGCTGCCTACGTTCCGATCGGTAACCGAGGATGGATTCTCCGCGGACTGGGAGCTTACGGGCCTCGGAATGGGCATGCCGGAGATCTGGAAGTGGTCCGGTACCGAGGAGCCCTGGCTCTACGGCAAGACCATCGGTGTGGAGCTCCTTCAACCGGTCGGTCACTACCAGCGCACCGAGCGGTCGGTGAAGTACGGCGTCCTCTTTGTTCTCCTGCCCTTCGTGGCGCTCTTTCTCTTGGAGATCTTTACGACGGCGCGGATCCATCCGATTCAGTACCTCCTGGTAGCGGCGGCGAAGACGGTTTTCTATCTCCTGCTCCTCTCGCTCAGCGAGCATATCGGGTTTGGTACCGCCTATTGGAGCGCCGCGGGGGCCACGGTGCTCCTGGTTGCGGCATACCTTACCGGCATCGTGGACAAGCGATGGCAGGCCTATCTCTTGGGAGGCATGATCGCCTCGGAGTATCTCTTTCTGTTCTCGGCGCTTCAAAGCGAAGACTACGCCCTGCTGATCGGATCGACGGGTCTCTTCGCGCTCTTGACGGTGGTGATGATTGCGACGAGAAAGATCAACTGGTACTCGGCCGACGCCTCGCCGGCTGGTCAGTCGTGAATCTCCTTGACCCGGCCGACCTCTCCGGAGGAGAGCTTTACCTTGATACCGTGGGGATGATTCGGGGAGTTCGTCAGGATGCGCTCGACAATTCCTTCGGTGAGCGCGCCGGTCTGTTGGTCCCGCTTGAGGACGATCGAGACGTGCTGTCCCGGTTTTATGTCGCCCCGACGACGCCCGTCCTTCTGGGGCCCATCCTTCCCGGGCCCGTCCTTTTTCGTATCCATCCGGGGTAGAATGCCGGAAGCGGGGGCTTTTTGAAAGACCGCCGGTAGATTACCCTGCGGTTTGAGAGCCTATGACGGAAACTGCAAAGCAAACGCTGGGAGGCGTACTCCTTATCTTGACCGCGGCCGCCTTCTGGGGCGCCGTGGGTCCCCTGGCCAAGGTAGCCTTCGCCGAGGGGCTCGACCCGCTGACGGTTGCCTTCTGGCGGGCGGTCGTCGGTTGGGTTTTCTTCGTTTCGCATGCGGCGGTCCGCCGGGCTTTTAAGGTCCGACGCCGGGACGTTGCGATTCTCGTTGTCTTCGCTCTGGTGTCAGTTTCCGGGTTCTACGGGTCGTATCAGCTGGCTATTAGATTCGGCGGAGCTGCCCGGGCATCGGTGCTTCTCTACACGGCGCCCGCGTGGGTCGCCGTGATGGCGGCGATATTCCTGGGCGAGCGGATCGGAGCCCGGACCCTGGTGAGCATCGTGGTCGCCATGGCGGGCGTTGCGCTCGTCTCGTTTTCCCGGGCGCCGGGCGGCGCAACGGTTCCGGGCGCCGGCCCCGGCGGCGGGCTCCACTGGGCCGGCATTGTCTTCGGTCTAATCGCGGGATTCACCTACGCCCTCTACTACATCCTGGGACGCCGGCTGTTGGAGCGCTATTCGCCCATCACCATCTTTTCCTGGATCCTGATAATCGGTGCCCTGGGGCTGTTGCCCTTTGCCTCGCTTTCGGTTCCCCCTCCCCGGGCCGCCGCAGCGCTTCTGTTTATCGGTTTCGTGTCGACCTACGGTGCCTACCTTATCTATTCCAAGGGCCTGTTGAGACTCCGCTCGTCCCAGGCGGCGGTCGTAGCGACCATGGAGCCGGTGGTTGCCGCAGTGTTGGCCTACTTCGTCTGGCAGGAGCATCTGGGCGTTGCAGGCTACCTGGGAGCCGGGCTGGTTATCGGCGGGGTGGTTCTGCAATCGGCTCGGCGGTAATCCGGACCCTCTGGGCTATCCAGTGGCTCAAGCGGTGCATAACGAGGCCAACAAACCCCATCAGCGCGAGACCCGCGCCGAAGGAAAGAAGCACCCGGGGCTCAGAAGCCATTCCGCCGAAGAGGAGCTCGTGACCCACCAGCGTCCCCAGGAGAACGGCGACAAGCGGCAAGCCGTAGACCCAGGCCGTCGCCGCCAGCACCGTGCCGTTCTTCATCTCCAGGCAGACCGCGTCTCCCGGGCGCAGGGGGCGCGGCGCGTTGGCCCAGACCAGAGAGCCCTTGCCGTAGCAGTTGTCTTTGATAACGCATTTGTCGCAGACGCCGGGAACGGTTATCTCCACCCCGTACTGCGAGCCGCCGGAAGCCGTTTGTTCGACTTCCCGGACGATTCCGTATTCCGCCTCGACGAGGCGGTGCTCTTCTAGGCTCACTCTTCTGCGCCCCCGTTGTCCGTCTCGCCCCCCGCGGCAGCCCCAACGGCTTCCTCCTCCGGCTCTTCCCCTGCAGGAGGATGCCCGAGCACCTCGGCCTTCCGGATGCTGTTCGAGCCGCTGGTGTAGGCGGTCGTCGGACACTTGGCGCCGTATTCCGGCTTGGCGCCGTAGGGTTCCGGGGTAACGACGGCGAGGTTTCCCTGCATGGTGACGGCCTCGGGGTTTTCGTCCTTCTCGGCGGCCTTTACGCAGATCTTGCAGGCTATGCAGGCGTTCCTACAGACTTTGCGCGCAATGGGTCCCGGGTCCTGGCTCTTGCAGTAGACAAAGGAGTTGTGGCTCACGGGGTGAAGCTCGATAAGGTCTCTCGGACAGGCTCGGACACAGTTTCCGCAGGCGGTACACTTTACCGCGTCCACGTAGGGGATACCGCCTTCGCTTAAGTGGATGGCGTCGAAGGGGCAACTCTTTACGCAGGAGCCCATGCCGACGCAACCGTACTTGCACCGCTTGCTGACGTCCTGGGAATAGATGGCCGCGGCGCAGTCCTCGATTCCTCTGTGGACCCCGGGAAACTTGGCGGCCTCGTTGTCCCCCTGGCAGAAGACCACGGCGACGAGCTTTTCCTTTTGCTCCCCGGATACCTCCACCCCCATCACCCGGGCGACGGCCCGGGTGGTCGGCGCCCCGCCGACGACGCAGAGATTGAGCTCTTCCCCCTTCTCGACGATCGCCTGGGCGTAGAGGGCGCAGGATGCGTAGCCGCAGCCGCCGCAGTTAACGCCGGGAAGCGCGTTTTCGACTTCCTCCAGCTTGGGGTCTGTTTCCACGGCAAACTGGCGGCTCGCAAAAACCAGAAATATGGCGAAGAGCAGGCCGATGGTTCCCATGAGCACTGCTGCTGTAATAATCATTCTCTCCTCCTATGAAGAGCGCGTTCTAAGCGGACGTAAGGCCGCTAAAGCCCATAAAGGCCAGGGCCAGGATTCCGGCCACGATCAGGGTTATCGCGGCACCCCGAAAGGGCTTCGGAATACTCGAAAGCTCGAGCTGCTCTCGGATACCCGCCATAATCACGATAGCCAGGGTAAA
>CAYPUT010000243.1:0-3778 GCA_964413945.1 uncultured Spirochaetaceae bacterium
TGAGCACGTCGCCCCACACCGCGAGCAGGTAGCGCAGATCGGTGAACTGCTCCCGAAGCTCGACCTCTATGTAGCTATTAGCGAAGAGCGAAACAGCCGGTCGGAGACGGGAAGTGCCATCGGCGCGTTCCTCCTTTACCAGGAATACCGCCGTAGCTGCTCTGATACTTCAAAAAAGGGCGCGATTGTCGGCCGAAACGGCCGGGGCCGGTCTGGAGCGAGGGGGAGAGCGCCCCCTACCGCGCCACCGATGGTTCTGATAACGACCTATTCAAAGGCCTTTCCGGCTATTCCGGATTGCCGAATAATCGCGCTCAAAGTGCCGGGCTTAAGCTCCGGATGGTCGGGCACGGGCAGGGTGATGGTGGTATTGCCACTCCGCTTCTGCATAATAATGTGGCTTCCCTTCCGCCTGATCTCGACAAAGCCATGCTCAGCGAGAATCTTGCAAACCCGGGACCCGGAAAGCCGTCGAAGCTTAGCCAACCACCACCTCTACCGAAGAAACGTACTGCTCCTCGTGAAGTCGTTCTTCGATCTCCTGAGGATCCGCCTCTTGAAGAAAGAGCTCGATAGCTTCTTGAAGATTGCTGCGGGCCTCCTGGATAGTCGTGCCTTGACTTGCTATATCCAGGTCCGGGCAGAGGGCTACGTACATATCCTCTTCCCGTTGTATTACCGCGGTAAACACTTTTTTCATGTTGCCTCCTTGGCCGGCGATTAGATTCGAGGCCCCTCTTCCAGCACGTAGAGACCGGTCTCCCGATCTCTCTCGATAATTGCTGTGAAAGAACGCAAAGGACGATCTTGCGTATGTCTTGGACGACTTCGACGGTAAATCACGTTATCAGAAATCGGCTGCCTTGCGGCCGAAACTCTTAGAGGGGGTAGCGGTGCGCCTCGCTATTTCTTACGGTATACTCCCCGACGGTGTCCAACCTTCACAACCAAAACTGTTACGTGCTTGTCCTCGATTGAGGCATACAACCGATAGTCACCGACCCGATAGCGCCAAAACTCCGACAACTCGCCCTTGAGGGGTTCCCCAATCGACCGCGGATCGGCAGCCACGCGCTCTTTTAGGAAGCGAAGAATACGCCGCACGACCTGTTGCTCGAGCTTTGAAAACTCCTTCTCGGCGCTCCGCGCGAACTCAATCTTCCACGCCATACCGAGCGATCATATCGTCAAGTTGCACAGTGTCTTCTTTGCCCGCACGAACGCGCTCGAGAACTCGCTCGGCAAGGTAGATATCTTCGAGTTCCGCTATGTGTTCAGCTATCGCTTCTCGCACGTAAAAGGTTTTCGTCCGGCCGGTCTCTTTCGCAAGCCGATCTAATCGCTCTTCCAGCTCTTGTGGTAATCTCACGGCAATCATGGCAGCCTCCACTGATATACATGTATATCACATTGCGGACTCAATTGCTATTGCCTGATACGCGTGTACCACGGCACCGATGTCGGCCCCTCGTCCCGAAGAGGGGGTAGCGGAAGAGCGGGGCCGGGCTCTGCTGCGGCCCGGGTTGCCGGCGGCTTTTGGGCCGGGGCCGGCCACCCTCGATCGGCGATAAGGTGAGCCCCGAGCTCGACGCGAACCGACGGCTTCCGGGCCAAAAGAACCGTGCCCTTGGTAAGCCCCTGCCGCAGAAAGACCCCTTGTGCCCGGGCAAGGTCCCGCACCTGAACCTCCCGGCCCGTGGCGTCGGGGCGGATTGCGCCACGGCGAGGTCCATATCGCTGTCGGGTCGCTCCCTGGTTTGCGCAAAGCTCCCGGAGAGAATTGCCAAGGCGATATCCGGAAACGGCTCGAGGGTGTCGCACAAGATTTCCGGTATGGTGTGGTTCATGTGATGCTATCCACTGACTTCGGGGGTGCGGTTGATCTGTCTAGGCCGCAGGTCCGCCGACTGTCCCTACGAAGGCTTCGGGGTGTAGCACCGACACCCACTGGATAACCCGCGTCGGCTGGTATTTCTCGATAATCATCGAAAGGATCCGGTCGGCGTCTTGTTGCGCCCGGGCGTGGAGCTCTTTTCGATTTTTGGAGAGAGCTTCCTGCTTCCGCCGGACAAAGGCCCGGACATCGTCGGGGGTTACGTTAGGCATGGTTGGGAAACGAGCGGGCGTCGGTGATGTTATTCTCCACGGAGGCTTAGAGATTCTGCCTTATCGCCTCGAGTTTCCGCAGATAGACCGAATGGGCGGAGCGCATGCTCTTTAGTGCCGGGGCTATCTGTTCTTCCACAATGGCCAGGCGCCGGGGATCGAGCCTGTCGTCGTAGATGACGCGAAACACGTGGCGGAAGGCCCGGAGCTCGTGAAAGGGCGAGAGCTCCCCGGCGTCGAGGAGCGCCGGCCGAAGGCCCGCGGCGCTGGTGGCCATTCGGTTTACGAGGTCCCGGTGCCACGCTCGGCCCTCGAGTTGGTTCTCGAAGAACTTCGCGATGCGGAGAAAGTAGTTCTCCATGGCGTTGTACAGGTTGTGGACCTCGAACCCAACCGCGGCGGTGGCCATCTCCAGACCCTCGGCGTCGTTGGGTGCCACCGTATTGGCCCGGCGGCGCATGGCTCGGTAGCGCTCGGCCTGGTCTTCGACGTGCTTGACCGCGAGGGTAAGGTCGTCGATAAGAGCGCCGAAGGCTTCGGAATCGCGGTTCATGATGTTCCTCTCCGGGAAAAGAGCTCTATCCCGCGCTTTTCCACCATCTCGCGGAACGCAGGGGATACGCTGTCCAGGTCTACCAGGTCGACGGAGAACTCGCTCTCCTCAGCTAGGAGCCAGAGGCTGGTTAGGGTGCCCCCTTCGACGGCCAGGTCGATGTCGAACTTCTCGTTCCGGACGCTGCCGGCAGCCACGCTTCCGAAGAGGACGACCCTGGTTACGGTGGGGTCGCTTTCGGCGAGGCGCTCGGCTACCGCTTTTGCCTCGCCCCGGGCTCTCTCGAGGCGCTCCTGAGTCCGGACGCGGGCTTCCGCGTTGAGCCGTCTGTGGGTCTCGATGATGTGCCGAAGCTCGGGGTCCGAGTCGTGTTCCATAGGTGCGGATAGTCCTGTCAGTAGCTGCCGAACCTCTTAGAGGGGGTAGCGGAAGACCGGGGGCGCGGCCGGCGGAGCGTGAGCGGAGCCGGGAAAGCCGCGCCTGGACCCCGGCCTGGGGCTGTTCCCGGGGCCGGGAGGCTGCTCGGCGGCCGGCCGGGCTCTGCCGCGGCCCGGGATGCCGGCGGCTTGTAGGCCGGGGCCGGTCTGGAGCGAGGGGGAGACTTCCCCCTCCTGTCTTCCGGGCCGGCGCTACTCCGTCGCGAGCACCTTTCGGAAGTAGTCGATGGCCCGGCCGATGCCTTGCCTTACGGGGGTGGTCGGCTGCCAGCCGAGAATCTCCTGCGCCTTGGTGATGTCCGGGCGCCGGCGAGTGGGATCGTCGGCCGGGAGCGGCCTGTGGACGATCTTGGACGCGGAGCCGGTGAGCTCGATGACGAGCTTGGCGAGATCGAGCATCGAGTACTCCTCGGGGTTCCCGAGGTTGATGGGGCCGGTGACATCTTCGGGTGAGTTCATGAGCCCGATGAGGCCGTCTACGAGGTCGTCGACGTAGCAGAAGCTGCGTGTCTGGTTTCCGTCGCCGTAGATGGTGATGGGCTCGTTTTTAAGGGCCTGGACGACGAAGTTGCTGACGACCCGGCCGTCGTAGATGTTCATCCGCGGGCCGTAGGTGTTGAAGATGCGGGCCACCTTTATCGGCAGGTTGTGCTGCCGGCGGTAGTCGAAAAAGAGCGTCTCG